>CAYMTM010000247.1:0-6485 GCA_964393375.1 uncultured Rhodospirillaceae bacterium
CACGCCAGCCGCCGGAGCCACAGCCCTACATGCTGTGAGAAATCCGGGCTAGCGCCGGCGCGTCGGCGCTGGGGTTACGTCGGGCGCGCGCAGATAGATCGGCTGCAGCGACGCCGGGCTGCTTCCATCGGCCATACGGCGCGCGGCAAGCCGCGCCACCACGGTGACGTCGGTCGGGCCCGCCGATGCGGCGACGATAGCCTCGCGCCCGGCCACGCCGAGCGCCGCCGCCAGCCGCGATGCGGCGTCGCCCGCCAGCACCAGCGGGCCCGGCGGCGCGCCCGCCAGCGCATCGAGCGCGTCGGCCACCTTGGCCGGCCCTGCCGGGCGCAACGCGGCGTCGAACGCCTGCACGAAAAGGTCGTCGCGCCGCGTATCGACCGCCACCAGCACGCAGGCGCCGCGACGTTCCTCGGGCGCAACAGAATGCGCGGCCGCGTCGAACACGCTGATACCGACCGCCGGCAGTCCGGTCGCTAGCGCCAGGCCGCGCGCCGTTGCCAGCCCGGCGCGCAGCCCGGTGAACGAGCCGGGGCCGAGGGTCGTGGCGATCGCCCGCAGATCGGCGTAGCGCGTGCCCGCCTCGGCCATGGTCGCCTGGATCATCGGCAACAGCACTTCCGCCTGGCCATGCGTCTGCGCGCGGGACTGCCGCGCCAGCACCGACGGTCCGCGCATGACCGCCACCGAGCAGGCAGCCCCGGCGCAATCGAACGCCAGGATCGTCATCGTCCCGCCGCCCCGGCGATCATGGTCGCCCGTTTCGGCCCGGCGCATGCTAACGTGTCGCCGGGGTGAGACCACGCACAGGAGCTGGTTCGGGGATGGCGCTGGTGGAGATCGCGCCGCCCGCGTACGACGTCTTTGTTGACCTGCGCTACGCGACGGCGGACAACCTGACGGGACAGCCGATCTACCGGCGATCCGCATGCTACCTGCACGAAGATGCCGGCGCGGCACTCCGGCGCGCGATGGCGCTGGCCGAGCCGCTCGGCCTCAAGCTCCTTGTCTTCGACGCCTATCGGCCGCCGGCGGCGCAATGGGCGTTGTGGAACCATATGCCGAACTCCGAGTTCATCGCCGATCCAAGGCGCGGGTCGCATCACAGCCGCGGCGTCGCCGTCGACCTTACCCTTGCCACCCGCGACGGGCGCAGGCTTGAGATGGGGACCGGCTTCGACGCGATCACGCCGCTGTCCTATCACGCCGATACCGCCGTGTCGCAGGAGGCCCAGCGCAACCGCCTGATCCTCTTGGGCCTGATGTCGGCGGCGGGGTGGGACTTCTACGCCAAGGAGTGGTGGCACTACCAGCTGTTCCAGCCGCGGCGCTACCCGCTGATCGAGGACGGCGCACTGGCGCCGGCGATGATGTAGGGACTATGCGGCGGGGCTCGGCTATCGCAACGCTTGCCTTGGCGCCGCTCGCCTTCGCGCAGGCGCCGGCCCGGGCGAGCGACGCCGCGGTGGTGCTGGCCTATCCGCGCCTCGGCCCCGGCCGCGCGGCGGCGACCGTCACGCTCGAGCAGTTCGAGGCGCATCTCAAGGAGCTGAAGAGCGGCGCCTATACGGTGATGGCGCTGGGCGAGATCGTGCAGGCCCTGCGCGAAGGCAAGCCGCTGCCCGACCGGACCGTGGCGCTGACCTTCGATTCCGGGCTGCGTTCGATCTATCGCGATGCCTGGCCGCGCCTGAAGGCGGCGGGCCTGCCCTTCACCGTCTTTGTGCCGACTGACCGCATTGCGGCCGGAAACGTCGATTACATGGGCTGGGACGAGGTTCGGGCCCTGTTCGCGGCCGGTGTGGGGATCGGCAGCCAGGGCGCGGGCGACCTGCGGCTGGCGACGACGCCGGTCGAGCGCGCCGAAAGCGACATCCAGCGGTCGATCGAGAAGCTCCGCGCCGAACTGGGCGCGCAATGGGCGCGCCGGCCGCTGCTTTTCGCCTATCCCTACGGCGAGTGGAACCGGGCCGTGGCGCTGGTGCTGGAGCGCGGCGGGTTCGCCGCCGCCTTCGGCCCGCATTCCGGCGTCGCCCATCCGAGCCTCGGCATGTTCGCCCTGCCGCGCTTCACGCTGAGCCAGTCCTACGGCGACCCCGAGCGGTTCCGCATCGCCGTCAACGCGTTGCCGCTGCCGCTGCGCGAACTCGTCCCCGGCGATCCGATCGTCAAGGACAACCCGCCCTCGCTCGGCTTCACCGTCGACCCGGCGGTGGGAAAGCTCGACCAGCTTTCCTGTTTCGCCTCGGAGCAGGGACGCGCCGTGGTGGAGATCCTGGGTGAGGTCCGCGCGGAGGTCCGCATGCCGGGCGCGTTCTCGCCCGGGCGCGCGCGGGTCAATTGCACGATGCCGGGGCCGGACGGGCGGTGGCGGTGGCTGGGGATCCCTTTCTTCGTGCCCGCCCCGTGAGCGTCTTCAGACCGCCCGGACTTCCGTGACCTCGGGGATGTAGTGCTTCAGCATGTTCTCGATCCCCATCTTCAAGGTGGCGGTCGAACTGGGGCAGCCGGAGCACGAGCCCTGCAGATGCAGATAGACCACGCCTTCCTCGAAGCCCTGGAAGATGATGTCGCCGCCGTCCTGGGCCACGGCGGGCCGCACCCGGGTCTCGAGCAGGTCCTTGATCTGGGCCACGATCTCGCTGTCCTCGTCGTCGCCGGAGCCGCCGGGCGCGGATTCGAGGATCACCGGCCGGTTGGCGGTGAAATGCTCCATGATCACGCCGAGGATCGCGGGCTTCATGAGGTGCCAGTCGCAGTCCGCGCCCTTGGTCACGGTCACGAAGTCGGCGCCCAGGAAAACACCCTTGACGCCCTCCAGGTCGAAAAGCCGCTCGGCCAGGGGCGAGCGCGCCGCGGACTCGGGGGTCGGGAAGTTCGCAGTCCCGCTTTGCATCACCGCGCGGCCCGGCAGGAACTTGAGCGTCGCCGGGTTGGGGGTTTCTTCGGTCTGGATGAACATCGCCGATACTCCTGGCGCGGGCCGGCGCGTCCTTGCGCCGGCACGCGGCATGCCAATCTATGATCGACACATGCTCCTTGACCGGGGCAAAATCAAGTCCTGCATTTTGATCAAGACCTTACCCAAGGTATGGCTTATGCGCGACGAAGCCCGGGCGGGCGCCGATCTGCAACCGCACTGCACCGACCCCGATGCCGAGTGGATCGTCACCGAGGGCCGCCGGCAGGCGGGCCTGCCGGAGGTCCTGGCGGCGCTCAGTCGGCACCTGGTCGAAACCGGCCTTCCCCTGGCGCGGGTGATGCTGAGCCAGCGCACCTTGCATCCCCTGGTTGCCGCCCGCGGCATCTTCTGGCGCCAGGGCAATGCGGGTTGCACCGAGCAGATCGACCGCGGCCATGACGTGCTGCAGGACAATATCTACCTGCGAAGCCCGCTACGCGTCGCATATGAGGAGGGCCGGACGGTGCGTCGGCGCCTGGTCGGCCCCGACGCGGTCCTGGATTTCCCGGTGCTGGAGGAGTTGCGCGCGGAAGGAATGACGGACTATCTGGCGCTGCCGCTGCCCTTCACCAACCGCATCGGCGGCGTGACGACCTGGGCAACGGCGCGGGCGGATGGCTTCAGCGACGCCGAGATCGCGCGGCTTCACGCGCTGATCCCCGTGCTGGCGCTCCTGGTCGAGGTGCACGCCACGCGCGAGGTGGCGCGCACGGTATTGGAGACCTATGTCGGGCCGGTCGCCGGCCGGCGCGTGTTGAACGGGCAGATCAAGCGCGGCGATCAGGAGAAGATCGCGGCCGTGCTGTGGTACTGCGACCTGCGCGGCTTCACCTCGCTGACCGAAAAGCTCGGCGGGCCCAAGCTGATCGACATGCTGAACCGGTATTTCGAGCGCATGGCGGCCCCGGTGCGCGCCCATGGCGGCGAGGTGATGAAGTTCATCGGCGACGCCATGCTGGCGGCCTTCCCGCTCGACCACCGCGACGCCGAGATCGCCAGCAACGCCGCGCTCGCGGCCGCCCGCGAGGCGATCCAGTCGATGCGCGCGCACAACATCACCTGCATCGAGTGCGGGGAGCCGAGCGTGGAGTTCGGCGTGGCGCTGCACATGGGCGAGATGATCTTCGGCAATATCGGCGCGCCCGACCGGCTGGACTTCACGGTGATCGGGCCGGCGGTCAACCGCGTCGTCCGGATCGAGGAAATGTGCCGCAAGCTCGATTGCGGCCTGCTGGTCTCGAAGGAAGTGGCGCGCCACAGCCGCGAGCCCCTGGTATTGATCGGCCGGCACGACCTGCGCGGCGTCGGCGAAAAGGTCGAGCTGTTCACGCTGCCCGATTTCTTGCGCCACGCCGCCGCGGCGGCGGCTGAATAGGCAGGTTAAAGCATGCCCGCGCAGTGATCTGAATCAAGGGCGCGGTAAGAATTTCTGCCCTATATGGCCGAACCCGTCCCCCAGCTTCCGCGCCTTCATGCCGCGGGTGGTGCGCGATGCCGCCGGCAAATCTGGCTCCCGAAAGCGAAGAAACGCACGCCAGCGTGCCAATCCTGCCGCTGAGCCTCGCGCTTGCTGTCGCGCCCGGCGGGTTGGTCGACGCCGCGCTGGACGCCATGCTGGCCGCCGCGCTTAGCCGGCACAGGCGCCTGTTCGCGCGCCTTGCCCCCTTGGGACCGGCGGACATTTTGATCGATCCGACCGACCTGCCGGTCGTCTTCCGCCTTCGGATCGACGGTGCGCGAGGCGCGCTGCGGTCGCTGCCGCGCGGACGGATCGCCGATCCGGCGCCGCGCACGACGGTGCGCGGAACGTTCGCGGCGCTGGTCGAACTGCTGGAAGGCCGCGTGGACGGCGACGCGCTGTTCTTCGCGCGCCGGCTGGGCGTCGAGGGCGACACGGCGCCCGTCGTGGCGCTGCGCAACGCGCTGGAGGCCGACCCCGTGCGGATCGACGCGTTGGCGCTGGCGCCGCTGTGGCCGTTCGACCAAATCGCCCGGCCTCTGGCGCAGCATGCGCTGGCCGCGATCCGGGAAGCGGACCGGTGTCTCGCGGCCCTACGCCGCACGATCGAGCGGCCGCTGGCAGCCCGGCTCGACGAACAAGAGCAGGCCCTGCGCGGGCTCGCGGCGCGGCTCGCGCGGTTGGAAGACTTGGAGGAACGCCGACCGTGAACAGCACGACGCTGGAACTGGTATGCCCGGCGGGCACGCCGCCGGCCCTGCGCGCCGCCATCGACGCGGGCGCGGACGCGGTCTATGTCGGGTTTCGCGACCGCACCAACGCGCGCAATTTTCCCGGCCTTAACTTCGACCGCGACGAACTGTCCGAGGGCCTGGCCTATGCGCATGGTTGCGGGCGCAAGGTGTATCTGGCGGTCAACACCTATCCGCCCGCCGGCGAAACCGAAGCCTGGAAACAGGCCGTGGACGACGCCGCGCGGCTGGGCGTCGATGCCGTGATCCTGGCCGATATAGGCCTTTTGGACTACGCCCGGCGGACCCATCCCGGCCTGCGCCGGCACCTGTCGGTGCAGGCCTCGGCATCGAGCCCGGCGGCGATCGAGTTCTTCCGGCAGGAATTCGGCGTCAAGCGCGTGGTGCTGCCGCGCGTGCTGACGCTCGCCGAGATCGCCGCCTTGAACCGCGAGGTCTCGGTCGAAACCGAGGTGTTCGCCTTCGGCGGCATGTGTGTCATGGCAGAAGGTCGCTGCGCGCTGTCGGGCTATGTGACCGGTCAGTCGCCCAACACGGCCGGGGTCTGCTCGCCGGCCGGCGCTGTGCGGTTCGAGGAGCGGGGCGACGCGATGCTGGTGCGCCTCGGCGGGGTTACCATCGATGCCTATGCCCGCGACGAGGCGGCCGGGTACCCCACCTTGTGCAAGGGAAGGTTCCGCGCGTCCGGCCGGGCGTCGCACCTGTTCGAGGATCCGACGAGCCTCAACGCCGCCGCATTGCTGCCGGAGCTGCGGGAAGCCGGCGTGCGGGCGCTGAAGATCGAGGGACGCCAGCGCGGGCGCGCCTATGTCCAGCGCGTCACGTCCGCCTTCCGAGCCGCGATCGATGCGATCGCCGCGGGCCGGGGGGCGCCGGCAGGCGGCCTGGCCGAGCTCGCCGAGGGAGGGCGCACGACCAGCGGCGCCTATCGCAAGGCATGGCGATGACGATGGCGGACGGGCCGGCGGCTCCGCCGCGTCTCAGCCTGGGACCGGTGCTGTTCAACTGGCCGGGCGAGCGTCGGCGCGATTTCTATTTTCGCATCGCCGACGAGGCGCCGATCGACGTGGTCTACCTAGGCGAGATCGTCTGCTCGAAGCGCACGCCGTTCTACAAGCCTTTCTTGCCCGAGATAGCCGAACGCCTGACGCGCGCCGGCAAGGAAGTCGTATGGAGCACGTCGATCCTGGTCGAGACGCGGCGCGAGATTGCCGAACTGCGGGAACTGGCGCAGGACGGCGATCTCGCGGTCGAGGCGAACGATCTTGGCGCCGTGGCGCTGCTGGCCGGGCGCCGCCACTGCATCGGCCGG
>CAYMTM010000248.1:0-6483 GCA_964393375.1 uncultured Rhodospirillaceae bacterium
GGGGCGCTCGTCGTCCAGCGCCCGGCCGCGCCTGAGCACGCTTGTCGCCATATCGAGCGCAACCGACCGCGCGGCGAGGCCGGGATCAGATTGTCTCGATGTCCTGGAAACGGGTTGGCGGCCGGGGATCATCCCCAGGGCCGGCGATTCCAGCGGCCGCCGCTGGGCGGGACCGAGCCGCGGCGCCAGCCGCCGACCGCCGCGTCATGCGGATTCGCGCCAGCGACGCCGGCACGATGATCCTCGACCATGAGGTCCGGTTCAAAACCGCGCATGCGCATTTCCTGCGCGAGTTCGTGCAGCGCGGCGACGCGGTTGTCGGTGGCCGGGTGGGTCGAGAACAGGTTGTCCATGCGCTCGCCCGACAGCGGGTTGATGATGAACATATGCGCCGTGGCGGGATTGCGCTCGGCCTGCATGTTCGGCACCTGGTGCGCATAGTGCTCGATCTTGCGCAAGGCCGAGGCGAGCGCGCCGGGATTGCCGCAGATCTGCGCGCCGATGCGGTCGGCCGAGTATTCGCGTGTGCGGCTGATCGCCATCTGCACCAGCGAAGCCGCCAGCGGCGCCACGATCATCATGACGATTCCGCCGATCAGGCCCAGCGGGTTGCCGCCGCGCTCGTCGTTGTTCGAATGGCCCATGAACATCGCGAAATTCGCCAGCATGCCGATAGCGCCGGCAATCGTGGCGGTGATGGTCATGATGAGCGTGTCGCGGTTGCGCACATGCGCCAGTTCGTGCGCCATCACGCCGGCGATCTCCTCGCGGTTCAGCATGCGCAGGAGGCCGGTGGTGGCGGCGACCGAGGCGTTCTCGGGATTGCGGCCGGTGGCGAAGGCGTTGGGCTGGTCGTCCTCGATGACGAACACCTTGGGCATCGGCAGGCCGGCGCGGCTGGCGAGCCCCGCCACGATGCCATAGAACTCGGGCGCGCTGTGCTGGTCGACCTGCTGGGCGTTGTACATCGACAAGACCATCTTGTCGGAGTTCCAGTAGGCGAACAGGTTCATGCCGGCCGCCACGAGCAGCGCCAGCATCATGCCCCCCTGGCCGCCGATCGCGTAACCGACCGCCAGGAAGAAGGCGGTCATCGCCGCCAGCAGGATCCCGGTCTTCAGGTAGTTCATTTCCCCAAGGCGCTCCTTACGCCCGCCCCGGCGCGCTCCGCCCGCCGGTGCCGTCCCATAGGTGGGGATATCGCGCTTCGGGTCAATCGGCCAAGGGGTTACAGTTTTTTCATTTGCCGACGCCCCCGGTCCTTCTACCGCGCCCCGCGTCGCGCCATATTGCAACCATGAGCAAGTCAGCGGAAACCAGCAGGCCCGTGAAGCCGGCCACGGGCAAGCCCGGGCCGGCGAAGCCGGGGCAGGCGCCGGTGAAGGAAATCGGCGGTCCGCCAGGGCCGGAACCCACCCGCTATGGCGATTGGGAGATCAAGGGACGGGTCAGCGATTTCTGACCCGGTATAGCGGTCTACCACTACTGAGTTCTTGATTTGTTCAAGCGGAGTCGATAGAGTTCGCCCACGTCACTATTGATTGCCAAATTGGCAGGGATATTTATCTTATTAGTTGCAGGAGCGGACATGTCGGCAGGAAGGTCGACATTGGGCGTTGCGGCGTTGCTGGCGCTGGCGGCGATGCCGGCGATCGCGAGCCCGGCGCGGGCGGCGGAAACCCTGCCCGGACCGGTGCGGGCGCGGGTGCTGCAGGTGATCGACGGCGATACGATCGCGGTGGCCGCGCGAATCTGGCTGGGTCAGGACGTGGACATTCACATAAGGCTGGCCGGCATCGACGCGCCGGAGCGGAAAGGCCGCTGCGCCGCCGAACGCCAGGCAGCGGACGCGGCGCGCGACTTGGTGGCGCGTCTTGCGGCGCAGGGCGAGGTCATCTTGAGCGACATCCACTACGACAAGTATGGCGGGCGCGTGCTGGCCCGCGTCGCCGCGCCGGACGGAACGGACATCGCCCAGGCCCTGCTGGCGCACGGTCTCGCCCGGCCCTATGACGGCAAGCGCCGTCAGGGCTGGTGCGGCTAGGCTTGGCGTCCGGCCGGCCGCAGCGCCGGCGGCAGGCCGTTCTCGAAGCAGTAGTAGAGCGTCTGGAAGCCCGACCGCAGCGCCACGGCCTCGGCCTTCACCCGCTCGGGCGCCTCGCCGCGCACGACCACGCGGGCAACCAGTTCGGCGATCGCTTCCATCTCCGCCTCCATCATGCCGAGGCGTGTCACCTCGATCGTGCCGATGCGGATTCCGCCCGGAAAGTCCCAGTCCTCGGGTCTGTCCGCGGGGACCAAGTTCTTGTTGACGATGATGTTGGCGCGCTCGAGCGTCTGGGCGACCTTGAGCCCGCGGCCGAAGCCGCGCACGTCGCCGATCGCCTGTTGCGTGGCGGTGAAACCCTTGTTGGCGCCGAGCATCGGGATGCCGCGCGCGTGCAGGGCCCGGGCCAGTGCCTGCGCGTTGCGCACGATCTGCGCCATGAATTTCTCGCCAAAGGCGATCGCTTCGGCCGCGGCATAGGCCAGCGCGGCCACGCGGTTGACCTGGTGCGTGGCGGCCCAGACCGGGAAGACGGCGTGGGTGACCGCCTCGGTGATCGCCGGATCGTCCCACACGATGATGCCGGATTGCGGGCCGGCGAAGGTCTTGCCGGCCGAACCGGTCATGATGTCGGCGCCCTCGCGCAGCGGGTCCTGGAACTGCCTGCCGCCGATCAGACCCAGCTGATGCGCGGCGTCGAAGAAAAAGCGCCCGTCCCATTCCCGGATCACCGCCTTCATCTCGGCCACCGGCTGCGGGAACAGCGTCATCGACAGGCCGAGCGCCACCAGCTTCGGCCGCACCAGGGGCGCTGCGCGGCGGAAGGCGTCGACGTCCACCACCAGCTCGACCGGATCGAAGGGGATGTCGACGACCACGCGGCCCATCGCGCCGGCAGGACCGTCGTTGCGGTTCGAGGAGTGCCCGCCCACCGGCTGGGGCGCGGTCATCACCACGTCGCCGGGCTTGGTCAATGCCGTATAGGCGACGGCATTGCCGACCATGCTGGCGCACATGCGATGATCGGCGTAGTGGCAGCGGAAATAGCGCTTGAGCAACTCGACGCAGAGCGCCTCGACCTCGTCGATATGGCGCGTGCCGGCAAACCAGCGGTTGACCGCGCCGATATGGCCTTCGGCGGCGCGCGTGCCGATCTCGGCGGCGAGCAGGGCGCGCACGGCAGGGCTGGTCGGCGCCTCGGGCGCCAGCAGGTTGATGCAGTGCCGGCCGCGCCATTCGGCGTTGCGCTCAACCGCCGCCCGCACCAGTTCCCCCATCGCCGCCGGCTCGGCGCAGGCGTCGATCAGGGCGCGCGCGGCGGCCAGCGCATCGCGGTCGTGCACTTCGACGCGGTTGGACAAGGAGTCGATGCGGTTGCTCATGGCTGGCCCCTTCTCGCGATTCTGCGTCAAAGTCTAGCGTGAAATCTTAGAAAAGAAATTTCCTATTTCGATGCCATAGTTTTCATGCTGGAATGCAAACGGTTCAATTTCGTGAAATCGGTGAAAAGCCATGCGCAGCAGACCCGGGAAACGCCCGGCCGAGCCGGAACCGCCCGTCGCCCTCGACGCGATCGACCGGCGCATCCTCGATGCGCTTCAGCGGGACAACCAAATCACCAACCTGGAGCTGGCCGAGCGGGTGGGCCTGTCGCCGCCGCCCTGCCTCAGGCGCGTGCGGCGGCTGCGCGAGGCAGGCGTTATCATCAGGGACGTGGCGCTGGTCGACCCGGCGCGGGTCGGCCAGACGATTCTCGCCTTCGTCGGCGTCGAGCTGGACCGCCAGCGGGAGGACGTGCTGGCCAGCTTCGAGCGCAAGATCGCGGCCGAGCCGAACGTGCAGCAATGCTACTTCGTCTCGGGCGAGATCGACTACCTGCTGGTGGTGACCTGCCGCGACATGGAAAGCTACAACGCCTTCGCCCGGCGGGTGCTTGCCAACGATCACAACATCAAGCGCTTCCGCACCAGTTTCTCTCTCAGCCGCATCAAGTACGAAACCGGGATTCCGCTGGGAGGCTGAGCCGGCGCCTCAACCCTTCTTTTGCTTGAGGTAGTGCCGGTGCGCCTTGGCACGGTTGCCGCAGGCGCTCATCGAGCACCAGCGCCTTGTGCCGCTCTTGCTGTCGTCGAGGAACAGCCACTGGCATTTCGGATTGGCGCACTGGCGCACGCGCAGGCGCCCGGGTCCGGCCAACAGATCGCCGGCCGACCACAGCACCGCCGATAGAATTCCCGCGGCGGACCGTGGCCGCTCGATCAGCCAGACATAGCCGGTCGCGGCCTGCTGCAGGCGCCGGCGCGGCGGCGATGCGTCGAGCGCGTTGTTGAACCGGCCGAGATCGTCGGCGGAGGGTGCCGCGCCCTGCGCGGTCCGGGCGAAGATGCGAAACAGCGTCTCGCGCAGGTCGAGCGCCTGGAAGAGCGTGGACGCGCCCCGCGCCGGCGTCGCCTGCCATTGCGCTTCGAGCGCTTTCACGCTGGCCGCGTCGAGCGCGCCCTGCGCGCCACACCAGGCCAACAGGTCGCCCGGCGTGTTGAGGGTTTCGGTCGGCGTCTCGGTGCCGCGCCAGAACCTGGTGTCGGCGAATTCCAGGCACAGGTCGGCGCGCTCGCTGTGCACGAGAGCATTGGGCACCGGGGTACTTCGTGTGGCCATGCGCAAGCCTCCCCATACTAACCTGGATGAAGGTTGACAAGCGCCGGCATCGCGGGCATGGTTATAACCGTCATGATAGTTATAACCCCGAGCGCGGGAGGAGAACGAGGATGATCGACCATGTTTCCATCGGCGTGCGCGACATGACGAAGGCCCAGCGTTTCTACGACGCAGCGCTGAAGCCGCTCGGCTATACGCGCCTGAGCACGGGCGCGGGCTCGGCCGGCTACGGCAGGACCGGGCCGGCCTTCTGGCTTGGTGCGACCGACCGCCCGGTACCGGCCGACGACAAGTCGGGCCTGCACATCTGCTTCCGGGCGCCCGACCGCAAGGGCGTGGACGCCTTCCATCAGGCCGCCCTGAAGGCCGGCGGCCGCGACAACGGCAAGCCCGGTCTGCGCAAGGATTACGGCGACAATTACTACGCGGCCTTCGTGGTCGACCCCGACGGCTATCGCATCGAGGCCTATTGCGGGAAGGCCGGCTGAACCAGGGGATGCGCCGCGACATCGTTTGGGAACGCCTGGACCGGCCGGGGCTCGAGCACGTCACGCTCGACATCCGGCCGGACGCGGTGCGCGCCGAGAGCCTGGTCCTGCTTGGCCTGGACGAGGGCCTGGCGCGCATCCGCTACAGGATCGCATGCGACGGGCACTGGCGGATGCACGCGGCGGATTTTACGCTCGAACTCGGCACGCAACGTCGCGGCCTTTCCCTGCGCCGCGACGAGAAGCACCGCTGGTCCGTGGATGCGGTGCCGCGCCCCGATCTCGACGGTTGCCTGGAGATCGATTTCGCCGCGACGCCGCTCACCAACACCCTGGCGCTGAAGCGCCTGGGGCTTGGCACAAGCGTGCCCAAGCGCATGCGCGCCCTCTATGTTGTCGTACCCGAGCTTCAGGTGCGCGTGGACGAGCAGGAATACACGCTGCTGTCCGCGACCCGGTTCCGCTATTGCGGCCTTTCGACGGATTTCGTCGCGGAAGTGACGATCGACGCAGACGGGCTGGTCGTGGACTACCCGCCGGGATGGAAGCGGCGGAGCGCCTAATTCCTTCCGCCCAGGAGCCCGCGCGCGATGACGCCGGCCTGGATTTCGGCCGCGCCTTCGAAAATGTTGAGGATGCGCGCGTCGCACAAGACGCGGCTGATCGGATACTCCTCGGCATAGCCGTTGCCGCCGTGGATCTGCAGCGCGTTGTCCGCGTTCGACCACGCCACGCGCGCGGCCAGGAGCTTGGCCATGCCGGCCTCGATGTCGCAGCGCCGGTCGTGGTCCTTCTGCCGCGCGGCGAAGTAGCTGAGCTGTCGCGCCAGCATGGTCTCGACCGCCATCCAGGCGAGCTTGCCGCCCACGCGCGCGAACTCGATGATCGGCTTGCCGAACTGCTCGCGTTGCTTCGCGTAGGCAAGGGCCAGTTCCATCGCGTTGACCGCCACGCCCACCGCGCGCGCCGCGGTCTGGATGCGGGCCGATTCGAACGTGGCCATGAGTTGCTTGAAGCCCTGACCTTCCACGCCGCCCAGCAGGTTCGCGGCCGGCACGGCGAAGCCGTCGAATCCGATCTCGTACTCTTTCATGCCGCGATAGCCCAGCACGCGGATTTCGCCCCCGCGCATCCCCGGTGCGGGAAACGGGTCGGCGTCGGTGCCGCGCGGCTTCTCCGCCAGGAACATCGACAGGCCGCGATAGCCCTTCTCGGCGGGGTCGGTGCGCACCAACAGCGTCATCAGGTCGGCGCGCGCGGCGTGGGTGATCCAGGTCTTGTTGCCGGTGA
>CAYMTM010000249.1:0-6471 GCA_964393375.1 uncultured Rhodospirillaceae bacterium
TGCGCCCGAACCCGGGGCCGCCGTCAGACGACCTTGCCCGATTCCTCGTCGATCAGGTGCATGTTGTTGAGCTGGGCGGCGAGCGTCATCGGGCTGCCGTTGCGCGCGCCGGCGGTGGGACTTACCCGGCCGCACAGCTCGGTGCCGTTGATCGCGAAGTAGACAAGGGTTTCCATGCCCATCGGCTCTGTCACGGTAAGCGTGACTTCGATCTTCTGCTGCCCCGGCTCCAGCGTCGCTCGCGCGTCCGCGATGTGCTCGGGCCTGAGGCCAAACAGCAGGTTCTTGCGCCCGACATACGGCTCGTAGCGTTGCGCGCGGTCGGCGGGCACCCGGAACGCGATCGTGTCGGACAGGCGGACCTGGAGGCCGCCGCCGCCGGCCCTCTCCAGGCCGCAGGGCATGAAGTTCATGGCCGGCGAGCCGATGAATCCGGCAACGAACTTGGTGGCCGGCGAATGGTAGAGATCGTTTGGCTCGCCCACCTGTTCGATCAGGCCGTTGTTCATGACGACCACGCGATCGGCCAGGGTCATGGCCTCCACTTGGTCGTGCGTGACATAGACCGTCGTTGTGCGCACCTTCTGGTGGACCTTCTTGATCTCGGTGCGCATCTGCACCCGCAGCTTGGCGTCGAGGTTCGAGAGCGGCTCATCGAACAGGAAGACCTTGGGATCCCGGACGATCGCCCGTCCCATCGCCACGCGCTGGCGCTGGCCGCCGGAGAGCTGTTTCGGCTTGCGATCGAGCAAGTCTGTGATGTCGAGAATGCGCGCCGCCTCATCCACCCGCTTCTTGATCTCCGGCTTCGGGAAGCGCTTTAGCCTGAGGCCGAACGACATGTTCTCGGCGACGGTCATGTGCGGGTAGAGCGCGTAGTTCTGGAACACCATCGCGATGTCGCGGTCCTTGGGCGGTACGTCGTTGACGACGTCGCCGCCGATCAGGATCTCGCCGTCCGTGATCTCCTCCAACCCGGCGATCATACGCAAGGTCGTCGACTTGCCGCAGCCGGACGGGCCCACCAGAACGATGAACTCCTTGTCGCTGATGCTGAGGTCGATGCCGCGCACCGCCGGCGTGTCGTCGTAGGTCTTGACCACCTTGTTGAGCTGGACTTCGGCCATTGCTGCGTCCCCGTCACCCCTTCGTCGCGCCGGCGGTCAGGCCCGCGATGTAGTAATCCATCAGGAAGGCATAGATGATCAGCGGAGGCGCGGCACCGAGCAGCGCCCCGGTCATGATCTGGCCCCAGTTGAACACGTCGCCCTTGATCAGCGAGGTGATGATGCCGACGGGCAGCACCAGCTGGTCTGCCGAGGTAGTGAAAGCGAGCGGATATAGGAACTGCGCCCAGCTGACGGTAAACGCGAAAATCGTAGCCGCGATCAAGCCCGGCAACGCCACCGGGATGAAGATCCGCAGCAGCGTCTGCAGCCAGCCCGCGCCGTCGATCAGCGCCGCTTCGTCCAGCTCCTTCGGGATCGAAGCGAAATAGCCGATCATGATCCAGGTGCAGAAGGGGACGGTCAGGGTCGGGTAGACCACCAGCAACACGTACCAGCGGTTGATCAGCTCGATGCCGGTGATGTCCTTGAACACCACGAACATCTTGAACAGCGGCAAAAACAGCAGGGTTTCGGGGATCAGGTAGGTCAGGAACACGCCGGTCGCGAGCGTCGCCGAACCCCAGAACTTCATGCGCGACAGCGCAAAAGCGGCGGGCACCGAAACCAGCATCGTCAGCCCGACCACGACGACGGACACGACCGCCGAATTGCGGAAGAACGTCAGGTACTGCTGCGACCCCAGCAGCTGCCCGTAGTTCTCGAGGGTGGGACGGAACACCCACCACGGGTTCGTCGCCGCCGAGATCTCCGCGCTCGTCTTGAGGCTCGTGATGAGCATGTATATCGGCGGCGTCAGGAAGAAGATGGCGAACAGGACCAGGAAGAAATAGGACCAGCGCAACGCCCAGGTCCGGTCGCGGCTGATGCTTCCGACCTTCTTCTTCGGGGCCGCGCCGGCCGTCATCGATGCGCCGACCATCAGGCTTCGTTCCCGCGCCGGGTGATGTCGCGCAGGATGAAGATCGCCGCGATCGTCAAAATCGGCACCATGAAGAGCGAAACGGAGGCACCCAACGGGATGTCGTTGCCCTCGATCCCCACCCGGAACGACCAAGTAGCGAAGACGTGCGTCGTGTCGATCGGCCCCCCAGAGGTGAGCACGCGCACGATGTCGAAATTGGCGAAGGTGACGATCAGCGAGAACAGCGCCGTGATGGCGATGATGTTGCGCATCATCGGCAGGGTCACGAACCAGATCCGCTGCCACCAATTGGCGCCGTCGATCGCGGCGGCCTCGTAAAGCTGCTCGGGCACCGACTTCAGCGCCGCCAAGTACATGATCATGAAGAACGGCGCGCCGATCCAGATATTGACCAGGATGACCGAGAACCGCGCCCAGTATGTATTGCCGGTCCACGGAATCGGGTCGCCGCCGAACAACGCGATGATCCAGTTGAAGGCGCTGTAGCTGGGATCGAACAGCCACAGCCAGGCCAGGCAGCTCATCGCCGGCGGAATGACCCAGGGCACCAGCAGCATGCCGCGCCACTTGCGCTGGCCCTTCGATGGGATGTTGTGGACGAAATGGGCGACGATGAAGCCGATCAGCGCTTTGAAGATTACGGCCGTGATGGCGAAGATGCAGGACTGCTGCACCACCATCCAGAAGGTTTCGCGCTTGAACAGGAAGGCGAAGTTGCCGAAGCCGACGAACCGCTCCATCGACTTGTTCAAAGTCGCCAGGTGCAGCGAGTACCCCGCGGGGTAGAGCACCATCGTCGCGACGAGCAGGATCAGCGGCAGCGTCATCAGAAACGCGATGGTCGACTTGCGCTGCAGCGTGCGGTGCAAGCCCTTGCGCTTGCGGGCGACGGCCCGCGCGTCCGGCGCGCGCATGACTGCCTCGACCATTGCCTTCTCCCGGAAGCCCTAGCCCTTGACTTGTTCTGCCGGCGGCGCCGTCCCGGGCGCCGCTTCATCTTGATCGTTGGAAATCCGGCATCGGGACGGCGCGCCGTCGCCGGTCGGCCGGCGACGGCGCGTCTCCCGCCCGGTTCTTAGGTCCGCATGAACCCTTCGCACTCCGTTTCCGCCCAGGCGAGCGTCTTTTCCAGCGGCTCACCCTGCAGGAAGCGCACGACCATCTTGGTGTGAATGCCCTGCGTATAAGCCTGCGCGGCGATCTTGGGCGGGGCGGGCGCCGCGGTGACCGAGAGGATCTGGTGATTGTACGGATTCGGATAGTGGTAGAGCGTGCCCTTGGGTGGTCCTTCCTCCGCCCAGGTCTTGAAGTCGGTCAGCTTTTCGAACGACGGCAGATCGTAGCCGGCGCTCGCCGCCACCATCTTCTCGGCCGCCTCTCGGGTCGAAAGCGCCGCCAGCAGGCTCTTCGCCGCCGGCTTGTTCTTGCTGAAATTCCAGACGCCCCAGAAATACGGCAGGAACGGCGCGTAGCGGCCGTTGGGACCCGAGGGCATCCCGTGCGTCCAGCACTGCTCGGCCACCTGCGGCGCGTCGCGTTTGGCTACCGCCCAGGCACTGGGCGGGTTCATGATCAGCGCGCCCTTGCCGGCGACGAGCCACTTGTTGTTGGATGCATCGTCCCAAGCCGGCGCGTCCGGCGGCAAGACGGCCGCCAGCTTCTTGAAGTACTCCATCGTCTGGCGCACGGCGTCGGTCTTGACGGTGATTTGGCCGTCCTTGTTGATGAGCGCGGCGCCGAACGAATGGAAGATCGCGCCGGCCGTGTCGACCGAGTCGGAAGTGATGCCGAGGCCGATGCCAAAGGTGGCGCCCGCCTTATGGCAGGCCTCCGCGGCCTTCAGAAAAGCATCCAGTGTCCAAGCATCGGCCTTGGGCGGGCTGCCCGCGGGATAGAGCGCCTGCACGTCGATGCCCGCGTGCTTCTTCATCAGGTCGATGCGCGAGCAAGGTCCCTTGATCTGGCTGCCGACCGTCGCCGGCACGACGATCCACTTCCCGCCGGCGCGGCCCAGATACTCGACCGTGGCATTGACCTTGCCGTGCTGCTTGATCAACGGCTCCATCACGTCGTCGACCGGCTCGAGTTGGTTGGCGTAAGCCTGCGGCTCCCAGGTCGGGAAGGCGAAAATGTCGTGGCCCGACTTCGCTTGCGCCTCCGCGGCGATGGTCAGCCGGTTCTTGTTGCCCTGCGAGGTGATGTAGTCGATCTTGACCTCGACCTTCTCCTTGGCCGCCCAATCGTTGACCAGCTTTGTCAGCGTGTCGTTGGCGCCGGGGACCCAATGGTCCCAGAAACCGATCTCGAGCTTGCCCGCGGCATAGGCGCCACGGACATAAGGTGCGGCGACTGCTACGGTCGCCGTCGCGGCGGTCGTGGCGACGAACTTCCGGCGAGATAGGTGTGACCTTGCCATTGCGCTGTTTCCTCCATGGGCCGGCGAAGGCGGCCCATTTCTGTTCCGATACGTTGAGACCACGGCACTCTGCGGTACCTGGACAAAATGCTAACGTGGATGGTCGTCAGACGTCCACAGGAGTTTTGGCGCACCCGCCACTCGCGGCGGGCCCGCCGAGGCGCCCCTATATTGGGTCGGGCGGGAGCGGGATGCCGCGCCGCCGGTCATTTACCAAGCCAGGATCGCCGGCTCGTACTGCTCGATGCGGTCCTTGACGCGCATCAAGGGCTCGATGCCGTAGAGCCGGCGGGCGTTCTCGCCCATCAGCTTCTTCTGCACGTCCGGCGGCACCTTGTATTCCGCCATGTGGTGGAGCCCGTCCCAGGCGTCCTCGGCGTCGTGATGGGGATAGTCCGAGGACCAGATCGCGATGTCCTTGAACTCGTCCCACATCCGATAGACTTGGGTCTCGTCGGATTCGAAGCCGATGAAGCAGCGTTCGCGGAAGGCCTCGCCAGGGTCGCGCAGCTTGCGGTTGCCGCGCTGGAAGGCGAACAGGTTGGAGAAATTCGTGGCGCGCGCCAGCACCAGCGGCAGCCAGGAGGCGTTGGATTCCAGCACCGCGGCCTTGAGCTTGGGGAACTTGTCGAGCCAGCCGGTCTGCACCACGACCGTGACCCAGGTCATCGCCTCCATCACGAAGCCCAGCGTCTCCGACGCGTCGATCGTCGGGTCCATCGCAGCCGTGATGTTGGAAACGAACTGGCCGGGCGAGTAGACGATGGCTTCGTCCGTGAACATCAGGCCCTGGCCGGAATGGCCGCGGGCCTGGGCCATGCGCTGGGCCCAGTCGGGCGTCAGCGCCTCGCGCGAGGGGAAGGTGTGCATCGCCAGCACCACGCCGAGTTCCTCGAACGCGCGCCACAGCGGGTCGAACTCGGGCAGGGTCGGGTAGCGGCCGTTCCAGAAGCACGGGCGTACTGCCGCCGCCTTGAAGCCCAGCTTGGCGACACGGTGCAATTCTTCGATTGATGCCTCCACACTCTGCAGCGGCAGGACTGCGCAGGGAAACAGACGCTTGCGGTCGGCGGCGCAATAGTCGTGCACCCAGTCGTTGTAGGCCCGCCCCAGAATCGCCGCCGCCGTCGGGTCGCGCACCAGCGCCAGGCGCACAAACCAGGTTGGGAACAGCATCACCTGGTCGGTCCCCAGCGCGTCCATGTCCTTCAGCCGGGCGTGCGGATCGCGGCAGCCCAGAAGGCGGCCGAACCTGGCCTGCCACTCCTTGGTGCCGGGGGTCAGCTTGCCGACTTCCTTCTTGTCCCAGCGCGCCCAGCCCACCTCGGCCGCGTTCGAGCGCTCGCGCGACGCGGGTACCACCCGCCCGTTGATCATCAGGAGGTCGCTGTCGGTGTGGAAGCAGAACTGCGTCTTGACCCAGGCCCGCTCCTTGGCCGGCACGTACTCCTCCCAGATCGCCGGCGGCTCGACCACGTGGCTGTCGCAATCGAACACCGGGAAGTCCTTGCGCATGGCCATGGGTTCCTCCTTGCCTTTTTCAAATATTGAAATACTGTTCTATTATCTGAAACAGTGAACGCGCCTGTCAATGAAGCCGGCCTACCTGACCGCGACCCTCGCCAAGGGGCTGGACGTGCTCGAGGCCCTGTCGGACGAGGAGGACGCGGGCCTGAGCGACCTCGCCCGCAAGATCGGCCTGTCGGGCCCTACGCTGTTCCGCCTGCTCGCCACGCTTGTGGCTTGCGGCTATGTCGAGAAATCGGACAGCAACCGTTACCGCCTCACGCTCAAGGCCTGGGAGATCGGGGCCAAGACGATGCGACGGATCGGCCTGCGCGAACAGGCGCGGCCCTTCATGGACCGCCTGGCGCGCGACCTGGACGAGACGGTGCATCTCTCGGTGCTGCAGGGTGACGGCATCGTCATCGTCGAAAAGGTGGATTGCGCCAACCCGGTGCGCGTCGACACCTTCGTGGGTCTGCGCGCGCCGCTGCATTGCT
>CAYMTM010000250.1:0-6459 GCA_964393375.1 uncultured Rhodospirillaceae bacterium
CCGTGACGACCATATCGCGACGCCTGCCGGCGCGCTTCCCGCCGAAGCAATCCTGGCCGGCCCTGCGCCTTCCGGCAACGCGCGCCGCTTGGCGACCATCGCAGTCGCCGGCATGGTCCTGGCGGCGCTTGCGCCGGCTGCGGTCCTGGCCCTCGGCGTCGTCGCCGCCCGCGAGGCCAGGGCCCTGCCGGCCCTGCCTGGCGCCGTCGACGGCCTGGCGTTGGACACGCCAAAGCTATGGGGAGTGACCCGGGGGGGCATCGCCGCGGCCTCGGCGAGTTACGGGGCGGCAGGACTGCCGGCAATCGGGGCGGAGGTTGCCCTGCGGCTGGCGCCGACGCCTCAAGCGAGGTTGGTCGATCGCTGGCAGCCTCAGGCGTTGGTTCCTCCGGCCCGGTTTCTCGACGTTGCTCGGATCGAAGCCGGCAGCATCTCGCTGTTCATGTCAGGCGGTGTTGGCGGACGGACCCTGTGGGCCGTCTGCCACCGCGTCGGGCGCGTCTGCCATCCCGATGCCGGCAGCCAGCGCCGGGCAATGCTGGCTTCGCTGGCGCGGGATCCGCTGGCCAGGGGAGCCTTGATCGTCTTGTCCCTCCCGGTGCCGCCGGGCGCGGTCCTGGGTCTGCAATCGGACCTGCACCAATACCTGCTGACGGCGATGGACCAGATCGCCGCGCGTACCATGCGCTAGCAGCGCCCCCCGCCGCGACGGCAAGCTCGAAGCTGCCTTAGTTTCCTGTTAACATATTGGTGCCTAAGTCGCTTTTCCACCATTGGCCTGATCGGATCGCCGCGGAGAACCAAGCATGGAAACAGCCGTGCAGCCCAGGGGGTCGTCGTGCACCGTCCCGGCGCCGGGCAGGCGGCTGAATGCCATGTCCGTCGACGTGGAGGAACACTTCCAGGTTCATGCCTTCGCCGGCCAGATCGATCGCGGAACCTGGAGCGGCCACGAGAGCCGAGTCGAGCGCAACACCGAGCGCGTGCTGCAGGCGTTTTCCGACCACGGGGCGAAGTCGACCTTTTTCGTGCTGGGTTGGATCGCCGAGCGGCATCCCGGGCTGATCCGCCGCATCGTTACCGAGGGTCACGAACTGGCGAGCCATGGCTATTGCCATATCCGCGCCGATGCGCAATCGCCCGCGGAATTCCGCGAGGACATCAGGCGCACCAAGGCCCTGCTCGAGGAAGCCGGCGGTGTTGCGGTCCGCGGGTATCGCGCCGCGAGCTTCTCGATCGGAAAGGACAATTGGTGGGCGTTCGACGTCCTGGCCGAGGAGGGCTACCGCTACAGTTCGAGCATCTTTCCTATCCATCACGACCAGTACGGCGTTCCGTCCGCACCGCGGGACCCCTTCATCCCCTCACCAAGGGCGGGGGGACTGATCGAACTGCCGATGTCGACGGTCCGCATTTTCGGGCAGAACCTGCCCTGCAGCGGCGGCGGCTATTTCCGCATCTTTCCGTATTGGCTGTTCCAGCAGGCGGTCCGTCGCCTGAACCGCCGCGAGAACCGGCCGTGCATGTTCTATTTCCACCCCTGGGAGGTCGATCCCGACCAGCCCCGCATCCCGGGGGCGCCGCTGAAATCAAGGCTGCGCCACTACACCAACCTGAAGCACATGGAGGCGAAGCTGCGCCGTCTGCTCGGGGAGTTCGCCTGGGACCGGGTCGACCGGGTCTACGGGCTGGACACGGGGCCGCGGAAGGGGCAATGACCGCTGCAGCTCCGGCCGAGATCAAGCTTCTGGGCGATGGCGGGGAAGGGGCTTGGGAGGCCTATGTTCTTGCCAACCCGAAAGCCTCGTTCTTCCATCGCGCGCCGTGGCGGCGGGTGATCGAGCGCAGCTTCGGCCACCGGGCAATCTTCCTCTATGCCGAACGGGCGGGGCAGGTCGTCGGCATCCTGCCGCTCTACCACGTGCGCAGCCTGTTGTTCGGGAGCGCCCTTGTTTCGACCGCCTATGGCGTCTACGGCGGACCGGTCGCGGACGACGACGGCGTGCTGGCGCAGTTCTACGACCGCGCGGCCGCGCTGGCGAAGGAGCTCGGGGTCGATCACGTGGAGTTCCGCTCGAGCAGCCTGGACCGGCCGGGATGGAAGAAAAAGGAAGGCCTCTACGCCACGTTCCGCCGCGAGATCGTGCCGGACAACGAGAAGAACCTCCTGGCGATCCCGCGCAAGCAGCGTGCCGTCGTGCGGCAGAGCCTGGAAATGGGGCTGGAGGCGCGGATCGCGGAGGATGTCGAGCTGAACTACGACATGTACGCGCTCAGCGTCCGCAACCACGGCACCCCGGTGTTCGCGCGGAAGTTCTTCCGTGCGCTCAAGCAAGAGTTCGGCGAGGCCTGCGAGGTGCTGAACGTCTTCAAGGACGGCGAGGCCGTCGCCGGGTGCCTGACCTTCTACCACCGCGACGAGATCCTGCCCTACTACGCGGGCGGCACGCCGCGGGCCCGCGAATTCAAGGCCCACGACTTCATGTACTGGGACATGATCCGGCGCGGCGCCGAGCGCGGTTGCCGCGTGTTCGATTTCGGCCGCAGCAAGGTCGGAACCGGACCCTACAGCTTCAAGAAGAACTGGGGCTTCGCCGCCACGCCGCTGACCTACGACTTCTACCTGAACAAGACGCGCGAGGTTCCGGACGTCAATCCGCTCAATCCGAAATACCGGCTGTTCGTGTCGCTATGGCAGAAGCTGCCCCTGCCCGTCGCCAACGCGCTAGGACCCGTCATCGCGCGCGGCTTGGCCTGATCCCGCCTCAGGGTTGCTTACAGGGCCGGCTGGAGCGCACCTCTCCGGGCCCGGCCAGCGGTACCACCGCGCCGCACAGGGCATTGCCGGAAAGGATCGCGCCGCGCTGCGCCTCGTTCCGCACGAAGTTCACGGGCTCGGTGACGTCGGAGCGAAAATCGTTGTCCTCGATGCGGATGGACGAGGAGCGATGCTTCGCGCCTTCCAGCCCGATCGCGATCGCGATGGTGCGGTTGTCGCTGCTGTCGGCTTTCTGCAGGCGGTTCCCGGCAATCAGGACGTCGCCGCCATTGGGTATGTCGATCAGGTAACTGGCGGTCCCCGCCGGCCCGTCTTCGATCGTCGTGCCGGTAACGGTTGTGCTGCGCGCACGCGACTTGATGTGGTGGCCGATTCGCTGGTCGCGAAACACCGAGTTGCGGACGACGACGCGGTCGTACTCGTTGATGTAGATTCCATGGGCGCAAACAGGATCGCATTTGCCGTTGCGCTCGAAGCGGCTGGCTTCGATCAGAACCGTCTTGCCCGGCGCGTTGCCGGCGAGGATGCCGTTCTCGTTCGCCTCGAACACCGCATTGCGTACGGTCAGCGAGCCGCCCGTCAGTCTGATTCCGGCCCCGTTCTTGTCGGGAACCGCCGCGTCCGAAAACCGGATGCGTTCGACCGTTGTGTTGTCGCCGTCGATCACCCAAATGGCCTTGCCCTGGCAGGTCTTGCTGCGCACATGCGCCAGCCCGCCCTTGCCGCGGATCGTCAGCCCGTTCGCGCGCCAGACGGCGCAGTCAACATAGGTGCCCGGGTCGATCTCGACGATGTCGCCGTCGCGCACGAGGCGCGCCGCGTCACTGGGATGCTTCAGCGCGCGGGTCGGGCCGACCTGATGCACCGTGCCCTTTGCGGGTGGCGTTTCCGCCAGCAACGCGTTCCCGGCGGCGTGGAGCAGTCCGGCCGGCACCGCCAGCAGCGTCAGCAATGTCAGGCGGATGACGGTGCCAGGCACTCGGTGGGCGGTGGGGGTAGGGGCGAAGGGGCCGTTCATGGGGTCAGCAGGCGCTCCAGTCGTTCAATCTTGGTTGACCAGAGAAAATGGTCGAGAACAAAACGCCGGGCTGCCCGGCCGAGTTCGCGGGCCGCGCCGTTGCCGAGGATGCGCAGGACTTGGCGCGCCGTGTCGGCCGCGCCCGAGGCCAGCAGCAAGTCGGTCTCGGGCCGGGCGTCGATTCCCGCCAGGGCGGCCGGGGTCACGATGACCGGCTTTGCCATGGCCATTGCCTCCAGGACCTTGTTCTGGATGCCGCGGGCGATCCGCAGCGGGGCCACCGAGGCGGTCGACCAGGCGATGTAGGGGCGGACGTCCGGCACCGGGCCCGTGACGGCGACGCCGCGCAGGGAACGCAGGGAAAGCACCTCGCGCGTCGGTTTGGCGCCGACCACATGGAAGCTTGCCTCGGGCCGTTCGGCCTGGATCAGGGGCAGGATCTCGCGCGCAAACCACGTGACCGCGTCGATGTTGGGCAGGTAGTCCATGGTGCCGACGAAAACGATCGGCGCCGTATCGCGTGCAGCAAACGGATTCGGGTAGTCGCGGGCGGGGTCGTAATAGTCGGTGTCGACGCCGTTCTCGACAGCATGCACCTTGCCCTCGGCCTCCGGCGCGTGCCGCAGGAAATCCTCAACCTCGGTGGCTGACACGAAAAGACTGGCATCGGCGGCCGCCGCGACGGCGCGCTCGACGGCAAGCGTGAGCCGGCTTTCGCGCCGGTAGACCGCCGCCATCGTCCAGCCGGCCGATCCCGCATATTGCGCCCATTTGTCGGAGTCCATGTCCACGAAGTCCATCACGAACCGTCGCGGCCGCGTCGGGGCGCGCAGGACGAACCGGCCCATTGCGGCGGAGCACGCAAGCACGCAAGTGATCGAGCCGTTGCCTAGCGTGCGGTCCACCCAGGCCTGCAGCGCAGGGCTGTCGAACGCCGCCATGGACAGCGGCGTGCCGGTGGCCAGGCCACGCAGATAGGCCACGCGGCGTGCCATCGCGCCGGAGCGGACCGGTTGGAAGTCGGCGCAAAGCGCGCGCACCGCGTCCAGATCGGCCGCGCTGTCGGCTTCGTCCGCGAAACAGCCGACATGCAGCCTATGCCGCGCCGCCAGGCCGCGCAGGAAATGGAAGTACCGGATCTTTTCGCCCTTGTTGGGCGGGTAGGGCAGCCGGTGGAACAAGAGGAGGATGTTCATCCGTCGACGCGATCCCGTGCCGATGTTCGACGGGGACGTCGCCGTTGCTCGGCCGTCCGTCTGGCGGCGGCACAAAGTAGCCAAACCGGCCCGTTGGGTCGAGGGGCGGGCGGGTCGGCACGGGGGGCATTTGCCTATCGCGGTCGGGCCGCGGATCGCTTATGTTCGCGCCCGGGGGAGCCGTACGGCGAGGAGTTCATGCGCGCACATCATCTTGGCGCCCTTTGCGCGATGTTGCTGGCATTTCCCGCGCTGGCCCAGACCACGCCGCCGCCGACATCGCGTAAGAACCCGGCGATGGACGAGTGTCTGAACCCAAAGACGCCGCCGGACAAGCGGATCTCTGCATGCACCAGCGCGATCGAGAGCCGGCGGCTCTCGGATGCCGATGCGGCTATGGCCTACAACAACCGCGGCATCGCGGCCCACTTCAAGGGCCAGTACGACCGCGCCATCGTCGACCACAGCGAATCGATCCGGTTGCGGCCGAGCTACGCCGAAGCGTACAGCGACCGCGGCAATGCCCGGCTTGCCAAGGGGCTCTATGCCTTGGCGGCGCAGGACTACAGCGAGGCGATCAAGCTCAGGCCGAACTGGCCTAGCTATCACAACAACCGCTGTTTCGTGTACGCCGTGTTGGGCCAAACCGAGGAGGCGCTGGCCGACTGCAACAACGCAATCAAACTGGCCCCCAAGCGGACGGCGACACTGTTCGACAGCCGCGGCTACGCACTAGTGCGTGCCAAGCGCTACGACCAGGCGATCCGCGACTTCAGCACCGCGCTGGAGATCGACCCCAAGCATGCCAGCTCCCTCTGGGGTCGCGGCTACGCCTATATCCGAAAAGGCGAAACGGAGAAGGCGCACCGGGATTTCGCCACCGCCCGCGCAATCGATCCGGCCATTGAGTACAAGATGGCGGATATCGGCCTGACCGCCGAATAGCAGGCGGTCGTCGCTCGTCCGGGCGAACTACGGAACGAGAACGCCCCCTGGACGGATCCAGGGGGCGCTTCGGTGACGGGCCGAGGAAGCGCGGCCCCAGGTGGTAGACTAGGCCTTCTTGCGGCGCCGGCGCTGCGCCAGGCCGAGGCCAATAAGGCCGGCCCCAAGGAGCCCCAAGGTCATGGGCTCGGGCACGGCGCCGCTCCCGCCATTGGTATAGCCGTTCCCGCCGGAGCCGCCGGGCGGGTTGTCGCCGCCGCACGTGTAGCACGGGTTGAAGAAATTGGTGTTGGGTCCGCCGTCCCCGCCGTCGCCGCCGCCGGTCGAGAAACTGGAGAAGGCAAAGCCGCCGCCGCCGCCACCGCCGCCGCCTCCGCCGCCTCCCCCGCCGCCTCCCCCGCCGCCGCCGCAGCCGGCGCCGCAGCCGCAACCACAGCCGCCCTCCCCGCCATCACCCGCGCCGGAGCCGGCTCAACCCGCCGAATCGCCGCCGCCCGCCGCAGCGCCGGCAGAGCCGCCGC
>CAYMTM010000251.1:0-5287 GCA_964393375.1 uncultured Rhodospirillaceae bacterium
CCGGCCGCCCCAGCCTATGTCGCGGTGCTGCAGGCCAAGGACCAAAGCGCGGGGTGGTTGGTCGAGGTCGGCGCCGATCGCCAGGTGCGGATGACCGCGCTCGGCGCCAGCGACCCGGGACCGGGCCGCGCGTTGCAGTTGTGGACCCTGATCGACCCCGCCAAGGGCCCGATCTCGCTCGGGATGCTGCCGTCGCGGAACGCCCTGCGGTTCCCGGCGCGGCCGGCGCCCGCCATCGGCGAAGGCCAGTTGTTCGAAATCTCGGTGGAGCCTGAAGCCGGCTCGCCGATCGGACGGCCGACCGGGCCGGTGCTGTTCATTGGCCGCACGGTCGCCGTGGGCGCGGCGCCGCGCTAGCCGGCGCTAGAGGTGGATCGCGGTCGGCGCGAACCAGGCGAAAGCGGCGAAGACGACTCCGACCAGGCTCAACCCGCCCGCGACGTAGACCAGCCAGACGGCGCCGGTGATGATCGTCGCCGAGGCGAGCACGATCGCGATTTGGAACGCCGCCGAGGACAGTTCGAACAGGTGATAGGCGGCCATCGACCGGTCGCGCTTGGCTTCCTGATCCTTGGCGCGGGCCATCAGCTCCTTGCGGCCTTCCCGGGTATCCGGCTCGCTTTCGTAGCGCGCCACCGTCTCGCGCCAGGCCTGCACGCGCTTCTTGCGCGACTCGACCAGCGCGGCCGGCATCGCCTCGGTCACATCCATGTCCATCAGATCGGCGGCCGTGCGCAGGTTGGTCTGGCGGATCGTCTTGGCCTGGAAGAACTGCCACAGATTCGCGGCATCGATGTTGTGGAACAGGGCGGCGGTCTGCGCGCTCTTGCCGCCGGTCTCGGCGATCGCCAGCAGCGCGGCCAGCGCTGCGATGAAAATGGCGATCTTCTTGTCGTTGCCCCTCTTATTATCGTGTCCCGCGCCGTGGTCGGCGTGGTGGCCGTGCGACATGGTGTTGCCTCCCCCAAGGTCGTAGAAGCCATGCGTCCGCCCGCGGTCCTATTCGTGGAACCGCGCGGCGATCGAACCGAGTCTTCATTTCATGTTGGTTGAAGTCTGCGGAATGGTGGAGCTGAGGGGAATCGAACCCCTGACCTTCTCATTGCGAACGAGACGCTCTCCCAACTGAGCTACAGCCCCACATCGACGGGTTTTGCGGCGCCCGAAACGCGGCCGGATAATGGGTAGGGGGCGGGCGGGTGTCAAGCCAAGGGATGCGCGGACGGCGAGCGAAATTCGCCTGGAGTTCCCAAGGGGTTGCCTGCGGTCGCCCGGCATGGGACAGCGCTGCGGGTCGCCTTGCGCCCGGCCCGGGGCGCCGCTAGGGTAGCGCGCTTCCCGCCCCCATCCTCGGCGATCCCCCGGCCATGATTTCGCTCTACATCATCATCGACAAGCTGCTCGAGATTTACACGTATCTCGTCATCGCCTCCGTCATCCTGAGTTGGCTGGTGGCGTTCAACGTGGTCAATACCCACAACCGGATCGTCGGCACGATCGGGGAGTTCCTCTACCGCATCACCGAGCCGGCGCTGGCGCCGATCCGCCGCTATATCCCGGCGATCGGCGGGCTAGACCTGACACCGATCGTCCTGCTGTTCCTCATCTATTTCGCCCGCCTGCTGCTGGCGGAGTACTGGCCGCGCTGAGGGCGCCATGGGCGCGGCGGTGCCGGTGGCCAGGACCAGGGACGGCGTGCGCCTTTCCATCCGCCTGACGCCCAAGGCTTCCGCCGACCGGCTGGGTGGCATTGTCGTCGACGATGCCGGCCGGGCGGCGCTCAAGGCGCAGGTCACGGCCGCGCCGGAAGGCGGCAAGGCAAATGCGGCATTGATCAAGCTCCTGGCCAAGTCCCTCGACCTTCCCCGCACGACGCTGAGCGTCGTTTCCGGGCACGCGCACCGCACGAAGCTGGTGCATGTCGCCGGCGATCCGGACGCGCTGGAGTCGCGGATCGTTGCGGCGATCGAGGGACGGCAATGAGCGCAAGGCGAATCGACGGCAAGGCGGCGGCAAAGGCATCCAACGCGGGCGTCGCCGCCGCCGTGGCGGAACTAAGGAGCAGGCATGGCTTGACGCCGGGCCTTACGGTGGTGCTGGTCGGCGAAGACCCGGCCAGCAAGGTCTACGTCGCCAGCAAGGAACGCGAAGCCAAGCACGCGGGCATGCTGAGCACGGCCCATCGACTGCCCGCGACCGCGACGCAGGACGAGGTGCTGGCGCTGGTGCGTCGGCTCAACGCCGATCCGACCGTGCACGGCATCCTGGTGCAGCTTCCCCTGCCGAAGCAGGTCGACCCGCAGGCGGTGATCGAGGCGCTGGACCCCGCAAAGGACGTGGACGGGTTCCACACCGTCAACACCGGGAGGCTCTGGGGTCACGGCGGCGGGCTGGTGCCTTGCACGCCGCAGGGCTGCATGTTGCTGCTGCGCCAAGCGATGGAGCGGCCGGCGGGCGCACATGCGGTGGTGGTCGGGCGGTCGATGATCGTGGGCAAGCCGGTCGCCGCCCTACTGCTGGCGGCCGACTGCACCGTCACGCTTGCGCATTCCAAGAGCCGCGACTTGGCGTCGATCTGCCGCGACGCCGACATCCTGGTTGCCGCGGTGGGCCGACCGGAGATGATTCGCGGCGACTGGATCAAGCCCGGCGCGGTCGTCATCGACGTAGGCATCAACCGCATGGCCGACGGCAAGCTGCTGGGCGACGTCGCGTTCGCCGAGGCGGCAAGCGTCGCAGCCGCGATCACGCCCGTACCCGGTGGCGTCGGCCCGATGACGATCGCGTGTCTGCTGCGCAACACGGTGATCGCGGCCTGTCGCCAGAAAGGGCTGCCCGAGCCGATTCTCTAGCACGGGCGCAAACTCCGCTGGCCTGCGCCGGGCGACCCCTGGATAATGCAGCCATGGTCGGCGGCATGACGGGACTCGTCCTGGCGGTGCTGGCGTTTGTCGGCGGGCATATCCTGTTCGCCGGCACGCCCCTGCGCGCGACGTTGGTGGACCTGGTGGGCGGCGAGGCGCGCTTCCGCGGCGTGTTCTCGCTCTACTCGGCGGTGACGCTGATCTGGGTGATCCTGGCCTATGCGGCGGCGCCCTACGCGCCGGTCTGGCCCGATCCGCGCTGGACGCGCTGGGTGCCGGTGCTGGTGATGCCCTTCGCCTGCATCCTGATCGTGGCGGGCCTGTCGACTCCCAACGCGACGGCGGTGGCGGGCGAGCGCGCGGCCGACCTGCCCGATCCCGTGCCCGGAATCATGAAGGTGACGCGCCACCCGTTCCTGTGGGGGGTGGCGCTATGGGCCGTCGCGCACGCCATCGCCAATGGCGACATGGCGAGCCTGACGCTGTTCGGCGGCATGGCGGTGCTGGCGCTGGGCGGAATGCCGGCGCTCGACGCCAAGACGGCGCGCCGGCTGGGCGCAGCCTGGGGCCCGATCGCGATGCGCAGCTCGCTGGTTCCCTTCGCTGCGATCCTCGGCGGCCGCAACCGATTCAGTTTCGCCGAAATCGGCCTTGGCCGTGTCGCCGCCGGGTTGGGGTTATACGCCGCGCTGATGCTTGCGCACCCCTGGATCGCCGGCAAGCCGATTTTTCCACTGTAGGAGAACGACCGTTGAACGCCGACCCGAACTGCGTTTTCTGCAAGATCGTCGCCGGCACCATCCCGTGCTTCAAGCTCTACGAGGACGACGAAACCATCGCTTTCATGGACATCAACCCTGGCAATGACGGGCACGCGCTGGCGATTCCGAAGACGCACCATCCCGATGTCTTCAGCCTGCCGCCCGCGCTGATCGCCGCCACCGCGCGCACCGCGCAACGCGTGGCAATAGCGGTTGAGAAGGCGCTGAAGCCGGACGGCATCAACCTGGTCCAGGCCAACGGCAAGGGCGCCGAGCAGTCGGTGTTCCACTTCCACCTGCACGTCCTGCCGCGCCGGGTGGGCGACGATCTCAAGCTCAACTGGGGCCACGGCCTCCGGCCGGGCGACATGGCGCGGATCAAGGAGGTCTACGCGAAGGTCAAGGCTGCGATGTAGATTGCGACGCGGCGGCCGCTATTGCAGCCTGCCATGCCGCCGCATCACCTCCTGCAGCCTGTCGAGGGGTAGGGCGTGAACCACACGTCCCTCGCGGCCGGTGGTGGTCTCGGCCATGGTGATGGCGTTGAGAATGCCTTCCTCGGTCGCCTCGGCGGCGGCCTGGAAGAGCGGCGTGATCTGGTCGGGCGCGATCGTCTTCACCTCGGCAATCGGCTTGCCCAGAGGCACGCGGTTGGCGGTGGAGAAGGCGAGGAAGATGTCGCCGCTGCTGTTGGCGCCGATGCCGCCAACCCAGGCGAGCCCCACCGTCGCGCGCCGCGCCAGGCGCTGGCACTGGATCGGCAGCAGCGGCGCGTCGGTCGCCAGGATCACGATGATCGACCCGCCCGTGGGGTTTGGCAGGTCGCGATGCGAAGGCACGATGTCTTTGCCGATTTCGCGACCCACCGGCACGCCGTCCACGCGCAGCAATTCGCGCTGACCGTAGTTGGCCTGCACCAGCGCGCCCACCGTGAAGCTCTGCCCGGCGGTGTCGACGCGGCGCGAGGCGGTGCCGATGCCGCCCTTGAACTCGTGGCAGATCATGCCCGTGCCGCCGCCGACGCAGCCCTCGGCCACCCGGCCGTCCGAAGCACCGTCCAGCGCGGCGAAGGTGTGCTCAGCCTTGACCGGGAACTTGTCGGCCTCGCTCAGCCATCCGTCATAGGTCTCTGCAGTGACCGGCAAGTGCCAGGGCTGCTGCGTATCCTTGCGCACCGCATAGGCCACGATCGCGTCGCGCACCACGCCGACCGAATGCGTGTTGGTGATGCATACCGGTCCGGCGACCAAGCCCTGCTCGGCAATCCAGATCGTGCCGGTCATTTCGCCATTGCCGTTGAACGAGTGGAACCCGGCGAAGACGGCGTTCGACCAGATGTCCGACCCGGCCGGCCAGATCGCGGTCACGCCGGTGCGGGCGATCGAGGGCGCGTCGTGCACCACCGTCGCATGGCCGACGCGCACGCCCGCCACGTCGGTGATGGCGTTGAGCGGTCCGGTGGGCAACAGCCCGGTCGAAATGCCCAGTTCGCGCAGCCGCGCGCGCCGGGTCATGCCTTGATCCAGTCGGGCTTGCTGGGCGTAAGCCGCGCGGCGCCGGCGACGAGCGCCCCGCCCTCGGCCGCGAACCTGTCCAGGAATTCCAGCCGCAGCAGCGCCAATCCAATGCCGTCCAAGGCCGAGCGCATCTCGCCCGCCTCCT
>CAYMTM010000251.1:5297-6434 GCA_964393375.1 uncultured Rhodospirillaceae bacterium
CCGCCTCCTGGTCGGCATAGGTCACGACCGTGCCGGGCGCGGGCGTCGGCCCGTCGATGCGCACGGGCAGCAGGCGCTTCTTGATCAGCCCACGATACTTCGTGCGCGCGGTCAGCTCCTGGCCGACATAGCAGCCCTTCTTCCAGTCGACCCCGTTGAGCTCGTCGAAGCCGTTTTCCAGCAAGATCGATTTTTCGATCACCAGGTCGCGGCTGCCGTCGGGCAGGCCGAGCGACAGGCGGAGCCTCTCCCATTCCGCCCGGTCGCCCGCGGCGAAGCCCCGCGCCTTGAGGGCCGCAGACGCGGATTGGCGCGGCAGGATGGCGCGCGCGCCCATGGCGGCGTGGCGCGGATCGACGAACGCGGTGCCGCCGTCGATCGCCGTGGCGGTGCCGACCTCGCCGCCCAGGCCCAGCGGTGCGAGCGCCGCCGCACCGGGCAGGGCAACGACGGCAAGGCGCGCGGTCGTATCCTCCAGCGTCACCTTGGCGCGCAGCTTGTAGAGCTTCAGACGCTTCATCAGGTCGTCGCGGCGCGCGGCCTCGCAGTCCAGGTGCAGCACGCCGCCGATCTCCGCGATGAAGAAGTCGTGCAGGTAGCGGCCCTGCGCGGTCAACAGCGCGGCATGGATCGCCGCATCGGGGCGCACGCGCAGGACATCGTTGGAGACCAAGCCCTGAAGGAAGCTGCGGGCATCCTCGCCGCCCACGGCCAGGACGCCGCGCTCCGGCAGTTCGACATAGGTCGGGATGTTCATTGCCTATACCTGGGGCAGGCCGCCCTGCTTGGCAAGGGTGGGGCGGACCCGTATAACCGCCCGCAATGCGGCTTCTGTTCATCACCGCGACGCGGATCGGCGACGCCGTTCTGACCACGGGGCTGCTCGACCATCTGTGCCGCATGCATCCCGGCATCGGCGTGACGGTGGCCTGCGGCGCGCCGGCGGCGCCTCTGTTTCGCGACCTGCCGGCACTGGAGCGGGTGATCGTGCTCGACAAGCGGCGCTTCGGCCTGCACTGGCTCCGGCTCTGGACCCAGGTCGCGTGGTGCCGCTGGGACATCGTGGTCGACCTGCGGCGCACGGCATTGCCGGCGTTTCTGCGCAAGGATCGGCACTTCCGCGCCCCCAAGCCGCTG
>CAYMTM010000252.1:0-6357 GCA_964393375.1 uncultured Rhodospirillaceae bacterium
GTGGCGGCCTGGGTCGTCGAGGCCGAGGAGGTGTTCATCTACCTGCGCGACGAATACCCGGCGATCCGGCTGACGCTGCTGGAAGAGATCGCGCGCATCGAAGCAGCGGGACTGACGCCGCAGGTCAAGGTCCATCTGCGCCGCGGCGCCGGCGCCTATATCTGCGGCGAAGAATCGGCGATGATCGAGTCGATCGAGGGCAAGCGCGGCCTGCCGCGGCACCGCCCGCCTTATGTCGCCCAGGTCGGCGTGTTCAACCGGCCGACCCTGGTGCAGAACGTCGAGACGCTCTACTGGGTGCGCGAGATCGTCGAGAAGGGGGCCGCGTGGTTCACCGGCCACGGCCGGCGCGGGCGCAAGGGCCTTCGCAGCTTCTCGGTATCGGGCCGCGTCAGGAAGCCGGGCGTGGTGCTGGCGCCGGCCGGGGTCAGCGCGCGCGAGCTGATCGACGAGTTCTGCGGCGGCATGCAGGACGGACACGTGTTCAAGGGCTACCTGCCGGGCGGCGCCTCGGGCGGCATCCTGCCGGCTTCGATGGCCGACCTGCCGCTCGATTTCGGCACCCTGGAGCAATACGGCTGCTTCGTCGGTTCGCACGCGGTCGTCGTGCTTTCCGACCGGGACGACACGAAGGCCGTGGCGCTCAACCTCATGCGGTTCTTCGAAGACGAGAGCTGCGGCCAGTGCACGCCCTGCCGCGTGGGCACCGAGAAGGCGGTCAAGCTGATGCGCGACGGCCCCTGGGACGAAGCGCTGCTGGGCGCGCTGTCCGGCGCGATGCGCGACGCGTCGATCTGCGGCCTCGGCCAGGCGGCGCCCAACCCGCTGATGTGCGTCTTCAAGTATTTCCGCGAGGACCTGGCGAAGCCGCTGGGCGTCTGGTGAACGGGCGCCGGGAGACGGAATGATGGCGGACACGGCGATGCCGAAGACGGTTGCCTTCAGCCTCGACGGGCGGGAGGTCGAGGCGCGCGACGGCGAGACGATCTGGCAGGTCGCGCAGCGCCTGGGCACCGAGATTCCGCATCTGTGCTACGCGCCCGAGCCGGGCTATCGGCCGGACGGCAACTGCCGCGCCTGCATGGTCGAGATCGAGGGCGAACGGGTGCTGGCCGCCTCCTGCATCCGCAGGCCCACGCCGGGGATGAAGGTCAGGACCGCGTCGGAGCGCGCCAAGGCGTCGCGCAGGATGGTGTTCGAGCTGCTGATGGCGGACCAGCCCGAGCGCCTCGCCTCGCACGACCCGCACTCGAAATTCTGGCGCTGGGCCAACCGCATCGACGTGCTGGAAAGCCGCTTCCCCGAACGCGACACGCCGATGCCCGACCGCAGCCATCCGGCGATGGCGGTCAACCTGGACGCCTGCATCAACTGCAATCTGTGCGTACGCGCCTGCCGCGAGGTCCAGGTCAACGACGTGATCGGCATGGCCGGCCGCGGCGCTCATGCCAGGATCGTGTTCGACCTCGACGATCCCATGGGCGACAGCACCTGCGTGGCCTGCGGCGAGTGCGTGCAGGCCTGTCCGACGGGCGCGCTGATGCCGTCGAGCCTGGTCGACGCGGCCAACGTGCGCACAGGCTATGCCGACCGCAAGGTCGACAGCGTATGCCCCTATTGCGGCGTGGGCTGCCAGCTCACCTACCATATCAAGGACGACAAGCTGCTCTACGTGACCGGGCGCGGCGGGCCGGCGAACGAGAACCGGCTGTGCGTCAAGGGCCGCTTCGGCTTCGACTACGTGCACCACAAGCAGCGCCTGACCCAGCCCCTGATCCGCAAGGACGGCGTGCCCAAGCATGCCGACGACGCGGTCGACCCCGACAATCCCTGGACCCATTTCCGCCCCGCCAGTTGGGACGAGGCGCTGGCGCGCGCCGCCGGCGGCCTGAAGAAAGTCCGCGACGCGCATGGCGGCAGGGGACTGGCCGGCTTCGGCTCGGCCAAGGGCTCGAACGAGGAGGCCTACCTGTTCCAGAAGCTGGTCCGCACCGGCTTCGGCACCAACAACGTGGACCACTGCACGCGGCTTTGCCATGCCTCGTCGGTCGCGGCCCTGATGGAGGGCATCGGCTCGGCGGCGGTCACCGCGCCCTTCACCGCCTGCCGCGACTCCGAGGTCATCATCGTCATCGGCGCCAACCCGACCGAGAACCATCCGGTCGCCGCCACCTATTTCAAGCAGGCCGCCAAGCGCGGCGCCAAGCTGATCGTCATGGACCCGCGCGGCCAGGCGCTGAAGCGCCACGCCACGCACATGCTGCAGTTCAAGCCGAACAAGGACGTGGCGCTGCTCAACGCGATGCTGAACGTCATCGTGACCGAGGGTCTCTACGACCAGCAGTACGTGGAGGGCTTCACCGAGAACTTCGCGGCGCTGAAGCAGCATGTCCAGGCGTTCCCGCCCGAGAAGATGGGGCCCGAATGCGGCATCTCCGCCGCGACGATCCGCGAGGTGGCGCGGCTCTACGCGCGCTCGCGCGCCGCGATCATCTTCTGGGGCATGGGCATCTCGCAGTCGGTCCACGGCACCGACAACGCGCGCTGCCTGATCGCGCTGGCCCTGACGACCGGCCAGATCGGGCGGCCCGGCACCGGGCTGCATCCGCTGCGCGGGCAGAACAACGTGCAGGGCGCCAGCGACGCCGGGCTGATCCCGATGGTGTTCCCCGACTACCGGTCGGTTGAGAACGCCGATATCCGCGGCGCGTTCGAGACGGCTTGGGGCACGAAGCTCGATCCCAAGCGCGGGCTCACGGTGGTCGAGATCGTCAACGCGATCCTGCGCGGCGAGATCCGCGCCATGTACATCATGGGCGAGAACCCGGCCATGTCGGATCCCGACGCGCACCACGCGCGCGAGGCGCTGGCCAAGCTCGAACACCTCGTCGTGCAGGACATCTTCCTGACCGAAACCGCCTATCACGCCGATGTCGTCCTGCCGGCCTCGGCCTGGCCGGAGAAGGACGGCACCGTCACCAACACCAACCGCCAGGTCCAGATGGGCCGCCGCGCGCTGCCGCTGCCGGGCGAGGCGCGCCAGGACTGGGCGATCATCCAGTCGATCGCGCAGGGCATGGGACTGCCCTGGAACTACGCGGGCCCGCACGCGGTGTTCGCCGAGATGGCCGGCGTGATGCCCTCGCTCGCCAACATCACCTGGGACCGGCTGGCGCGCGAGAGCGCCGTCACCTATCCCTGTCCCGCGCCCGACCGGCCGGGCCACGACATCGTATTCGGCGACGGGTTCCCCACCGCAACCAAGCGCGGCAAGCTGGTGCCGGCGGCGTACACCGGGCCGGGCGAGGCGACCGACGACGACTACCCGATGGTGCTCACCACCGGCCGCCAGCTCGAGCACTGGCATACCGGGGCGATGACGCGCCGCGCGTCGGTCCTGGACAGCATCGAGCCGGCGCCGATCGCCTGCCTGTCGCCGGACGACCTGGCGCGCTTCGGCGTGAAGGGCGGCGATATGATCCGGGTGTCGACCCGCCGCGGCGCCATCGAGCTGTCGGTGCGCGTGGACGGCGCCGTGCCCAGCGGCATGGTGTTCATCCCGTTCTGCTACGCCGAGGCGGCCGCCAACCTGCTGACCAGCCCCCAGCTCGATCCGATGGGCAAGATCCCCGAGTTCAAGTTCTGCGCGGCGCGCGTGGAAAAAGCGTCGCCGGCCGCTCGCGCCGCCGAGTAAATCGGCAATTCACCGCCGCGCGGCAGTTAATCAATGCCTAGTAGCCTGCAGCGGGATTGCCCCAGGATTTACGTTTTTCGGCTCGGTTTTCTCTGTGGATAACCCTGGAATACCGGCGAATCCAAGAGACTACGGCCGGCTCTTTAGCACATTGTTAAGGTTAACGACCTAGCCTCTGCTGCGAAATTCGGGGGCGGCGAGGGCGGGCCTCGTCGGGGGCAATCGATCGGCGGCACGAAGCCAAGACGGCGACGTCGCTGCCGGGTCGGGCGCCATGAAGGAGCCCGGCCAAGAGGACGCCAGGATGGTGGTCCTTGCGCCAACGGACGGCGGGACATCACGAGGATGCCCCGCCGTTCCTGTTTCGGCGCGGCGTGCGTGGTGCTAGCGTTCCGGCCATCGGGCCGCGCGGCCGCAGGGCCGCACCCGCAAGGATGGGGGATAGAACCATGCCGCAATGCGAACGCCGTTTGTTTCTCGTTGGGCTCGGTTCCCTGGCGCTGATGGCCGGCGCGCCGCGCGCCTTTGCGCAGGCCGCCGCGGCGAAGGTGAAGCCGACGCCGATGAGCGTGTTGATCGTCGTCGACGTGCAGAACTGCTTCACGCCGGGCGGCAGCCTTGCCGTCAAGCAGGGCGACGAGATCGTGCCGGTGATCAACAAGCTGGCGAAGAGCTTCGAGAACGTGGTGCTGACTCAGGACTGGCACACGCCCGGACACATATCCTTCGCCTCGGCGCATCCGGGCAAGAAGCCGTTCGAGCAGATCACCCTGCCGTACGGCAAGCAGACTCTTTGGCCGGACCATTGCGTGCAGGGAACGGAGGGCGCGGCGCTGCACAAGGACCTGTCGATCCCCCAGGCGCAGCTCGTGATCCGCAAGGGTTTCCACCGCAACGTCGACAGCTACTCCGCCTTCCTGGAGGCGGACCGCAAGACCTCGACCGGGCTTGCCGCCTATCTCAAGGCGCGCGGCATCAACCGCGTGTTCGTCTGCGGGTTGGCGACCGATTTCTGCGTCGCGTGGACCGCGCTCGACGCGCGCAAGGCCGGCTTCCAGACCTACGTCATCGAGGACGCCTGCCGGGGCATCGACCTGATGGGCTCGCTCGACCGCGCCTGGGCCGACATGAAGAAGGCGGGCGTCAGGCGGATCAAGTCGACCGACATCGCGGCCTGACGGCGGCGCGGCGGCGATGATCGACGACAGCAGCGTCCTCATCGTCGTCGATCTGCAATACGACTTCATGCCGGGCGGCGCGCTCGCCGTGCCCGACGGCGACGCGGTCGTGCCGATCGTCAACCGGCTGGGCAGGCGCTTCGCCAATGTCGTCCTGACCCAGGACTGGCACCCGCGCGGCCACGCCTCTTTCGCTTCGTCGCATCCCGGCAAGAAGCCGTTCGAGACCGTCCGGCTCGCCTATGGCGAGCAGGTGCTGTGGCCCGACCATTGCGTGCAGGGCACGTCCGGCGCGGCGCTGCACGAGGACCTCGAGCTGACCCATGCCCAGCTCGTGATCCGCAAGGGCTTCCATCCCGGCGTCGACAGTTACTCGGCGCTCTATGAAGCCGACCGGCGCACGCCGACCGGGCTTGCGGGCTATCTCGCCCAACGCGGGCTCAAGCGCGCGTTCCTCGTCGGGTTGGCGACCGATTTCTGCGTCGCCTGGTCGGCGATCGATGCCGCGCGTGCGGGGATCGAGGCATATGTGATCGAAGATGCCTGCCGGGCGATCGACCTGGGCGGCTCGCTGGCGAAAGCCTGGGCCGACATGGCGGCGGCCGGCGTCCGGCGCCTGAAGCCGGACGATCTCGCGGTCTGACCGACGGAAACCGATCGCCGGTCGGTGCGTCACATGGCTGGAATCGACATGACGATGGACGGGCTTCCGCCGCCCAGCCGCCGCTGGGCGCTGTTTCTCGATCTCGACGGCACGCTGATCGACCTGGCGCCGCAACCCGACCTGGTGGTCGTCCCGCCGGCGGTGGTCGCGGACCTGCGCAGGATCGAGCAGGCGCTGGGCGGCGCGCTCGCGATCGTCAGCGGCCGTGCGCTCGACCAGCTCGACCCGCTGCTGGCGCCATGGCGGCCGGTCGCGGCCGGAGAGCACGGCGCGTTCTGCCGCTTGCCCGCGGGCGAGGGCCGCCGATCAGCCGGCGGCGGCCCGGTGATATTCTTTGTACCACTGCACGAAACGCGGAATGCCCACGTCGATCGGGACCGTGGGCTTGAAGCCCAGATCGCGTTCGCTGGCGGTGATGTCGGCGTAGGTCTCGGGCACGTCGCCGGGCTGCATCGGCTGCAGGTCTAGCATGGCCTTCACTCCCAGCTCGCGTTCCAGGATGCCGATGAAGCGCAGCAGCGGCTCGGAGCGGTGGTTGCCCAGGTTGTAGACCCGGTGCGGCGGCGCGGTTGGCCCGCCGTCCGGCGGCGGGCGGTCCAGCGACGCCAGGATCCCGGCCACGATGTCGTCGATATAGGTGAAGTCGCGCTTCATCTCGCCGCGATTGAACACCGGGATCGGCTCGCCCTTGAGGATGCGATCGGCGAACAGGTAGGCTGCCATGTCCGGCCGCCCCCAGGGCCCGTAGACGGTGAAGAAGCGCAACCCCGTCAGCGGGACGCGGAAGAGATGGGCGTAGGACTGGCTCATCAGCTCGGTCG
>CAYMTM010000253.1:0-6345 GCA_964393375.1 uncultured Rhodospirillaceae bacterium
GGCTAGACGCCAATGCGCTGGTGCTCGACGACGACGAGTTCGACATCGAGATGATCGTCAGCGACGCGGTCGCGCTGGTCGCGGTGCGCGCCCGGGAATCGGGCATCGCGCTCGAGGTGAACGTTCCGTCGGGATTGCCGGCGCTGCGCGGCGATGCGCGTCGGATCCGGCAGGTGCTGGTCAACCTGCTGTCAAACGCGGTCAAGTTCACGGAGGCCGGCGGCGAAGTGAAGGTCGCCGTCGTCCACCGCCGCGACGGGATGGACGTCACGGTGTCGGATACCGGCATCGGCATGGCGCCCGAGGACATTACGACCGCGCTGGCGCGCTTCGGACAGATCGACAGCCGCCTGGCCCGCAAGTACGAGGGTACCGGCCTGGGCCTGCCGCTGTCCAAGCGCCTGATCGAGCTGCATGGCGGCACGCTGACGATCGAGAGCGCGCTCGATGTCGGCACTGTCGTGACGGTCAGCTTCCCAGCCGCGCGCGTCGCGCAGCGCCGCGAGGCCGCATGAAGCGGCATCGCGTCCGCGGCCTGTAGCGGCGGCTAGCCCTTGCGGCTCCGGCCGCGCGGCTTGCCCGCGCTGCGGCCGAGCCCGATCTTCTTGGCGAACGCCGAGCGCTGCGCCGCGTAGTTCGGCGCGACCATTGGATAGTCGGCCGGCAGGCCCCACTTGGCGCGATATTCGTCCGGCGTCATGCCGTAGGTCGTGCGCAGGTGGCGCTTCAGCATCTTCAGCTTCCTGCCGTCCTCGAGGCAGATGACGTATTCGGGCGTGATCGACTTCTTGATCGGCACGGCCGGCTTCTGCGGTTCGGCCTTGCTCTCCGCACCGCCGGCGCTGATGCCGTTCAGCGCGCCGTAGACAGTATTGATGACATCGGGGATTTGCGCGGCCGGCAGCATATTGTTGCTGAGATAGGAGGCGACCACCTCCGCCGTCATCCGCAGGATTTCGCCTTGTGAAGATTTCGCATCGGTTTCGTCGGCCATGTCAAGTATTCCCCGGTGGCGAATGATAGTGCGGGACACTTTGCACAAACCGATTGTCGTGTCAATTTCGCGGATACGGGACGAGTATAGTAAATTTGTGTCAAGCATGCCGGCCCGCTAAATTGTGGACAATTTGGGGTGAAATAATTGGTCAGTCCAGACGGATCAGGATGCGCTCGTTGCATTGGCGGAATTGTTTCGAACGTTGAGCCTCGACACGGGCTTCGTTCCACCATTTGCGCGCCGGCGGGCATGCCGGCGCCGTCTATCCCTTCGGCGCAGGGCGACATGTGGTGGTGAATTCGCGTTGCCTCGCGATATCTGGTACGGGTATGATTTGGGCCCTGTCGCAATTGCCAAGGAGACCGACCGCCTCGGTCGGCCGCGCCGGATGACCGCCGATACTGTTGCCATCGCCGCGGATCATGCCGGCTTCCCCCTGAAGCAGGCACTCAAGGACGACCTTCAGCGTCGGGGCGTGCCGGTGCTCGATCTGGGCACGGACAGCGCCCAGTCGGTCGACTACCCCGATTTCGCCGACAAACTGGCCGAGGCGATCAAGGCCGGGCGCGCCGGGCGGGGCGTGCTGGTCTGCGGCACGGGGATCGGCATCGCGATCGCAGCCAACCGCCACCGCCACCTGCGCGCGGCCGTGTGCCACGACGTTTCGTCCGCGCGCCTTGCGCGCCAGCACAACGACGCCAACGTTCTGGCGCTTGGCGCGCGCCTGATCGGCGAGGAGACCGCCAAGGATTGCCTGAACGTCTTCCTCGCGACCAAGTTCGACGGCGGCGAGCGGCACGGCCGGCGCGTCGCCAAGCTGGGATAAGGAGCGTCCGTTCCGATGACCGCCAGTGCGGCCCCGCGCCCGTCCACCGCCGACAGCCCCTTTTTCGCCCGCCCGCTCGCCGAGGCCGATGCGGCCATCCAGGCCGCGATCCGCAACGAGTTGGCGCGCCAGCAGGACGGCATCGAGCTGATCGCGTCGGAGAATATCGTCTCGCGCGCCGTCTTGGAGGCGCAGGGCTCGGTGATGACCAACAAGTACGCCGAGGGCCTGCCGGGCAAGCGCTACTACGGCGGCTGCGAGCATGTGGACGTGGCCGAGAACCTGGCGATCGAGCGTGCCTGCAAGCTGTTCGACTGCGCCTTCGCCAACGTCCAGCCGCATTCCGGCGCCCAGGCCAACGAGGCCGTGTTCATGGCGCTGCTGCAGCCCCGCGACACGATCATGGGCCTGTCGCTGGCCGCCGGCGGGCACCTGACGCATGGCGCCGCGCCCAACATCTCGGGCAAATGGTTCAAGGCGGTGCAGTACGGCGTTCGCCGCGACACTCACCAGATCGACTTCGACGAGGTGGAGAAGCTCGCGGTCGAGCACAAGCCCAAGCTGATCATCGCCGGCGGCTCGGCCTATCCGCGGGCGATCGACTTCGCGCGTTTCCGCCAGATCGCCGATAAGGTGGGCGCCTACCTGATGGTCGACATGGCGCATTTCGCCGGACTGGTCGCGGGCGGCGTGCATCCCAGCCCGATCCCGCACGCGCACGTGGTCACCACCACCACGCACAAGACGCTGCGCGGCCCGCGCGGCGGAATGATCCTGGCGCGCGACGGCGAGCTTGGCAAGAAGATCAACGCGGCCGTGTTCCCGGGCCTGCAGGGCGGGCCGCTGATGCACGTGATCGCCGCCAAGGCGGTCGCCCTTGCCGAGGCGCTCGACCCGTCCTTCAAGGCCTATGCCCGCCAGGTCGTCGACAATGCGCGCGCGCTGGCCGACACCTTGAAACGCCGCGGCCTCGACATCGTCTCGGGCGGCACCGACACGCACCTGATGCTGGTCGACCTGCGGCCGAAGAGACTGACGGGCAAGGCGGCCGAGGAAAGCCTGGGCCGCGCGCACTTGACCTGCAACAAGAACGGCGTGCCGTTCGATCCGGAAAAACCGACCGTGACCTCGGGCATTCGTCTCGGCACGCCGGCGGGCACCACGCGCGGCCTGGGTGTCGCCGAGTTCAAGCAGGTGGGCGAACTGATCGGCGACGTGCTGGACGGACTGGCGGAAAGCCCGGCCGACAACGCGCGCGCCGAGGCCAAGGCGCGCGAGGCGGTGTTCGATCTGTGCCGGCGCTTCCCGATCTATCCGGGGGCCTGACCGGCGGAGCCGGCGGAAAGCCGAGGGAAAGACCGAGGGGAAAAACAGAGGGGGGACGGGGGATGCGCTGTCCATTTTGCGGACACGACGATACGCAGGTGAAGGACTCGCGGCCGACCGAGGACAACTCGGCGATCCGTCGGCGGCGGTTCTGCCCGAATTGCGGGGCGCGGTTCACGACGTTCGAGCGCATCCAATTGCGCGAACTGACGGTGGTGAAGAAGGACGGCCGGCGCGAGCCGTTCGACCGCGAGAAGCTGGCCAAGTCGATGTTCACCGCGCTGCGCAAGCGGCCGGTCGACAACGAGCGGGTCGAGCGCGTGATCAACGGCATCGTGCGGCGGCTGGAGAGCTCGGGCGAGAGCGAGATCCCGGCGACCGCGATCGGCGAGCTGGTGATGGAGGCCTTGAAGAACCTCGACCAGGTCGCCTATGTCCGCTTCGCCTCGGTCTACCGCAATTTCCGCGACGCGGCGGACTTCGAGGATTTCGTCGGCAAGATGGGCGATAAGGAATAGCGGCGGAGCGGCCGCGGGGCGCATGTCCCTACCAGCCCAGGTGGAACAGCACCAGGGCCAGGAAGCAGATGACGACGATCGCGACGGCGGTGTGCAGGCGCCCCGGCCGCTTCCAGCCCGGCTGGTCGTCCTCCCGCGCCCGGTCCTCGGCCCGCGTCAGGACGAAGAGCAGCGCCGCGGCGGCCAGGCCCAGGACCCCGCGAACGGCCTCGTCGCCCCATTGGTCGAAGGCCTCGGCCCAGTCGAACAGCTCGGGCGGCTCGCCGATAAGCACGCAGGCGAGCGCGGCAAGCGGCAGGATCTGGAGCGGGCGGTAGAGCGGGACCATGGCCGGCAGCCTAGCACGCCCGGAGCCGCGGCCGACGCGTCGCCCACGGCCGGGCGCCCAGTTGCCTTCTGCCGCCGGCGGAACCACCGTGCACCTCCCCAACCCTGCCGGAACGACAGGAGGAGACGATGTCGCTGAGGATCAACTCGGAAGCGCCCAACTTCACCGCCGACACCACCCAGGGCAAGATCGATTTCCACCAGTGGATCGGCGATAGCTGGGCGATCCTGTTCTCGCATCCCAAGGACTTCACGCCGGTGTGCACCACCGAGCTCGGCTACATGGCCGGCCTGAAGCCCGAGTTCGACAAGCGCAATACCAAGATCATCGGCCTCTCGGTCGACCCGGTGGACAGCCACAAGAAGTGGGAGAAGGACATCGAGGAGACCCAGGGCCACAAGGTCACCTATCCGATGATCGGCGATCCCGAGCTCAAGGTCGCGAAGGCCTACGACATGCTGCCGGAGAGCGCCGGCACGACGTCCGAGGGCCGCACGCCGGCCGACAACGCCACGGTGCGCTCGGTGTTCGTCATCGGCCCGGACAAGAAGGTGAAGGCCATGCTGACCTACCCGATGTCCACCGGCCGCAACTTCGACGAGGTGCTGCGCCTGCTCGACTCCTGCCAGCTCACCGCCAAGCACACGGTGGCCACGCCGGTGAACTGGAAGCCCGGCGATGACGTCATCATCCCGCCCACGGTCTCGGACGACCAGGCCAAGGCCAAGTTCCCCCAGGGCTGGAAGACGGTGAAGCCCTACCTGCGCGTGGTCAAGCAGCCGAAGTAGCGCCCGCGCGCGCGCGCTTCTGCGCCACTTCAGAGCCTTCTCCCGTCGCGCTGGCGATGGGAGAAGGTGGCGCGCCCCCGCCGCGGAGCGGCAAGCCCAAGAACCGGCGCGCCGGATGAGGGCCAAAGGGTTTCTGAGAATTCGGACGATGCGCCCATGCTCAAGCTATTCGGCGCGGTCGGCTCCGGCTCGGTGCCGATCGAGGCCGCGCTGACGTTGCTCGAGATTCCCTACGAGGCGATCGAGGCGGTCACCTGGGAGGACGAAGCGGCGCGCAAGCGGGTGGAGGCCGTCAATCCGCTGCGCCAGGTCCCGGCGCTGGTGCTGCCCACGGGCGAGATCGTGACCGAAAGCGCCGCCATCCTGATCCATCTCGCCGATCTGCATCCTCGGGCGGGGCTTGCGCCGGGATCCGGCGACGCCAGGCGGGCGCAGTATCTGCGCTGGATGGCCTACGTGTCGGCCGTCTACGCGTTTGCCTGGATCAAGGCCGATCCGACGCGCATCGGCGTGCGCAGGGAACACGCGCCGCAGGTGATCGATTGCATCCACGACCGGATCGCCGATTGCTGGCGCATGATGGACGGGCAGATCGCGCCCGGCCGCTACATCCTCGGCGACGAGCTCTCGGTGCTGGATCTCTATGTGACGGTGGTCTCGCGCTTCGCGCCCGGGCGCACGCGCTTCTATCTGAGCGCGCCGCAGATGGCCGATATCGTCCGCCGCGTCGATTCCGACCCGCGGCTCAAGGATTTCTGGGCGAAGCGGTATCCCTTCGAGGAGGGATGGGAGCGGTAGGCGGCGCGTCGGTCGCAACGGACAGCGCCCCGGTCAAGACGGCATCGTTCCGCCGTCCGCGACCGTCTCTGCTGTTACATGAACGTCCTGCGCTTGAAAGCCTGAACCTCGTCTCTCGTCAGATCGAACCACTCGCCTCGTAGGCGCTTTGCGGCAAACCTATTGTGCCAATAAGTCTCGATCCCTGGCGGGTCATCCGTGCGGATCGTGTGAACTGTCGTGAGCTTCTCCGGCAGTTGAATCGCCAATTCGTATTCTCGGCGTCCAGCCGAGTTGCTGTGCCCAATCTTGTAGTGCTTGCCGCTCTTCATCAGATAGACAAAGCCAGTCTTTGGCACATCCGCAGCGTCTTCATCATGATCCTTCTGCATTGGGATAACTGCCTCACACAATCTCGTCACATCTTCGTGGATATGCCGCTGATTGCAATACGCGAGCAGTGATGCCGCCATTTGCTGTTTTGATTTGAACCTACTGAAGTAGGTTCTGTCGTTGGCGAAAGTCTTGTCGTTGCGTGCTTTAAGACGAATTTCGGTCGAGGTTGGAAACCGGCCTAGCTCCCGACAAAGCGTCACCAGACCCTCAAAAAGGTACTCGTCTGAATATGCAGCCTGATACGCATTGGGAGCAAATCCCGCTTCCTTAACCGCATCGCTCCATCTGGCCCAGAACACGCCACGCCAATCGTGCTGTTGTATTCCAGTGGCCTTGGCAAACCCGCGCACACCCAACGCCACGCCACCGTTTTCGGCGGCGGTACGCCT
>CAYMTM010000254.1:0-5527 GCA_964393375.1 uncultured Rhodospirillaceae bacterium
ATTGGCTGATAGGTGAGGAAAACCGCCGTGCCGAAGAGGGTTCGGCACGGCGGTGCTCCCACAGCAACGGGGGCCGGAGGGTCAGCTGAAAGTGTCTCAAGCATGTACGGAGATGCCGCCGAGGCGGTAACGACTACCCTGGCCGTCGGGACGATCGGTCGCGATGCCGCGCTCGCTCTGTGGGATGCCGGAGCGAGCGAAACCCCGCTTCAAACCCTTCCCAGGATCGATGGAGCGCCGGCCGCTCCCCCTGTCGCACGCCTGGCCGTGCCGACGCGCTGGGGCGGTCAGCGTTGCCTCGTCGCGTTTCGTCTCTCCCTTGAAAAGGCCGCGGCGGTTTCGCCGATGGCGCGCATCCAGCACATCGCCATCGCCGAGCGCGGCACCAACGCTCTGGTGGCCGCCGCCCCGCGGACCGGCGGCAGGCCCCGGCGCCTGGACGTCGGCGGCCTGCTCGACGGGCTGGATGCGGAAGGCCGCATCCGCGTTGCCCGCTTCATCCTGGAGGTCTGCCGCTCGAGCTTCCGGCTCGGCGACGACCCGGAATTCGCGTCCGTCTGCGGCGACCTGGTAGCGGCGATCGCCGCCCGGCCGGGGGAGCTGCGGCCGCGCCTGGCGGTGGCCGCAGGGTTCGTCCTGTGCGTGGGCGCGGCACCGGCGGGCTTCGGCACGCCGACCAGCGCGGTGATCGTCGGCCGCCATGCCGTGCGCCAGGCCCGGTTCGCGCCCGCCTTTGTCGGCGGACGGCTTGCCGGCGGCCAGCGGCCGTTCGCCCTGATGCTCGAGCGGGCCGAGGCGAGCGAAGGGATCTCGGTCATTGTCTTCAGCGCCAAGGCCATGGCCTGCCGGCGGGTGGGGCCGGGTGCCGGGCCGGACGATCCGCCCCTGCGACGCGCCTTCGGCCGCAACGCCGACCCGGACGGGCGTGCGCGCGACTACGTGCTGCGCTGCCTGGCGAAACAGGCGGCCAAGGATCCCGCCGCCGCCGCGGCCCTGGACGAATTCCGGCTCGCCCACGCGCCGGCGCGAGCCGGCGCCGCATCTCAGCGGGCTCCGGTACATGCGAGCATCGACAAGTGGATACCGACTCCCGGCGGCGGCTTGTTCGTATCGGGCGTGATCGGCGACCCGCACGGGCTGGTCGCCGGCCTGATGGTGGTCGATGTCAACGGCGACACGCGTCGCTGGTCCGGCGCACTGCACCGCGTCGCCGCCCCGGACAACGCGCGCCGCGCGTCGGAAGATCGGCGCGACCTGTTCGCCGGGTTCCTGCCGGACTCGGGCGGTGCATTGCCGGCGCGCCTGACGCTCGCGCTGCGCTCGGGCGCCAGCATCGAGCTCGAACCGCCGGCGCCGCCGCTCGGCGCGCGCGCCTCCCGCGATGCAGTCCTCGCCGCGCTGCCGCCGATCTGCGTGACCGGTTCGATCATCGCCGACTGCATTTCGCCTGCTGCGCGCCACCTGCAGGCGCAGCACCTGGCCACCCGTCAGGCGCCGGAAGTGATCCAGTTCGGCCGGCGACCCGCCGGACCGCGCGTTTCCATCCTGGTCCCGCTCTACCGGACGCTCGACTTCCTGCGCTTCCAGCTCGCCGCGTTCGCGGTCGACCGCGACCTGCGCGAATCCGAGCTGATCTACGTGCTCGATTCCCCGGAGCAGCAGCGCGAGTTGGAGCATTTCCTGCGCGGCCTGCACATGCTCTACGACCTGCCGCTGACCCTGGCGGTGATGCCGGACAATTACGGCTACGCCGCCGCCAACAACGCCGGGGCCGGGCTGGCGCGCGGGCGGGAGCTGCTGCTGCTGAATTCCGACGTCGTGCCGGACCGGAGCGGCTGGCTGGCTGCGCTGTCGCGGGCGCTGGCGGACGGCGAGACGGTCGGCGCGGTCGGCGCGAAACTGCTGTTCGATGACGACTCCCTGCAGCATGCCGGACTCTATTTCGAGAAGGATCCCGATGGCGCCTGGTACAATCGGCATTACTTCAAAGGCTATCCGCGCGACTTCGCGCCTGCCTGCGAGGCGCGCGAGGTGCCGGCGGTGACCGGCGCCTGCCTGCTGCTGGCGCGCGCGCAGTACGAGCGCGTCGGCGGACTCAGCGAGGACTACCTGATCGGCGACTACGAGGATTCCGACTTGTGCCTCAAGCTGCGCGCCGAGGGCAAGACAGTGCGCTACGAGCCCGACGCCGAGCTCTACCATTTCGAACGCCGGTCGATCGAGCGCAACACCGGCTATACCCGCGGCGCCGCCGACGCGCATAACCGCTGGCTGCACGACCAACGCTGGCATGCCGCGATCGGTGCGCTGATGGAGGGCGCCGCCGCGCCGCCGCCGGCGCGTCGCTCGCGGATCAAGCAGCGTATCCAACGCCAACGAATCGCGCGCGAGCAGGTGGTGGCGAGCTGGGCGAAGCGGCTGTCCGGACGCTCGTCCGCCTCCGCGCTGCCGGCGCTGGTAGGCGCCATGTCGGCAGCCCTGGCCGAGTCCGAGGGGCCCCAGCCGTGACCGTCGCCCTGGTATCGCGCCCCGCGGCCGCCAATGTGGCCGGGACGGCGCGCGAAGACTCCGCCGATGTCGCCTTCGGCGCGCTGCTGCGGCATATCGCAGCCAACCGGTTCATGCCGGTTCCCCCTGGCACGCAGAGCATCGGCGACGGCGATTTCCGCGCGATCGGTGCCGAGTTCCTGGGGCATTTCGTGCGGCTTGGCGGCCTCAAGTCAACCGATTCGGTGCTCGATATCGGCTGCGGGCTGGGCCGGATGGCGTTGCCGTTGACGCAGTATCTGCGCGAGCCCAAGGGGCGATATCACGGGCTCGACGTCGTGGAGAGCGCCATCGAGTGGTGCCGGCAGACGATTTCGCCGGTCTACCGCCAGTTCTTCTTTGACCATCTCGACGTGCGCAACGACCTCTACAATCCCGCGGGCGAGCTCTCGCCCGATGCGGTTGCGCTGCCGGTCGAGACGGCCAGCGTCGACTTCGTGATCATGACCTCGCTGTTCACGCATATGCGGGCAACCGAGGCGGCGGGATATCTGCGCGAGGTGGCGCGGGTCCTGCGGCCCGGCGGGCGGTGCTTCGTCAGTCTGTTCCTGATGGACGATGCGGCAAAAGCGGCGCTGCGGGCGAAGCCGAGCCGCCTGGCCTTCGACCCGGAGGGCGCGGGGCCCGAGTTCCACGCCGAGGCGGCCCAGCCCCTGGCGGCAGTCGCGTTCGACCGCGCGTATTTCCTCGACATGGCCGCCAAGGCGGGGCTCGTACCACTCAAGCCGGTGGTCACGGGATGCTGGAGCGGTCGTGGCGGCGACACCTACCAGGACCTGTGCGTCCTCGGTCCCTTGGGCGACAAGGCGGATGTGGCGCGGGAAGCCAGGCCGTGAAGACGCCGCGCGTCCTTTTCATCTGCCACAACCACCCGGCGTTCCATCCGGGCGGGACCGAGATTTTCGCCTACGACCTGTTCCGGTCGATGCGCGACGAATTCGATGTGGACACCATGTTCCTGGGGTGTGCCGACAGGCTGCACCGCGACCGGCGTCCCGGGACTCTGTTCCAGACCGTCGGGCGCTCCGCCGACGAAATGGTGATGTGGTCCGGCCACTTCGACCGCTTCAACCTGTCGCAGATCGACCTGCATGCCGTGGTGCCGGAATTCACGGACCTGCTTCGCCTGTACAAGCCCGACATCGTCCACTTCCATCACGTCCTGATGGTGGGGGTCGAGGCCCTGTTCCTGGTGCGCCGCAGCCTGCCCCGCGCGCGCATCGTGATGACCCTGCACGACTACTTCCCGATCTGCGCCCACGAGGGCCAGATGGTGACGGCCGGGGACATGGCGTTGTGCGAGCGGGCTACGCCCGATGCCTGCCATCGTTGCTTTCCCGATGTCGACTCCGACAAGTTCGTCCTGCGCCGGGGCCAGATCCAGGCGATGTTCGGCCTGGTCGATCAGTTCCTGGCGCCGAGCGAATTCCTGCGCCGGCGCTACGTCGAATGGGGATTGCCGGCGGACAAGATCATGGTCATGCGCAACGCGCGCCCCAGCGTCGAGCCGGCGCCGCCGCGCGCGCTCGACGCCGGCGGCCGGCGCGATGCCTTCGGCTTCTTCGGCAACCTGAATCCCTTCAAGGGCGTTCCGGTGGCGATCGACGCCGCGCTGCGCCTCGTGCGCCAGGGCGACACCCGCTTCACGCTCAGCCTGCATGGGGGCATGCCGTTCCAGACTCCCGAGTTCAAGGACAAGGTCGAAAGCGCCGCGCGCAAGTCGGCCGGCACGGTGGTGCTGCGCGGAGCCTACAAGGCGCAGGACCTGCGCGCGCTGTTCGCTGCGGTCGACTGGGTCGTGGTGCCGTCGGTGTGGTGGGAGAACGCGCCCCTGGTCATCCAGGAGGCGTTCCAGCACCGCCGGCCGGTGATCTGCAGCGATATCGGCGGAATGGCCGAGGCGGTTCGCCATGACGTCGACGGCCTGCATTTCCGCGTCGGCGACGCGGTCGACCTGTCACGCACCATGCGTCGGGCGATGGACGAACCGGGCCTTTGGCAGCGGTTGTCGGACGGCATCGCGCCTGTGCCGACGATTGACGAATGCGCCGAGCAGCATCTCGCGCTCTACGAGTCGCTGCTGTCGGCCCAGCGAAGGCTCTGCGCATGACGCCCGACGCCGGCACCCCTTCCTTGGCCGATCCGTCGATGCGCGCCGAGGTCCTGGCCGCCTGGCTGATGGACGAGGGCGCGTTGCTGGCGGTCGGCGCCGCCGGCGGCGCCTTGCCCGCGGCGGCGCGCGTGCTTGCGCCGAACGGCGAGCCGATCGGGGACCTGCGGGCCCTGGCGTGGTCAGCCGCAGCTTCGCACGCCGCGGGATTCGTCGCGGTGCTGGAGGTGAGCCATGTCGCCGTGCTGCGGCTCGATCGAATCGAGATCGCAGCCGAAGGCGGCGCGCGCGCGGCCTTGTCGATCAAATGCTTCGATCTGAATCCCGGCGCCACGGTCAAGGCGTTGGCGGGGGCCCCGATCGCGGTGCTGCCGGAAATCATGGATTTCCTGGCATCATCGTTCGGCGAGCCCGGTCCGAGCGAGGAGCCGGGCACGCGAGCCGGGCGGACGCGGGCAATTCTCGCCGCGCTGCTGGCCGAGGTCTCGCGGCCCGACGGGTTCATCGAGACGTTCGGGCCGACCGAGGACGGCGGCACGATGATCCAGGGCTGGTCGTTCCACCTGCGCCAGGGCATTGCCGATCTGATCGTCGAGACCGACGCTCCGGCCAAGCGCGTCGGCGCCATTGCCGTGTTTGACCGGCCGGACCTGCTGCCGAATGCGCTGGGCGTCGTGTCGTATTTCCGCGGCGGCAGGCCGATCGAACCGGCGGCCATCCGCCGCGTGCACTACCGTACCGCCGCCGGCTACTTCCATCTCAATGTCGCCGAGTCGCGCGTCCTGCTGCCCACGGCCAAGACGGTGCCGCATCTGCGCGCCGTTCTGCCCCGTGCGCGTTGCGACGCGCAGACGATGCGCGCGCTCAAGC
>CAYMTM010000254.1:5537-6315 GCA_964393375.1 uncultured Rhodospirillaceae bacterium
CTGCCGCCCGCGGTTCGAAGGCCACGAGACGATTACGACCTTCCCCGCGCCGGTCCGCGCGGTGATCGACTTGGCGGTGACGGTGCCCGAGGCAGGCACCTTCGTGTGCGGCTGGCTGCTCGATCCGCAGCGGCGCGTTTCACGGGTGGTATTGCGCGGCAGCGACGGCTTCTACGCGCGGATAGACGATACCTGGGGCCGATTGCTGCGGCCGGACGTGACGGAGACCTTCCGCAAGGACCCGCTGCTGGGCCCGGCGATCGCGCAGATGCCGGCGGACGCCCACCGGCACGGCTTCGTCGTGTTCGTGCCACAGCCCAACGCCGCGCGCCTGTCCGTCGGCTGGTGGCTGGAGATCGTGCTTGGCGACGAGAGCTGCGCGTTCCTGCCGTTCCAACCGCTTGACGGCACGCAGGACGGCGTACCGGCACGCCTGCTCGCCTGCCTGGACCCGCGCGACGCGGCGATCCGCTCGATCGTCGAGCGGCACGTGGCGCCGGCCAGCGTGGCGTCGACGCGGCGTGCGGTCGCCGGCATGGATGCCGGGCACGTCGCGCCGATCGGCGCGCGTCGGGGCGACGACAGCCAGCGCCTGTCGGTGGTTCTGCCGATCCCGGACGGCGCGGAGGACCTGGACATCAATCTTGCCTGCTTGGCGGGCGAGCCGATGGCGGTATCGGCGGAGTTGATCCTCGTCGCGGCAGGCGGGGCGGACTCCGCGCTCGCCGACCGGGTGGACCAGTACGCGCGGTTCTACGGCTTCGCCGGCCGCCTTGCG
>CAYMTM010000255.1:0-6281 GCA_964393375.1 uncultured Rhodospirillaceae bacterium
GGTCTGCACCTCGTCCTGGCCGAGGCAGAGCGCGAAATGGCCGAGCAGCGGCCGGATCAGGAACGGCACGCGCTTCCAGCGTTGGAACGACGCCTCGGACATGCGCCCGTTCAGGAGCACCAGCGGCGTGCCGGCCTCGGCCACGCCCCGGATCATGTTTGGCCACAGCTCGGACTCCAGCCACAGCGCCAAGTCCGGCCGCCAGTGTGCGAGGAACCGCCGAATCCAGCCGGCATGGTCGACCGGCACGTACTGGTGAAACGCCCGGTCCGGCAGCCGGCCGGCCAGCAGCTTTGCCGATGTGACCGTGCCGGTGGTCACAAGCACGCTGAAATCCGCGCGTTCGGCCAGGAGACGGTCGATCAGCGCGAGGGCCGAGAGGGATTCGCCGACCGAAGCGCCATGGACCCAGGCGAGCGATCCCGCCGGGCGGGGCCGCGACGCCTCGCCGAAGCGCTCGGGCAGGCGCTGGGCATCCTCCTTGCCCTGATCGCGGCGGCGATGCAGGTAGAAGCGGATCAGCGGCTCGGCCGCTACGGTCAAGCCGCGATAGAAGGACAAGGTCACGCCATCACCCCGCCGCCCGGGCCGCGTCGCCCCGGGCGAAATCGGCCAGCGGCGGGCCCGGCTCGATGGCCTGGTGGCCGCAGCGCCGATCGGCTTCCGCGGAAAGCGCGATCAGCGCCGCCTCGATCCGCCGGCGTGCCTGTTCGATCGCCAAGTCGTCGGCGTCGGGCGCGACCGCGATCGGCTCGCCCCAGAGGAACACGCCGCGCGAGAACGGCTTCGGCACCACCAGGCGGTCCCATGAGCCCAGCACGCGCCGGCGCGCGACCGAATAGCTGGCGGGGATCACCGGTACCCCCGCCAGTCGCGCCAGCACCGCCACGCCCGGCTTGGCGCGCATGCGCGGGCCGGGCGGCGAGTCGGGCGTGATGCCGATCCAGCTTCCCTTGCGCACCGCGCGCACAAGCGATCGCATGGCCGACATGGTGTTGCGGTTGTCCGAGCCCGCGATCGTGTCGATTCCGAAATGCCCGACCGCGCGCGCGATCAACTGCCCGTCGTGGTGGGCCGAGATCAGCATGTGGATCGGCGCCTCGGCGGTACCCCGGGGCGGGTTCCAGGCGAACGGCATCATCAGCAGCCGCCCGTGCCAGAAGCACAGGATGAAAGGCTTGCCCTCGCGCCACATGCGCTTGGCGACCGCGTCGCCTTCGACGGTCCAGCGTCCGGTCCGGAACACCAGGCGCAGGTACCAGGCGCCGAGCCAGCACGCAAGGCGCTGTATCCGCTCGCCTTTCGACCACTGCTTGAGACGGGACATCATGGCCCTAGCCCAGTACGACCGCCCTGAGCGCCGGCTGCGGGTCGTCGGCTGCCTGCAGCGCGTACAGCCGGGCATAGGCCCCGCCGCGCGCCAGCAGTTCCGGGTGCGTGCCGCTTTCGACGATCCTGCCGTTGGCCAGGTAGTAGATGACGTCGGCGTTGGTGACCGTCGCCAGTCGATGCGCCACGACCAGGGTCGTGCGCTGATGCATCAAGGTCGCCATCGCGTCGCGCACCTGGCGTTCCGCCTCGCCGTCGAGCGAGGAGGTCGCTTCGTCCAGCAGCAGGATCGGCGCGTTCTTCAGCATGGCGCGGGCGATCATGATGCGCTGGCGCTGTCCGCCGGACAGTTTGACGCCGTGCTCGCCTACCAGCGTGGCATAGCCCTCGGGCAGGCCGGCGATGAAATCGTGGACACCGGCAAGCTTTGCCGCGCGCTCGACGTCGGCGTCGCTGGCATCGGGCCGGCCGTACTTGATGTTGCGGGCGACCGTGTCGTCGAACAGGCTGACTTCCTGGCTGACCAGCGCGATGTTGGCGCGCAGCGATGCAAGCTTGATCTCGCGCACATCGTGGCCGCCGATCGTGATCCGCCCGGACTCGACGTCGTAGAACCGCGGGATCAGATTCAGGATCGTAGACTTGCCCGAGCCGGACGGGCCAACCAACGCCACGGTCTTGCCGGCCGGCACCTCGAAGCTGACGCCGTCCAGCGCCGCGCGGTCGCCGCGATAGGAGAAATGCACGTTCTGGAACCTGATCGACGCGCCGTGCGCGTCGAGGTCGATCGCGTCCGGCCCGTCGACGATGCGCGGCGCGCTGTCCAGCACGGCGAAGACGCGGGTGGCCGCCGCCAGGCCTTCCTGCAGGCTGGAGTTCAGCGCCGCCAGCTTCTTCATCGGCTCGTACGCGAGCAGCAGCGCGGTGATGAACGAGAAGAACGCGCCCGCCGTGCGGTTGCCCTGGATCACCTGGTCGCCGCCATAGGCGATCACCGCGACGATGGCGATGCCGCCCAGCGTCTCCATGATCGGATGCGCGACCGACCGGGTGCGCGCGGCGCGCTGCACCAGGCCGAACAGGGACTCGACTGCCGCCCGCGCACGGCCGGTCTCGTAGCCCTCCATGCCATAGGCCTTGACGTGGCGCGCGCCCTGGAAGGTCTGCCCGAACAAGGTGGTCAGGTCGGCGATCTGCACCTGGGTGCGGGTGGCGACCTTGCGCATGCGCTTGCCGATATTGGCGATCGGCAGCACCGCCAGCGGAAACACCACGAAGGCGACGGCGGCGAGCTGCCAGTCCTGGCGGAACATGACCGCAATCAGCAGCACCAGGGTCAGCGCATCCTTGCCGATGCTGGTCAGCGTCATCGAGACCGCGCCGCGCAGCATCCCGACATCGTTGACCAGGCGCGACACCAGCGTGCCGGTGGGCGTGTCGTTGAAGGTCGCCATGTCGGCGCGGATCAGCCGGCCATACATGTCGACCTGGAGGTCGGACACGATCCGCTGGCCGACATAGTTCATCAACACGGCTTGGCCATAGGTCGCCATGCCCCTAAGGAAGAACACGACGAGAACGGCAAGCGCCACCCAGCCCAGCATCGTCCGGTCGCGGTCGACGAACACGCCGTCGATGATCGGCTCCATCAATTTGGCCAGGGCCGCCGTCGCCATGGCGCCGACGATCATGCACACCACCGCGAGCGCGAGCCGTCCCCAGTGCGGGCGCACGTGGTCGACCAACAGGCGGCGCATCAGCGCCCGCGTGGACTGGTCGAAGGCAATCTTGCCGACGGAGGAGGACTGCACCCCGGTTCTTCCTTGGAACTATTGCTTGGGCGGAAAATCGGCCGGACCATAGCACGGGCGCTTGGCAGGCTCCAATCGCCGCGGCTCAACCCCACAGGCCGCCCAGGCGCGCCGGGGCTTAAAATAGCGCCTTGATCCGCCTACATTGTGGTCTCAATCGAATGCCGCCACGGGAGACGTTCCATGCCGCCTGACGCCCAGATCGCGCTCGACCCCAAGACCCGAACCGAGCTGGAGGCCGCCGCGTTCCGCCGGCTGCTGGACCATCTGCGCAAGCGCACCGACGTACAGAACATCGACCTGATGAACCTGGCAGGGTTCTGCCGCAACTGCCTGTCGAAATGGTACTTGGCCGAGGCGCAGGCGCGCGGCGTCGCCATGACCGACCCCCAGGCGCGCGAGGCGGTGTATGGAATGCCGTACGAAGAGTGGAAGAAAAAATACGTCAAGGAGGCGACCCCCGAGCAGATGGCGAAGCTCAAGGAAGCCACCAAGGACCACAAGCACTAAGAGCCCACGGAATCCACAGGCCGGCGGCTTGCGCCGGCGTCGGCGCCGCCGCTATGGTCCCGCGCCGCACGGAAACGTCACGAACGTGGGACATGGAGCATGGCAGCCAAGAAAGGTTCGGGCGGGGTCGAGCCGGGACGCCTGAAGTCGCTGGTTCAGCGCATCGAGAAGCTGGAAGAGGAAAAGGCGGCGCTGGCCGGCGATATCCGGGAGGTCTATTCCGAGGCCAAGAGCGCAGGCTACGATACGCGGATCATCCGCCAGGTGATCCGCATTCGCAAGATGGACAAGGCCGACCGCGCGGAGCAGGACGAACTCCTGGACCTCTACCTTAACGCGGTCGGAAGCTGAGGCAGCGGGGGAGGCGCCGGCTGTGAGCAATGAACCGCACGCGCGCACGGGCGGGCGCGTCCTGGTCGACGCCCTGGCGCTGAACGGCGCCGACACGATCTTCTGCGTACCCGGGGAAAGCTACCTTGCGGTGCTGGACGCGCTGCACGATACGCAGCAGATCCGCACGATCGTCTGTCGCCAGGAAGGCGGCGCCGCGATGATGGCGGAGGCGCACGGCAAGCTCAGCGGCCGACCCGGCATTTGTTTCGTCACCCGTGGGCCGGGCGCCAGCAACGCTTCATCGGGCCTGCATGTGGCCGCGCAGGACTCGACGCCGATGATCCTGTTCATCGGCCAGGTCGATACGCAGACGGTCGACCGCGAAGGCTTCCAAGAGGTCGACTACAAGCAGATGTTCGGCGGTATCGCCAAGTTCGTGGGCCAGATCAACCATGCCGCGCGCATCCCGGAATATGTGAACCGCGCCTACCAGATCGCGACCTCCGGGCGGCCGGGCCCGGTCGTGCTGGCGCTGCCGGAAGACGTGCTGACCGACATGGCGGTGGTGGCCGACGCGGCGCCCTCGCGCGGCGCCCAGGCGCAGCCGAGCCCCGGCCAGCTTGAAGCGCTGCGGTCCCTGCTTGCCGGGGCGGAGCGGCCGATCTTGGTCGTTGGCGGCGGGGTGTGGAGCGAGGAGGCGGCCCAGGCCGCGCGGCGGTTCGCCGAGCGCAATGCGCTGCCGGTCTTCACCACTTTCCGCCGCCAGGACTACCTGGACAACGACTATGCCGGCTATGCGGGTTTCCTTGGCGTGGGAATGCCTGCTACGGCCATCAAGCGCGCCAAGGACAGCGACCTGGTGCTGGCGCTGGGCACGCGGCTGGGCGACGTCGTGACGGACGGCTACGCCATGTTCGACCTGCCGCGGCCCAAGCAGACGATCGTCCACATCCACCCCGACCCGGACGAGATCGGCCGGGTGTGGCAGGCGGACCTGGGCATCGTCGCCTCGCCGATCGAGGCGGCCAAGGCGATGGCGGCCCTGGCGCCGGTCGGCAATCACGGTCGCTGGGCGGCGTGGACCAAGGCGGCCCGTGCGGACTACCTGGAGGAATCCAAGCCACGGCCGACGCCGGGGGCCGTGGACCTCAGCGCGGTGGTCAGGCACCTCTCCGACACTTTGCCGCCCGATGCCATCGTCACCAACGGTGCCGGCAACTACGCGACCTGGGCGCATCGCTACTACCGTTTTCGGCAGTTCCGCACCCAGCTTGCCCCGACCAGCGGGTCGATGGGCTACGGCCTGCCGGCGGCGGTGGCCGCCAAGATCGCCCAGCCGCACCGGCAGGTCGTCTGCTTCGCCGGCGACGGCTGCCTGATGATGGTGGTGCAGGAATTGGCGACCGCCGTGCAGTTCGGCGCCGCCGTAGTGGTGGTCGTCTTCAACAACGGCATGTACGGCACGATCCGCATGCACCAGGAGCGGCACTATCCGGGTCGCGTATCGGGCACGGACATGGTGAACCCCGACTTCGCGGCCCTGGCGCGCGCCTTTGGCGGCCATGGCGAGACGGTCGAGCGCACGGATCAGTTCCCCGCCGCCTTCAAACGGGCGGCGGCGAGCGGCAAGGTCGCGGTGATAGATCTGAAGGTCGATCCCGAGGCGCTCACCACCCGCGCCTCGCTGTCGGAAATCCGCGCGGCCGCCCTGAAGAAGCAGCAGGCTTCGGCGTAGCCGGCGCTCGCGCTGGCTAGCGGATCGGCGAGAACGGCGCCGGGATCAGGATCTTGTTTTCCATGAGCTGGACCAGCGGCCGCACCTTGGCCATGTAGCCCAGCCACTGCTTGTCCTGGAACAGTTCGGCGCGCCGGCGCGTGCGCTCTTCGAAGCTCTCGTAACCCCACAGATGGACGATTTGGTTCAGCGGGCCTATCTCGGTGTGGAAGAAGCCGATCAGGCGGCCGAGGATCCGGGTCTGTACCGGGAAGCCCTCGGCCTCGTAAATCTTGTAGAACTCGGGCAGGGCCTGGGGGAACAGGGTGTAGGTGCGGTGATCGACGATCATCGTGTCTTCTCCTGGCGGAAAGGGTGAGTGCCGGCGGAAGAGGTGGGGCGCAGCGCGTGCGGCCGCGACGGGCGCAGCCGATACGGACCGCCGGGCCACCGCCGCCCCTTGCGCATAGCGCCGGACGCCGGCGACGCTTGGGTCCTGCCGGAGCGTTGGCGTGTGGCTTTTGGCCGCAAAAAGCCTGGGGCGGGCCTTTTGGGCCCGCCCCGTTGCTGGTCCCCCCGGTCGG
>CAYMTM010000256.1:0-496 GCA_964393375.1 uncultured Rhodospirillaceae bacterium
CGCCCGGCCGGCGCTTTGCGCCGTCCCGCCGACGGGCGGCGCGCGGCGACCCGGTGGGACCGATTCGGCCCCTGCCCCCGCGCCGGCAGATGCATTTCCCGCGCTCCGGCGCTATTGTTCCAGAAACGACATCGACCAGGGCAAGACAGGCCGCACTTGACCATCCAAGGAAAACCACGCGGCGCGGCGGCGAGGCCGCCGGAGCGCGCGAAGATGGAACCCGAGGCCGAGCTGGTCGGATTCCTGCTCGAGCCCAATTTCGCGATGATGGGCTTCGCCGCCGGCATCGAGCCCCTGCGCCAGGCCAACCGGCTGAGCGGCAGGCAGCTCTACCGCTGGAAGCTGGTGTCGAGCGACGGCAGGCCGGTCAAGGCCAGCAACGGCATCGAGCTGGCCGCCGACCATGCGCTGGCCGACGCCGTGCCGTTCGACGCGGTTTACGTCTGCGGCGGGCTCGACAGCCCGATCTGCAAGCAGATCCTCGACGACCACCGGC
>CAYMTM010000256.1:506-6228 GCA_964393375.1 uncultured Rhodospirillaceae bacterium
CGAGAGCGCGGCCTGGGCGACGCGATGGACCTGCTCGACAGCCCGATCCTGCGCGACCGGGCGGTGTTCGCGTGGCTCAACCGCCTGGCGCGGCACGGCTGCCGGATCGGCTCGATCAGCGGCGGCACCTACGCGATGGCGCGCGCGGGGCTGCTCAACGGCTATCGCTGCTGCATCCACTGGGAATACTTCCAGCCGTTCCGCGAGGAGTTTCCGGACCTCGACGTGAGCGACGACATTTTCGAGATCGACCGCGACCGCGCCACCTGCTCGGGCGGCACCTCGGCGCTCGACATGATGCTGCACCTGATCCGGCTCAAGCATGGCCACGACTTGGCGATGGCGGTGGCCGAGCAGGCGATCCACACCCAGGTGCGCGAGGCCGACCACCACCAGCGCCTGACGCCCGCCGCCCGGCTCGGCGTCACCCACCCGAAGCTCTTGAGCGTCATCGGGCTGATGGAGCAGAACCTGGAACAGCCGCTCGACCGCGCCGACCTCGCCAAGCGCGTCGGCCTGTCGGTGCGCCAAGTCGAGCGGCTGTTCCACAAGTATCTCGACACACGGCCGATGCGCTACTATCTGGCGCTGCGCTTGGCGCGCGCGCGGCTGCTGCTCACCCAGACCGACCACTCGATCCTCGACGTGGCGCTGGCCTGCGGCTTCGAGACGGCCTCGCATTTCTCGAAATGCTTCCACGCCGCCTACGACCGCACCCCCAGCAACTTCCGCCAGAGCCTGCGCCGCGCCTGGCCGGCGCCGGCCGACGGGCCGCCGCGCGCGGCGTAGTTCCGCGGCTTCGTCTGCGTTCCCATTCCGGGGACAGCCGGCCTGGGCTATGGGTTGACCCGCTCGAATCGCAACAGCGGCGCCACTTGTTGTTGCGATGGCGGCGCGCCTGCCGGCACGCAAATGCCGCGCATTTCGGTCGTGCCGGTCGGACAGACGCACTGCCCGCCGACCGGGACCTTCCCGCCCGTGCATTGGACCGGCGCGGCCTGAAGCGGCGGCGTTGGCGCTATGGTTGCGCTGGGCGGCGGCGAGGCCGGTGGCGCGGTTGGTGGCGAGAGCGGTGGCGACGTCGGCGCCGACGGCCCCGGATAGCTTGGCCGCGCGCGGCCTGGCAGCACCTGCTGCAACCCCGGCAGGATCGTCTGCCACGGTTCGACCTGCTGCTGCGCGGAGGGCGGCGCGCTTGGCCCGACGGCGACGCAGGTCTGGCCATAGGCATCGGGCTGCTGTCCCCACGGGCAGCACTGTCCGGTGGCCGTCGCCTGGCTCGTGGGACAGCACAAGCCGCTCGGCAACAGCGTATAGCCGGCGGCGCAGACCGGTGCTGCCGGCGCCGACGGTCGCGCCAGGACCATGATCGCCGCGCAGGCCACTTCGACCCGCTTGCCACTTTGCTGCTCAATGCCGCCACCGAGGCGCGGCGCGTTCCATTCCAGCGCGCCGCACGCGGTCTTCTGCATTGGCGCCGGTGGCGGCTCCTTGAGATCGGGTGCGACGCTTCCCTCGAGCCGCGTGATCACCTGATCGCCCTTCGCCAGGCTGCAATCGTCTATGTGGCAGGTGAATTCCCCAGCCGGCCCCGCGCCGGTGCGCGCGCACGACCAGCGAGAGGCCGGGCACGCCGGCGGCGCCTTGATGACGCGGATATTGGGCATGGCAGACCCCGATGGCGGCGTAATGCGCTGCGTCAGTGGGCCGTGCCCGCGGCGGTCTTCGCTGGTGATGGTAAAATCGTAATGCGAACAGTTCGGCGGATAGCAGGGACCCGTTCCTTCCGCGTGGTAGCTCAGGAAGTTGTGATCCATGTGGTAGATCGTCTGCTTGTAGCAGGCTTGCCAATGCCTGCCGGGATGCACCTGGCCTGGCGCCGGCGGCAGTTTCGGCTCCTGGTCATATTGCTTCGGGTTGTCGTAGAGGACCTTGGCGCAGTTCACGACCTCGGGATTTCTGTCGTATGTCCAGTTATGGAATTTCTTGGCATCCTCATAGCTGAGAAATGCCCAGACCGTGACCGCCAGCAGTTCCTTGTTCGTCAGGTTTGCCGGGGGATGCGTGCAGACGACATGCTGTTGCTGACCAGAGCATGACCACTTGGCCTGCCCTTCGGACTTGAAACCCGCATAATTGAAGCCCGGGGGCAATTGCTCGTCGATCCTGATCGGCTTCGTGTAGGGCTCGTCACCCCGACCCGAAACCTTCACGGTAAAGCCGCAGGGATTGTCGGAATCGCCGAACACGCATGTGGGCTGGCCAGGCTTTGTAGTGGGATACTTGTACGGTTCCTTATAGATCAGCAGCCCCGGCTCCTTGGTCTTGAGCTTCACGCAGCTCTCCAGGATATCGCCGGAAGCGTTGGCCTTGGGCGGCATCATCGACTTCACGAACCCATCGGTGACCTCGCCGGAGGTGTCGGCATTGCCTTGCGGGTCCTTGATCGCGTTCTTCTGCTTGTAGTCGGCGATCGCTTTCTTCTCGTCCTCGGTAATGGGCCCGCCCTTTTCCATCGGGTAGCCTTGATAGTCGAGGAAAGCGCGGGCGAGCGAGATGCCCTTGAGCGCGGGATCGTTCGGATCGGATCCGGGGAGCCAGATCTTCGCGCAGTTCTCGATCTCCACCGGCTCCCCCTTCGCCTTGAGCTTTGCCTTGGCCGCGATGACGAATTGCTGCCCGGCTCCGAGCCCCATCTTGTGGCATCGGAACAGGCCGGTCTCGCCGAGCTTCTCGAGGTTGCACTTGAGGCCGCCGGCACTGCCGGTGGTGCTGATGGCTCCGGGGCCGCCGAATTCGAACTCCTGCGGCACCGCGGTGTCGATCAGCATGAGAAATCCTTTGTACGGCGTACCGCCGGTGTTCTTCACGGTGATCTTGAAGTCGCACTGCTCGCCGGGCGCGCAGGCGCCCTTGTCGAGGGACTTCGTGACGGTCAGGTTCGGCGGATTGACGACCTCGACCTTCCAGCACGCGACCCCGATCGTCTTCCCGCTTTGCCCCGGCGCGGGCGGAAATGTCACGTTGACGCAGTTCTCGACCTCGCCGTCCTCGGCGTTGGACGGGACCCTGAACGCGATGTTGGTCTTGAGCCACGGGCTTTTCGCAGTGAGGCCCTGCTTGGGCCATTGCGAATGCTTGGTGATGTTGTAGGTGCAGTTGGCCGGCGACGTGCAGTTCCAGTTGGGTCCGCTCGCATTGCCCATGAACATCCAGCCCGGCGGCGGGATGTCGCGGACCTCGAAGACACCGGAGGGCTCCGATGCGGCGCCCTTGAACGTGATGGTGAAGTCGCAGGTCTTGCCGGGAAAGCATTTCGTCGGGCCGGTCTTGCTGATCGTGATGCCGCCGGCGGCCGCCTTCTTGACCACTTCGACCTCGCCCACGATCATGCCGCCCGTCGGCGGGAGCTGGCTTCCCTGGACCACCGGGGCACCTGGCGCGATACCGATTCCGCCCGCAGGCGGTTGCGGCGCACCCGCTGGCTGAGCGGAGCCTTGAGTCACGGTCGGCGCGGGCTGCGGTGCCGGGGGCGGCGCTGGCGGCAGTTGTGCCGCGCCTTGCGTGACGGGCGGAGCACCCGGCGGCCCACCCGGCGGCGGAGGCGGCGGCTGGGGCCCCTGCCCCACCACCTGACCGGGCTGCGGTTGTGCCAGGATCTGGCCGATCACTTGGCCCGGCACGGGAACCAATTGCTGCGCCATCGGCTGTCCCACAGCCTGACCGGCCGGCGGCGCCGGGGGTTGGCCCGCAGGCTGACCGACCTGCTGCCCGAACTGCTGGCCCGGCAACGGTCCAGGCGGCATCACCGGCGCAAGACCGGGCGGGATAGGCAATGGCGCCGGAGCGGCAAGAGGCGGCATAGGCACGGCCGGAGCGCCCGCGCCGACCGGCCCGCCGGCAATGCCCGGGCCGAGGGCTGCCGTCGATGGTGGTGCCGGCGGAACCGCTGCCGGCATCGGCGGCGGCAACGCGGCGACCGCGGTGCGCGCGCAGGCGCGGAAGATGGCGACGTCGCCCATATGCCCACGCGCCTTGGGATCGTCGAAGCGGTCGTCGAAGTCGAAGAAATAGCTTTGCAGCGGCCGCGCGTTGGGGGCGCGCGCGGCGTCGCTGGCGCTGCCCTGCAGGCCGTTCACATTGGCCGGGCCGCGTTGGGCCAGCTGGGAGGCAAGCGTGCGATCTTGCGCTTGGCGCAACTGCTCGCCGGTCATCCACGCGAACCCGCCGCAGGCATTGCGATCGAGTCCGCCCATCGCGTCGTAACCATAGCCGAGCGCGACGCCGCCATTGCCGTTGCTGGTTCTTAACGCGAAGCTGATGGCGTATTCATCGCCGACGGGCTGCCATCGCAGGCCTGCGGCGGACGGCGTCTGCGCGTAACGCAACACACGGCCGCCGCCTTCCTCGGTGAGCTCAGCGAAGTCGAAAGCGCCGGTCGGCGCCACGCGCTCGGCGAGCAGCATGCCGCCCTGATCGTCAAAGGTGATCTTGGAGATCTCGCTCGCGGCCGCGCCGGGCGGAACGGCAAACTCCATGCGGGCATCGCCGCCGAACGCACCATCCGGTGCGAGCGCGACCGACCAAATCTGCAATCCCTCGGCGACGGCGTAGTAGAGCCGGCCGTCGCGCACGGCGAGGCCGAAGACGCGTCGCTGCGGCGGCGCATAGCCCCACGAATCCGGGTTGGCCGGCTGGAACGGCGGCCGCTTGATGCTCGACCGCCTGGCCGGATCGAAGGGCAACGGTGCCAGGCCGGCGGCGCGACGTCCGACGGTGCCATGGTCGTAGCGGCCACGTTCGGTGCCCGCCAGATCGAACCGGTGGACCATGCCGGTTTCGCGATCGGCGACGAACAGCGTGTTCGATACGGGATCGAACGCCAGCCCGCCGAGCGCAGGCCCGCCGTTGGCAACGCCGTCAAGCATGACGTTGGCGAACACCCGCACCGCGCCCGTCGCGCCGTCGATCCGCCAGATCGAACCCGGTCCCCCGCCGAGCGCTGCCGGGCCGAACAGCCCGGGCATGAAGCTCGCGTTTGCCGCCCCCTCCTCCTGGCGGTCAGGCAGGCCGTCGTTGTCGGCATCGGGAACGACTATAGGCAGGCCGTATGCCGATGTCGCGGCGGCGTAGACGTTCGGCGGGGTGGCGTTGTCGAGCGCAACGGCGAATACCTGTCCAATCTGGCCGGCCGTGATCGTGAACGGCTTCGGCGCGAAGACGACCTGCGCCTGGGGTGCGCCAACGGGCGCGTGCAAGTCGATCACCCGCAGCACCGGTCCGTTAAGGTCGATAAAGGTCAATGCGGCAGGGTCGACGCCGGGGCGGATTTGCGCCGGCGGCCGCGCGCCGGAGAAGCCGGTCACCACGGCGTTGCCGTCGACGAGGATGCCGGGAGCAGTTGCAGTCTGGGCGGCGGCGTACCCTAAACCTGTCGTTATCGAAATCAGTAGGACCCAGGCAACATTCGGAAGGCCGGCCCTGCGGTTTTGCCCCAATCCTGTGCCGATTTCATGCTTTCGACCCCGGCGTCGAATGCTCGTCGCTAAGCCATGCCTCATGTATCAGCCGCACGCGATCGACCACTTTAACTTATAAAATGCACCTCCGTTAACGCTTCGGCGTTGATCCAAATCAACAGGCACGAAGACCGCGCCTCCGACGCGCGGTCCCAGCAAGCAACTCTCGAATCTCCAGAAACTGCCCGCCGCGCGCGGCCTAG
>CAYMTM010000257.1:0-6215 GCA_964393375.1 uncultured Rhodospirillaceae bacterium
GCCTGGATTCTCGCTGGCCATTCCTGGCGATCGTCCGGGACAGCATCCTGTGAATCCCGTGCATTGGCGGCGACCCGCCATCGTCCCTGATTCAGTGGCGGGCCGGGGACAGGAGTCTCATCGCAGTGCCCGGGCGATGCCGTTGCACCGCGAAACGCGGGGACGGAGTATGATGCGCGCAAGAACGCACCGTTCATCCACAGGCATTTCCCGCGAGTCCGACGTTCCGCATGGAAAAGACCTTCCACCTGCACCTTGTCTCCGACGCTACCGGCGAAACCCTGCATGGCGTCGCACGCGCCTGTCTGGCGCAGTTCGAGGGTGTCGAGCCGGTCGAGCATGTGTGGTCGATGGTGCGCACCCCGAACCAGATGGAACGCGTCGCGGCCGGCATCGCGACCTATCCCGGCATCGTGCTCTTCACCCTGGTCAATGCGGGATTCCGGCAGAACCTGATCGACACCTGCCGCAAGCTGCAGGTTCCCTGCATCTCGGTGCTGGATCCGGTCTTCGTCGCGCTGAGTTCCTATCTGGGGCGCGAGGCGCGCGGCCTGCCCGGCCGCCAGCACATGATGGACGCCGAGTATTTCGGCCGGATCGACGCTATGCACTTCGCGATCGCCCATGACGACGGGCAGATGCTCGATACGCTGAACCAAGCCGATGTCGTGCTGGTGGGCGTTTCGCGCACCTCGAAGACGCCGACCTGCCAGTACCTAGCCAATCGCGGAATCAAGGCGGCGAACGTGCCGCTGGTGCCGGCCGCGCCGCCGCCGCCGCAACTCCTGGCGGTCAAAGGCGCGCTGGTCGTCGGCCTGACCAAGGATCCAACCCGTCTTGTCCAGCTCCGCCGCAACCGCGTGCGGATGCTGAACCAGGACGAGGAGACCGACTACACCGATCTCGAGCAGGTGAAGGAAGAGGTCGCTGCGGCGCGCCGCCTCTACACGCGCGAGGGCTGGCCGGTGATCGACGTGACGCGCCGGTCGATCGAGGAGACGGCGGCGGCGATCATGCAGCTGATCCAGCAGCACCGCGACAGGCAACCATGACCGCCGCCGCCCGGCCGCCGGCGCTCTGGCTCGCCTCGGCCAGCACGGCGCGCGCCGAGCTGCTGCGCCGGGCCGGCGTCGCGGTCGAAATCGAACCGGCGCACATCGACGAGGGCGAAGTGAAGGCGGCGATGCGCGCCGATCGGGCATCGGCCGAAATGGTGGCCGAGACGCTGGCGGCGCTCAAAGCCACGCGCGTCGCCCGCCGCCATCCCGGCGCGCTGGTAATCGGCGCCGACCAGATGCTGAGCTGCGACGGGCAATGGTTCGACAGACCGGCGGATCGCGACCAGGCGCGCCGGCACCTTCAGGCCCTGCGCGGCCGCACGCACGAGCTGACGAGCGCGCTGTGCGTCGTCAAGGACGGCACGCTCCTGTGGCATCATCGCGCGAAGGCGGTGATGCGGATGCGGGACTTCAGCGCCGAATTCCTCGAGCGCTACCTAGAGACGGCCGGACCGGAAGTGCTCGAATCGGTAGGCGCCTACCGGCTCGAAAGCCAGGGTGTGCAGCTGTTCGCCCACATCGACGGCGACTTCTTCGCCATCCTGGGCTTGCCCCTGCTGCCGCTTCTGGACTATCTGCGGGGCCACGGGGTGGTGGCGACATGAGGGAGCGCGGCGCAGCGGCGACGGCGTCATGGTGATCCTGGGCCTGACCGGGTCGATCGGCATGGGCAAGAGCACCGCCGCAGCGGCGCTCAGGCGCCTGGGCGTGCCGGTCTACGACGCCGACGGCACGATCCATCGCCTGATCCGCCGCGGCGGTGCGGCGGTGCCGCTGGTGGAAAAGGCGTTTCCGGGCGTGGTGAAGGACGGCGTGGTCGACCGGCGCAAGCTGGGCGATCTGGTGTTCGCCGATCCGGCGGCGCTGAGGCGGCTGGAGGCGATCCTGCATCCCCTCGCACGGCGCGCGCAGCTCGGCTTCCTTGCCGCGGCGGCCCGCCGGCGCGCGCGCCTCGTCGTGCTCGACATCCCGCTGCTGTTCGAGACACGCGGCGATCGGCGCTGTGACGCGGTCGCGCTCCTCTCCGCGCCCCGCATGATCCAGGAGGCGCGCGTGCTGGCGCGGCCGGGCATGACGCCCGAGAAGCTCGCAGGCATCCGCAAGCGCCAGCTGCCGGACAGCGAGAAGCGCCGGCGGGCGGATTTCGTGGTGCCGACGGGCCTGGCGAAGCGCGAGGCGCTCAGGCGTCTCGAGGCGATCATCCGGCGGATGCGCACTCGGACCGGCCGGCACTGGCGGCCCGGCGCGCTTGGAACGTAGGGGAGGGCAGTATTGCGCGAGATCGTCGTCGATACCGAGACCACGGGGCTCGATCCTGCCGCCGGGCACCGGCTGGTGGAGCTTGCCTGCGTCGAACTGATGAACCACCTGCCGACCGGCCAGACCTTCCAGGCCTACCTGAACCCCAAGCGCGACATGCCTGCGGATGCCTTCGAGATCCACGGGCTTTCGAGCGAGTTTCTCGCCGACAAGCCGGAATTCGCCGCGGTGTCGGGGTCGTTTCTCGACTTCATCGCCGACGACCGGCTGGTCATCCACAACGCCGAGTTCGACCTGAAATTCATCAATGCCGAGCTGGCGGCGATCGGCGGCGCGGCCTTGCCCTTCACGCGCGTGGTCGACACGCTGGCGATCGCGCGGCGCAAGTTTCCCGGCGCGCCGGCCAGCCTGGACGCGCTGTGCAAGCGCTTCGCGATCGAGTTCGGCCACCGCACCAAGCACGGCGCGCTGCTCGACGCCGAGTTGCTGGCGCAGGTCTATATCGAGCTGATCGGCGGCAGGCAGGCGGGTTTCGAGCTGGCCGCGACGACGGTGACGGCGATGCGGCCCGGGCAGGGCCACGCGGCCCGCCCGGCCAGGCCGCCGCGGCCGCACGCGCCGAGCGCCGACGAGCTGGCGGCGCACGCCGCATTCGTCGCCGCGCTCAAGGACCCGATCTGGCTGAAGTAGCGGCGCGGGGGACTCAGGCCGTTCCCTGCGGCGCCGGCGGCGCCGGCTGCTGCTGGCCCGCCTGGAGCTGGCGGCGGTAGAGGTCGGCGAAGTCGATCGGCTGGATCAGCATCGGCGGCAAGCCGCCCTCGCGCGTCAGCCCGGCGATGATCGAGCGCGCGAAGGGAAACAGCAGGCGCGGGCACTCGATCAGCAACAGCGGTCGCAGGATGTCCTGCGGCACGCCCTGCACCGTGAAGATGCCGGCGTAGACCAGCTCGACGATGAACAACGCGTCCTGGCCCAGCTTGGCCTCGGCGTTCAGGGTGAGCGTCACCTCGTAGACGTCGCCGCCGAGCTGCTGCGCCTGGGCGTTCACGTTGACCTGGACCTGGGGCTGCTCGTTGAGCCGGCGCAGGATCTGCGGCGCGTTCGGCAGCTCGAAGGACATGTCCTTGATGTACTGCGCGTTGACCACCAGGGGCATCTGCGCGACCTGGCCGCCGGCGGCGGCGCCCGCCGGGGCGCCGGGGGGAACGGGCGAGCCGGGGCCGGCCGTGCCGGCGCCCTCCCCGCCCACGGGGTTGTCAGTCATGGAGGCTTGTCCGCGGTTGGTTTAAGGACGTCCGCCCGGGAATTCGGGCCGCGCGAGGGCTAACACGGATCGCGGCCCGGCTCAACCGCGGGACGCTCAACCCGTGGGCGCGGTCGCCGCGGGCACCGGCGTAGCGGCCGGGTCGTAGCGCAGCCAGGTGGCGTTCTTCACCTGCCGGCCGGTCAGCCCGCGGATGAAGCCCCAATGCGTCACCACCAGCAGGTCCTGGCGGTCGGCGTCGGCCAGCATGCGGGCGCGGAAGCGGATGCAGCGCTGGAGCAGGCGGGTTTCGTTCTCCTCGAGCGCCGGCCACCACTCCTCGTCGAGATGGCCAAGCGGGATATCGGGCCAGCGCTGCGCCAGGTGGCTGGCAGGCGTGCCGACGTCACAGGCGAAGGCGGCGCGCTCGCCCACCACCGGATCGACCGCTATCCGGACGTCCAGGATTTCGGCGACGATCGCCGCCGTCTCGAGCGCGCGCGTGTAGGGGCTCGCCAAGATGCGCCGGATGCCGTTGCCCGCCAGGGCGCGGGCGGTTTCGGCCGTCTGGCGGCGGCCTTCCTCGGTCAGCCGCGGGTCGCGGATGCCCGGATCCTGTCGGGTGACGCTGTAGACGACGTTGAACTCGGACTGGCCGTGGCGCAAAAGGATCATCGCGCGGCGCCGCTCCCCGGACCGCGCGGGCCCGGCGGCAGAACGCGCTGCTCCCGGATTTCCACGTATTCCCCTTCGACCACGGTCATGCCGCTGGAATCCCTCCACACCCGCACGTTCGGCGAGGCCTGCAAGCCGCGCCACATCAGCCCGCCCAGCCATTTGCGCAACGGGCGGACCAAGAGCGCAAGCGCCAGGAGATCGGACAGGAAGCCGGGCAGCGCCAGCAGGACTCCGGCCAGCGCCACGCACGCCGCGTCGAACACCGCACCCGCCGGGCTTTCGCCCCGGCTCAGGCTTGCCTCGGCGCGGCGCAGCGCGTCGAGCCCCAGCACGCGGATCACCAGCAGGCCGGCCGCCATCGCGACGGCCACCAGCGCCAGGGTCGCCGGCACGCCGATCGCCCGGCCGACCGCGATGAACGCCGCGATCTCGGCGAAGGTATAGAGGGCCAATAGGGCCAGAACCGGCATCCGCTTGCTCTTTCCGGGGGTTGGCCTTACATAAGTCGGAGCGCCGGCCCGGCCCCGCAAGGGGCCGATTGCCCCGCCGGCGGGAAGGATAGCGCAAGGCCCCGGGGACGATGTAACGCAAGCCCGCCCACGGGTCCAGCGCGGCCAGGCGCCGCGCCGGGCCGGCGAAGGGCGGGCCCTTGAAAGAAGCCGCCTGCCTTGGCGGCGGCGCGGCGTCCCGGCGGAGACAAGCGACCATGGATTTCCAGTTCATCGACATCGTCTTCTTCGCCATGGTCGCGCTGTTCCTGGTGCTGCGCCTGCGCTCGGTCCTGGGCAAGCGCACGGGCAACGAGCGCCGCCGTCCCGACCCGTTCTCGGGACCGCAGCCGGTTCCGGGGCGCAAGGACGCCGACAACGTGATCACCCTGCCGGACCGCGCCGGCGAGCGCGCCGAGACGCCCGCGACCGATCCGCTGGCGGCGGGCATCGCCGCGATCCGCGCGGCCGACCGCGGCTTCAAGGAGCAGGAATTCCTGTCGGGCGCGCGTGCCGCGTTCGAGATGATCCTGGGCGCCTTCGCCGCCGGCGATGCCGCCGCGCTGCGCCCGCTGCTGAACGACGAGGTCTACGCGAACTTCGCGCAGGAGATCGACCGGCGCCAGCGCGCCGGCGAGAAGCTGGAGAACCGCATCGTGCGCATGCGCGCGGCCGACATCGTCGAGGCGCGCATGGACGGGCGCATGGCGCTGGTCACGGTGAAGTTCGTGACCGAGCAGATCAACGTGCTGCGCGACGACAAGGGCGTGCCCCTGCCGGGGCAGTCGAGCGAGCCTGCCGAGGTGATCGACCTGTGGACCTTCGCGCGCGACACGCGCTCGCGCGATCCGAACTGGCTGCTGGTCGCCACCGGAACCGCGCACTGACGGGCCGAAGGCGCTGAGCGGCAGGGCGGCACGCTCCAAACACAAGCTGCGGGCCCTTGCCCGCCCGGTGGCGCTGTGGTGCGCGGCGCTCGCCTTCACCGCGATCGTCGCCTTCGTCGCCGGCTTCATCACCGCGCGCCAGGCGCCGCGCATCCTCGCGGGCATCGCACCGCCGCCGAGCGTCGTCCCCGCGCCGCCGCCGCCCGAAGCGCCGCCGCTGGTCAAGCCCGGCGAACGGCTGGTGCTGACGCCGGCGGAGTTCGGCGATCTCGCGGGCTGGGGCGAAGACGACGTCGCCCCCGCGCTCGGCGCCTTCCGGCGTTCCTGCGGCAAGCTCAACGGCCAGCAGCCGGACCTCGCGCTGGTACCGGGCGACAAGCGCTTCGGCACCAACGCGCAGTGGCGCACGATCTGCGCCGCGCTGCCGGACAGGCCCGACAAGGCGGCCGCGCGCGCCTTCGTCGAGCGCTGGTTCCGGCCCTTCCGCGCCGCCAACAACGACACCGCGGAAGGCCTGTTCACCGGCTATTACGAGCCCGAGCTCAAGGGCGCGCGCGAGCGGGGCGGGCGCTACACCGTGCCGCTCTACCGGACGCCGGCC
>CAYMTM010000258.1:0-6167 GCA_964393375.1 uncultured Rhodospirillaceae bacterium
CGCGAGTACACCGCCGACGGCCGGCCCACGGGCCGCGTCGTCACCGCCAACACGACGGCGATGACCGACGGCGATCCGAGCACCGACGCTAGTGCCAACGGCCTCGCCACCTGGGCCGACATCAAGGCCAACGCGCTCCGGATCGGCGTCGTGCTCGATCCGAGCCTCGATCACTTCGCCAACATCGACATCAACAACGCCCCCGTGTTGCGGACCGATCCGGTCGGCAAGCTGATGTTCACGCCGGATGGGACACTTTGGTCGACGACGAGCGTCTGGGACATGAGCCTCCCGCAGCTCGCCAGCGATCCGTTCGAATCCGGCGCCGCCAAGCTGCAGCGCGGCGAGGTGGTGACCTGCACCGTGACCGCGATCCACGACAACGGGATCGACGTATCGGTGGGCGACGGCGTGCCCGGCTTCATCCGCAAGTCCGACCTGTCGCGCGACCGCTCCGAACAGCGGCCCGACCGCTTCGCCGTCGGCGAGAAGATCGACGCCAAGATCACGGCGATCGACAAGTCCACGCGCCGGCTGACGCTGTCGGTCAAAGCGCGCGAGGTCGAGGAGGAGAAGCAGGCGATGGCCGAGTACGGCTCGTCCGACTCCGGTGCGTCGCTGGGCGACATCCTCGGCGCCGCCTTGAAGTCCAAGCAGGAAAAGCAGAGCAAGGACTCCGAGGCGTCCTGATCCCGGCCGCCCGCGCGCTGCAGACATTGCCGTGACCTTCGCTGCGGACCACGCGATCGACCGGCGGCGTCTCAAGCGCCGCCTGTCGGCGTGGCGCATCGTGGCGGTACTGGCCCTGGCGGCGCTCGCCGTGACCGCAGTCGCGCGCGCCACGGGGTTCCAGATCGGAAAGCACGTCGCCCGCGTCACGATCAAGGGCGTGATCGTAAACGACCTGGAGCGCGACCGCACGATCGCCGACCTGGCGGAGGACAAGAAGGTGCGCGCAGTGATCGTGCATCTCGACACGCCGGGCGGGACCGTCGTGGGCGGCGAGCGTCTCTACCGCGCGCTTCGCAAGGTGGCGGAATCGAAGCCGGTGGTCGCGGTGATGGGCACTACCGCCACGTCGGCAGGCTATATGGTGGCGCTGGGCGCCGACCGGATGGTCGCCGACCAGGGCTCGATCACCGGCTCGATCGGCGTCATCATGCAGACGACCGACCTCAGCAAACTGCTGGAGACGCTGGGCATCGGCACCGAGGCCATCCGCAGCGGCGCGCTGAAAGGCGTGCCCTCGCCGTTCGAGAAGCTGACGCCTGAGGCCCGGCAGGCGTCCAAGAGCGTCGTCGACGACACCCATGCGATGTTCGTCGAGATGGTGGTCGAACGCCGCAAGCTGCCGCGCGATGCGGTTCAGGGATTGGCCGACGGGCGCATCTACACCGGCCGCCAAGCGCTGGAAAAGGGCCTGGTCGACGAGCTCGGCGGGGAGGACGCCGCGCGGTCGTGGCTGAAGAAGGCACGCGGCATCGACGAGAAATTGCCCGCCTATGACGTGGATCTGGAAACGTCCCGCTCCGGCCTGATCGGGCTGGACCGGATCATGGCCTGGGTCACGGGCGGAAAAACGCTGTTATCCGAGAGACTTACACTTGACGGTCTAGTTTCGGTTTGGCACCCTCAATAATCGGTGTGCGGCGGGGGTGGCCGTCGGCGCGGGGAAACGAATAAGGCAAGGGCGGGGGCGAATGACCAAGTCGGAACTGATCCTGCGTTTGGCGGAGCGCAACCCACATCTGTACCAGCGCGATGTGGAGCGCATTGTCGCCACGGTCTTCGATGAGATATCGGTGGCGCTGGCGCGCGGCCAACGGGTCGAATTGCGCGGTTTTGGGGCGTTCTCGGTCAAGCGTCGCGATGCGCGGCAGGGCCGCAATCCCCGTACCGGCGAGACGGTGGCTGTGACCTCGAAGCGCATCCCCTTCTTCAAGACCGGCAAGCAGCTGCGCGACCGGCTGAACGAGAAGGGCGGCACGACCACGGCCCAGCCGGCCTGATCGGCGACCCCGGGCAGGAGGACCACCCATGGCGGAACGGCGCTCGCGCTTCTGGCGCGTCGCCCGATGGTTGGTCGGCTTGGCGGTGCTGGCCGCGGCCGTCCTGTTCGCGCTTGAGAACCGCGGGACACTGGCGCTGAATTTCTGGCCGACCGGTTACGTCGTGTCCCTGCCGGTTTATCTGGCGATCTTCGCGACGATCGGCGCCGGCTTCGTGCTGGGCGGCGTCGTCGCCTGGCTGGCCGGGGGGCGGCGCCGCGCCGAGCAGCGCGAGGTCGAGCGTCAGGCCGAGCGGATGCGCCGCGAGAACGAGGAGTTGCGTCGCCGCCTGGACGCCGCGGAAGCCGCGGCTAGGCAGGCCCCGCCGACGATCAAGCAGGCCAAGCGCCAGCTCCTCGTCGCCAATAGCTGACCCTGACCGGCCCGATAATTCCGATGCGCATCATCGACGCGGCCACGGTCCACCGCGTGCTGGATTATGCCGCCCTGGTCGACCGGCTGGAGCGCATGTTCCGCCAGGGATGCGAGGCGCCGCTGCGCCACCACCATGCGATCAAGACCGAGGACGGTCCCGAGGCGGTGCTGCTGCTGATGCCGGCCTGGCAGGTGGGCGGGCATATCGGCGTGAAGATCGTCACCGTCTTCCCCGGCAATGCCGCCAAGTCGCTGCCTGGGGTGATGGGCCAATACCTGCTGAGCGACGCGAACACCGGCCAGCCACTGGCGCTGATCGACGGGCAGGCGATCACCGTGCGCCGCACCGCCGCCGCCTCGGCGCTGGCAAGCCGCTACCTCTCGCGGCCGGATGCTGAGCGCATGGTCATGGTCGGCACGGGCGCGCTGGCGCCGCACATGATCGGCGCCCATGCCGCCGCGCGGCCGATCCGCGAGGTCGCGGTCTGGGGACGCGACGCCGCCAAGGCGCGGGCGCTGGCCGAATCGCTTTCCGGCCGGCCATACGCGGTGCGCGCCGTCGAGGACCTGGAGGCGGCGGTAAGGCAGGCCGACATCGTCTGCGCCGCGACGCTGTCGACCGAGCCGCTGGTGCGCGGGATGTGGCTGAAACCCGGCACGCATGTCGACCTGGTGGGCGCCTACACCCCGGAGCGGCGGGAGAGCGACGACGAAGCGGTGCGCCGCGCCCGCGTCTATGTGGACACGCGCGCCGGCGCTGCCAAGGAAGGCGGCGACGTGGTACAGCCCCTCAAAAGCGGCTTGCTGAAGCCGGAGGATATCCTGGCCGACCTGTTCGAACTGACGCGCGGCGAGAAGAAGGGCCGCAGGGGGCCGGATGAGATAACATTGTTCAAGTCGGTCGGCACGGCGCTGGAAGACCTGGCCGCCGCCGAACTGGCGGTCGAGCGGAGTTCGTGATGGCCGGGCAGAATCCCGTCTTCGTCGCGATCGACACGACCGACCTGGCCGAGGCAAGAACCGCCGTCGGACGGCTGCGAAACGCCGTCGGCGGGATCAAGCTGGGGCTGGAGTTCTTCGTGGCCCAGGGCCCGGCGGGCGTGCGCGCCGCGATCGAGCCGGCCGGCGGTTTGCCGCTGTTCCTCGACCTGAAGCTGCACGACATTCCCAACACCGTGGCCGGCGCGGTGCGCGCGGCGGCGGCGCTGAAGCCGCGTTACATCACGATCCACGCCTCCGGCGGGCCGGCGATGCTCGGCGCGGCGGCCCATGCCGCCGCAGGCTTCGGCGATGATCGCCCGCGCCTCTTGGGGGTCACCGTACTGACCAGCCTCGGCGCGGACGATCTGGAGCGCATCGGCTTCGCGGAACGGCCGATGACCCGGCATGTCGAGGCGCTGGCGGCGCTGGCGCGCGACGCAGGACTGGACGGCGTGATCTGCTCGCCGCACGAGGTCGCGGCGCTGCGCCGCGCGATGGGGCCGGAGTTCGTGCTGATGGTGCCGGGCGTGCGCCCCAGCTGGGCCGGCGCCGACGACCAGAAGCGCGTGATGACGCCGGCCGAGGCGATGCGCGCGGGCGCCACGCACCTAGTGATCGGCCGGCCGATCCTGAAGGCCAGCGACCCCGCCGAGGCGGCCCGTCGCATCGCCCAGGAAATCGCGGGCTCCCCGGCCGCCGCTTAGGCCGCGATCAACTCGACCGATCCGTTCAGCGCCATGATGCCGGTCGTCACGCCCAGCTTGGGGTGGCGGCGCAGCACCTGCTCGCGAAAGGCGCGCAGCACCTCTGCATGCACCTGCTGTTCCTTCTCCGGGGTCGACAGCGCCGCCTCGCCATAGGCGATCTTGAAGGTGCCGCAATCGCGGTGGGTCAGGCCGAACACGCGCTTGATGTTGTGCAGCTTGACCGTGGCGCCGAGATTTTCCCAGATTGCGACCCGCCATTTGAGAAAAGCCGGTGCGATCAAGGCCACCGGGCCGCCGGCCAGCGTGACCTGGCTGTACTGGCCGCGAAGCCCGCGCGCCTCCATGTACTCGTGCACGTCGTGGACCAGCCGCGGGTCCATGCAGGACAGCAGCATGTATTCCGACTCGCCGTAGGCGGCCAGGACCGCCGGGATGCCGCCCGTCGCGGCCACGCCCGCCGCCGCGACGCCCATGCCGAGGAACCCCCGGCGCGACAGCGCCGTAAGGCATCCGCAATCGCGCACGTGACCATGCGGCAAGATCTGCATCAGTTCTTCTCCCCCCGCGCCAGCCATTCGCGGTAGTCGGCCATGGCCTGCTCGTTCGGCGGATAGAGCCCGTCGATGCTCCGCCCGCGCTTGACCTCGCCGAGCACGAATTTCTCCAGCCGCTCCTGCTCGTAGGCGTCGCGGGCCAGTTCGTCGGCCAGGTGGCGCGGAACCACGACCGCGCCGTCCATGTCGGTCGCGATCACGTCGCCCGGGAACACCGCCACGCCGCCGCAGCCGATCGGCAGATCGACGTCGACCGGCATCACCTCGTTCATGCTGGCAGGCGCCACGCTGCCGTTGCAGAGCACCGGGAATCCGACCGACACGACACCCGCCCGGTCGCGCAGCGGGCCGTCGCTGACCACCCCGGCCACGCCGCGATGCTTGAGGCGCGCCACCAGAATATCGCCCAGTGTACCGCAGTTGGAGGCGCCGCCCGCGTCGATCACCAGCACCGAGCCCGCCGGCGCCTGCTCCACCGCGATCCGGTGCGGCAGCATGGTGCCGGGCTTGGGCGGACCGGCCAGGTCCTCGCGCATCGGGATGAAGCGCAGCGTATAGGCCGGTCCCACGCAGCGCGCATGGGCCGGATCGAGCGGCTTGGCGCCCCTGATCGCGCCGTGGCGCAGTCCGCGCTTCAAGAGTTGCATGCTGATGGTGGCCGTACTGGCGTAGCTGAGCTTGTCCAGCGTGTCGGGCGCCAGCGGTTTCGCCGCGTTCATCGCCGCACCGTCCGGCGCGGCTTGCCGTTGGCCGCGGCCGAGGCCGCCTGGGCCGCGGCAAGCTGGTCGAGCAGCGAGGGTTTGCCCGGCAGGAACGATGCATCGAACACGGCGGTGCCGATCGTGAAAGCGTCCGCCCCCGCCTCGGCCAGCGCCTTGACGCGCGCCGGCGAGTTCACGCTGCCCGCGACGATTAGCCAGGATTCGCCCAGCGCCCCGCGCGCTGCGCGCACCAGGTCGAGCGGGTCGGCCTCGGTCGCTCGATAGGCGAGCAGGTCGACCCCGGCGCATGCCTTGGCCAGGTAGTCGCGGCAATGCCGCGCGATATCCTCCGGCTTCCCGCCGAGCCTGGTCGGATGCCCCTGGGGAAACCCGGCGAAGGGGTAGTACTGGATGGCGCTGCCCGCGAGGATCTTCTGCACCCCGTCGACATCGGTGCCGCCGAGCAGGCAGTCGACGCCGATCCTGGCCGCCACGCGTGCCGAGTTCAGCGCCGCCTCGGGCGTGGTGCTGACCACTTCCATGTAGCTCACGGCACCCATGGCCTTGATCCTGGCGTGCAGCTTCTCCAGGGTCGATTGCGGCACGCCCACGTCCTTGAACCCGACATGGCGCAGCTTCAGCGGCGCCAGGCGGTCGACCAGTTCCAGGCAGTCGGGCACCGTGCGGTCGTCGCGCGTCAGCATGAAGATGAAGTCCATCGCGTCCCCTCTTCCCCGGTCTTGCTTGCCCGATTCGTAGCAGGATGGGACGGCGATGGGAAATGCGCGGGGTGCCTAGCCC
>CAYMTM010000259.1:0-6144 GCA_964393375.1 uncultured Rhodospirillaceae bacterium
CGAGGGCAAGCGCATATTCCATCGCCTGGGCATCGACGAACTTGTTCAATTCGCCCCAGCCGCCGTTCATTTCATCGTAGCCTTTGCGGAAGAACGCCTCCAGTTCGGCCTTGCGTTCGGCCGGCAGGCGCGTCGCGGGATTTGCCGCGCTCTCGGGGGGCGCATCGCCATAGTTCACGGGCGACGGGTCGGCGACGATATCCTTCAGGATCGCCAGGAACTGGTCGGGCTGTCGGTAGCCGCGCAGCTTGGCGATCTCGGTGCCGTCCGGCCCGAACACGATCGTCGCCGGCCAGCCGAAATCCTCGTAGCGCAGCGACAGGTCGGGACGCGAATCCTGGTCGACGCGCACCGGGATGTAGTGCTTCGCCATCATGTCGAGCACTTCGGCGTCGCGATACGTGGTGCCTTCCATCACATGGCACCAGTGGCACCAAACCGCCTTCAGATAGAGCACGACGAAGCGGTTCTCGCGTCTGGCCTCCTCGAACACCTGGTCGGAGAAGTCGCGCCACTGGATGGGGCCGCCATCGGCGGCGCGCCCGCCCGGCGCATGAGCCAGGATCGATAGGGCCGCGAGGCCCGCCATCAGGATGCGCCGCATGTCGTGGTCCCTCGCCGAAACCGCGCCTCCTTCTGTACGGCCGCCCGGCGCGGGCGGACGTGATGCCGGTCACACCGGCGGATCACGCCTGCGCGAGGCGGCCTATCGGGCGGCGCCGACGATCCAGCCCTGCTCGACCCAGCCGCGCAGCAGTGCCGCCGCATGGCTGCCGGCCAGCTCCGGTGTCACGAATGCGCACAGCCCTTCGCATAGCGCCCCGAAGGGCGCACCCTGCCGGGCGGCGGCCAGCATCGCTGCTTCCTCCGGCGGGAGCGATCGGAAGAAGTTCTGCCGGCCGTCGTCGCCATCGTGCCGCCAGACCGCGAACGGCACGGGCGCCGGGCGCTTCGCGGGCGGCCCCAAGTCGGTTGCGCTGGCGTCGTTCAGGGCTTTCCACTGCTCCGGCACCGCCCAGGCGAAATCGATCGCCTGCAGCGAGGGATGGAAGGACAGGCGCAGCACGGGCCAGTCTTCGGGCGGGATGGCGGCGATCGCCTGCACATCGAGCGGCGTCGCATCGGGCGAATCGAACGCGGTCGCCAGCGCCCATTCCAGGCGCGCCAGCTCGGCCAGCGCCGGCGCGTCGCGCCAGGGCGCCGCCGCCGACAGGAATCCGGCCAGCCGGTCGCCGAACCAGCGAATCGAGAAGTGCCGCGAGGGGTGCTCCGCGATATAGGCGCGGCCCATGCGATCGAAATCCGCGTTGCCCAGCACGCGCTTCAGCACGCCGTAATTGGTCTCCAGCGCTTCGAGCAGCCGGAGCGCATAGGCATCGCGGTAGACCGCGAGCAGCGTGGCGGCGTCCGCCTTGCGGGTCGAGCGCACCTTGCCGGCCATGGCGTCGTCGCGGCGGCCGCGGATGAAGTCGAGAAAATCCGCCTGCAGCCGTTCCAGCGGCGGCGTGTTGGCGAGGCGCGCGGTCATCAGGCGGCGCGCTGCGCCAGCGCTTCGGCGGCGATGCGGCGCATTGCGGCGACCTCCGCCAGCAACTCGACCAGCGGCGGAATGTTGGCGTCGCGCTCGATCATCGCCGGCACCGGGCCGAAGCGCCGCACCGCCTCGCGGAACAGCGACCAGACCGGATCGACCACCGGCGCGTCGTGCGTGTCGATGATGTGGCTGCCGTGGTTCTGGTGCCCCGCCATGTGGAACTGCCGGATGCGCTTGGCCGGCACGCCGGACAGATAGGTCAGCGGATCGAATTCGTGGTTGAACGAGCTGACATAGATGTTGTTGACGTCGAGCAGGATGTCGCAGTCCGCGCGCTCGGCGATGGCGGAAAGGAACTCCCATTCCGGGACGGCGCTGAAACTGTAGTCCACGTAGCTCGATACGTTCTCCAGCGCGATGCGGCGGCCGAGAAAATCCTGCACGCGCATGACCCGTTCGGCAATATGCGCGATCGCCTCCTCGTTGTGGGGCACGGGCAGAAGATCGTGGCTGTTGATGCCGGAACACCCGGTCCAGCACAGATGGTCCGAGACGATCGCAGGTTCGATGCGCCGCATCAGCGCCTTGAGCTGCGCCAGATAGTCCATGTCGATGGGATCGGTCGAGCCGATCGACAGCGACACGCCGTGCATGGCCAGGGGAAAGCGCGCGCGGGCGCGCTCGAGATTGGCGAGCGGCGGGCCGCCGGGGACCAGGTAGTTTTCGGTCAGGACCTCGAGCCAGTCGACCGCCGGCCGGTGTTCGTCGAAAAGGTCGGCGTAGTGGTCGCTGCGAAGTCCGAGGCCGAACCCGTTGAGCGTGGCCGTCATGATCCCAAGAGCCTAGCGCGAAAGCGGACCGGGCGCCCGGACCTTTCGGTCGGGGCGCCCGGCCATGCGTCCGCTGGGACGATCGATCAGCCGATCAGCTGACCTTGCCGCCGGCCTTCTCGCAAGCCGCCTTGTCCTTCGCCTCGGTCCAGCCCTTGCCCTTGCACGCATTCTGGCCCTTGCAGGCGCTGGACGCGGTCTTGCAGGCGCTCTGGCCCTTGCAGGCATTGCCGCCCACGCACTTCACGCCCGCGGCCTCGGCCGGCGAGGAAATGGTGGTGACGACGCCGGCAGTCAGGAATGCTGCGGCGGCCGTGGCGGCGAGAACGATACCGGTCTTGTTCATAGTTCATACCCCTGAGTGTTGTTGCGGAGGGACGCGAGAACCGGGCGGACTATAACTCCCGCCAACCGACCTGGGAATTGCCTAGGCATGACCATGCGGTGACAACGGCTCGTGCTGCAGTGCAAAAAACTCGGTCCGGCAATACCGAGAATTTGGCGCGATTTGCCGCGTGCGATGCAGCATCGCGGCGGCCTGGGCGCGCGGCGCGGGTGTCACAAGCCCGTGCGCTTTGAGTGAGATGCGGGGGATAACCGCGATGCTTGTGTACAAACGAGCACCGCCGGACAATCGCGCCGATCAAAGCGGGGGAACTGGCGTGAAAGGTGCATTTCTTGAAGAACTCACCTGGGCCGAGGCGCGGGCGCGCTTTGCCGCCGGCGCCGTGGTGGTCATGCCGATCGGCGCGGCGGCCAAGGAGCACGGGCTTCACCTGCCGCTGGGAACCGACTTCATCACCGCGCGCGAGCTTGGGCGGCGCGTGGCCGAGCGGCTACCCGTCGTGGTGGCACCGGTGGTGGGTTTCGGCTTCTACCCCGCCTTCACCGCCTATGCCGGCAGCCAGCATCTGAAGGCGCCGACCTTCGTCGCGCTGGTCACCGAACTGGCGGAGAACCTGATCGATCACGGCGTGACGCGGATCGTCGTGATCAATACGGGCGTTTCGACCGAGGCGCCGCTTAAGACCGTCGCCGCCGACCTGCTGGCGCGGCGCAGCGTCAGCATCGCGATCGTCGACATGCGCCTGCTGGGCCGCGGCGCCGATGCGGTGCTGCAACGGCAAGACGGCGGCCATGCCGACGAGCGCGAGACCTCGGTCATGCTGGCGATCACACCCGGGGCCGTTCGCATGGAGTTGGCCCGACCCGCGGAGGGCGACCGCGCCATGGGCCCGCCCATGGGCTTCGCGCGGCCCGTGCGCCTCAGTCCCGATCCCGCGCCGGACACGCAGCACAGCCCCACCGGCGCGACCGGCGATCCGAGCCTGGCGACGCGGGAGAAGGGCGTGCGCATCCTGGAGGAGATGACCCGGGAACTGGTCGACGGAATCCGCGCGCTGTTTCCCGATGCCGTTCGTTGACCGGCGGGTGTGCGATGGCGGGCGCGATCAGCGCCACTCCAGCGCTTTCGCCAGTTCGCGGGCGACGATCGCGTTGCCCGCGCCGGCGAAATGCGAGGTGTCGATGAAGAGCTCGCGCTCCGCCGGCAGATCGGCGAACAGCGCCGACAGGTCGAGGAAACGGTGGCCGGGCATGGCGATCGCGCCCAGGGCCCGGCGGAGTTCGGCATAGCAGGCGTTGAACCGCGCCGGCCATTCCGGCTGGCGGTCGCGCACGCGCCTCTCGCGCTGGGTCAGGGTCTTGCCGGTGCTGAACACATTGGGCTGCAGCGCGAACACCAGCTCGGCATTGACCTGCGCCGCGGCGAAGGCGGCATAGACGACGTTGCGCGCGGCCCGCCGGGCGATGGTTGCGCAGTCGGGCCTCGACGCTTCGAGAATCCGCACGGGACCGAGCGGCGGCAATCCCACGCGCTGCTGCACCTGGTTGAGCAGCGAGACGTAGTGCTGGTCGTAGAAGGTGAAGAACCAGTGCGTGTCGCTGAGATACTCGCCCCACAGCACGTCGTTGAAGCCCGAGAACATCACGATCCGGTCCGGCCCCAGCTCGACGATCCGGTTCTCGATCAGGATCCGCTCGTGCGTCGTCGACCAGGCGGGGATCGCGGCGGTCACGACTTCGTAGCGCCGGCCGGTGCTTGGCGCCTGGTCGCGGTTGAGCAGCGCCTCAAGCTGGCCTGCGATCGTGGCATCGTCGCTTTCCGCGCCCGAACCGAAGGCGGTCGACCCGCCGGTCACGAACACGCGGAAGACGCCCGACGGCTTGGGCAGGTAGGAATTGCGCCGGTCGCGGAATCCGTAGGGGTTGATCTCGGCGTTGGCGAAGCGGCCGGGCCGGGCGATGGCGCCGACAAAGGGTGCCGGCATCCCGGGCGGCACCCAGGCGATGGCGTCGAGGCGCGCTTCCTGGCCAGGCTTGAGACCGTAGATCGAAAGAATGCCCGGCAGGTCCTCGGCAGGCATCCGCACATGCTTGAGTCCGCCGAGCAGCGTCTCGGTCCGGCGCTCCTCGGCGATCATCCGCTGGAAGCGGTAGGTGACGGCCTTCATCCCGCCGAAGAAGCCGAGCGCGATCGCCAGCGCCGCGCCCACGCACAACAGGACCGCCAGCGCCCATTCCAGGCGGCGCGACGGCGGGGCCGGCTTGCGCGGGTCGTCGCCCATCGATCGCCCAAGCCTGTCCGGGCGACCGCCGCGGCTACTTGCCGAACAGCTTGTCGAACGGCACCGAGTAGGTGAGGGTCAAAGTCTCGACGCCGGGATTCTTGTCGCCGAGGCTGGCATTCGACAGATGCGCGATGCCGAGGCTCAGCCGTGAATAGTCGTCGAAGCGGTAGGCGATTTCGGCCGAGGAACGGAACTCGACCTCGAAGCCCAGGTCCTTCCCGTTGCCCTCGTAGTAAAGGCCGGGCGAGAAGCTGGGCGTGAAGACGAAGCGATTGCCGAAATAGACGTCCAGCCGGATACCGGCATAGGCGTAGAATCCGCCCTCCGACGTCGCGAACATACCCGCCTGCGGCTTGAACACCCAAAGCCGTTTGTCGGAGCGGTATTCGAGATTGAAGATGGCCGCGCCGTCGCGACGCTTGATGATATCGAAATAGCCAAGGCCGAACGCCAACGCGTCCGGGTCGGGGTCTTCGTCGCTTGCCGCCCAAGCCGCCCGCGGGACGACGGCCAGCGCAAGCAGCACGAGCAGACCCGCGACCGTCAGCAGCCGGATGGGCCCGGCCATACTTGCCAAGCGCAGCGAACCTTGCACCCTGTATCCACTCCCGGCACGCCAAGGTCGGTACCGAAGCTCCGGCGCTGCGGTCTTGCCGCCGCTGTCGCCGGGACCGGGTCGCAAGATAGCCTTGGCCGCTTGGGCCAGACCATGCGGCGACGGCGCCAAGGGCATGATAACAGGCAGAAATCCTGGACCTGTGGCATTCCGGCCACAACGGTCTGGGCTAGAACCGGCGCTTGAAGCGCTCCATCGCCCCGACCAATGCCGCGCGGATCCCCGGCTCCATGGCCGAATGGCCGGCATCCGGCACGACCACGAACTCGGATCCTTTCCAGGCGCGGACCAGCATCTCGCCGGTGGCGATGGGGCAGACCATGTCGTAGCGGCCATGCACGATCACCGCCGGCAGATGCGCAATCCGGCCAAGATTGGCCATCAGCGAGCCCGGCGGCAGAAAAATCTTGTTGACGAAGTAGTGCGCTTCGATGCGCGCCAGCGCGAGCGCCACCCGGTCGTCGTTGACGGCGGCGACGTTGTCGGCGTTCGGCAGCAGGGTCGAGCACGCCGCCTCGTACCCGCTCCAGGCCC
>CAYMTM010000260.1:0-6118 GCA_964393375.1 uncultured Rhodospirillaceae bacterium
CATCACCGCAGCCCAGGTCTCCGTCAGCTAGCTACTTCCAAACCAATACCGGCGGGGGGTTGCGGTCCATCGAGGTGCGGCGCTGGTGCCAGTAAGGATAGGCGGGCGGCCGCTGGCTTGCCCTATCGAGGCGGTCCATCTGGTCGGCCGTGAGCGCGAAATCGGCCGCACCCAGGTTCTCCTTGAGCTGCGCCTCGTTGCGTGCGCCGATGATGACGGTGGCGACGGTCGGGCGCTGCAGCACCCAGTTGAGCGCGATCTGCGACACGATCCTGCCGGTCTCCTTCGCGATCGCCTGCAGCATGTCGACGATGTCGAAGAACTGCTCCTGCGGGATGGTGGGCCCCAGGCTGCCGATCGTGGCGTGGCGCGTGCCTGCCGCCGGCGGGCTCGACCGCGTGATCCGGCCGGTAAGCTGCCCGCCGCCCAAGGGGCTCCACACCACGCAACCGACCTTCTCGGCCAGGCCGAGCGGCATCAATTCCCACTCGTAGTCGCGGCCGATCAGCGAGTAATAGGCCTGGTGCGCCACGTAGCGCGTCCAGCCGTAGCGGTCGGCGACGGCCAGCGACTTCATCAGATGCCAGCCGGAAAAGTTCGAGCAGCCGATGTAGCGCACCTTGCCAGCGCGCACGATGTCGTCGAGCGCGCGCATCGTCTCCTCGATCGGCGTCTGGCCGTCGAAGCCGTGCATCTGCCACAGGTCGACATAGTCGGTGCCCAGCCGCTTCAGGCTGGCGTCGATCGCGCGCATCAGGTAGTGGCGCGAGGAGCCCAGATCGTTCGGGCCATCGCCGGTCTTGAAGGTCGACTTGGTCGAGATCAGCACCTTGTCGCGCCGGCCCTTGATCGCCTGGCCGAGGATCTGCTCGGAGAGCCCTGCCGAGTAGGCGTCGGCGGTGTCGAACATGGTGACGCCGGCCGCCAGGCACAGGTCGACGAGCCGCGTCGCCTCGGCCACGTCGGTGGCACCCCAGGCGCGGAAGAACTCGTTGCCGCCGCCGAACGTGGCGGTGCCGAAAGTCAGGGCCGGCACCTTGAAACCGGAGCCGCCGAGCAGTCGGTATTCCATCGCGAACTTCTCCCGAATGTCAGGCGGCGCCGTGCCGCGGTTCCTGCGAAGCCGGCGTGCAACGTGCCGCCGCGCGCCGCCGCCCGGCCGGCGCGCGGGGATGGAGGAGGTACGACGGTCGGCCCGGGTCTAGCGCGGGCCGCGCGGCTTGCGGATCAGCTCGGGTTCCTGGAAGGACGGTGGCGGTGCCGCGGGCTTGGCCTTCTGCAGCGCGGATTTCTTCGGTTTCTTGGGCTCGCGGCCCGACCTGAGCTGTCCCTTCGCCATGTTTGCCTCCGATCGCCCGGCGACCCGCGGCGGCGACGCGCGGTGCGCCTCTTACTGCAACGTAGGGCCGAATTTCTACACCGGCCGCCCGACCGGCATCAAATTCGGCACCGGCCCACGGAGCAGGCGGCGGGCCATGCGTCACGCGGACTCGTTCCGGCCATGCGCGCCCCTGGTGCCCCCGGGGAGACTTGAACTCCCACGTCCTTGCGGACAACAGATTTTGAGTCTGCCGCGTCTGCCATTCCGCCACAGGGGCCTGGGCGCAGCGCCGCCCAGGACGGGCGGCGAGGGGCGCATCCTAGCGGGGAAGGCCGCACCGCGCCAGAACCGCGGGGGCGGCGGAAACCGGCCGTTTTTTCCAGGCCGCTCACGAACTTATGAGCGGGCGGCGCGGATCCTCCGCGTTGCCTGTGACGTAAGGGCCACCATATGGCGACGGTGCAGGGGCGCGCACGCCCCCTGGAGGACACCATGACGGAAAACACGACGCGCAGGATGACCAAGCAGCTCGTTCCCTGGACCTGCCTTGCCGGCGCTTTTGCGGTCTGGCTGGCCGCGCTGGCGGCGATGGCGGTGCTGCCGCAGGAACACGCGGCGGCCGAGCGTATCGGCGTGCCGACCGGCCTGCTGGTCCTGCACCAGGACCCGCGCACCCTGGAGACCGTGCCGGTGCGCGAGGTTCGCCCGCTCTGACCCGTCGGGCGCATCCCGGCCGGAATTGCCGGGAGGCGCCGCGCCTGCTACATCCCCGGCCCTGAAGCGCCCGAAGGACGACGATCGGCCCGGACGGTGCGTGCCACTGTTGACGGGCGAGGCTGCGTGATCCGGCGTCTGTACGACTGGATGATGGCGCTGGCAGGCCACCGGCACGCGATCTGGTGGATGGCGGCGGTCAGCTTCGTGGAAAGCTCGGTCTTTCCCATACCGCCCGACGTCATGCTGATCCCGATGATCCTGGCCCAGCCGCGTCGCGCGTTTTGGATCGCGACGGTGTGCACCGGGTCGTCGGTCTTGGGCGGGTTCCTCGGCTACGCGATCGGCTATTACGTGCTCGAGGCGCTGGGCCGGCCGGTGCTGGAGTTCTACGGCCAGACCAAAAACCTGGAAGCCTTCCAGGCGATGTTCCAGGAATACGGCTGGTGGATCATCGTCATCAAGGGCGCGACGCCGATCCCCTACAAGCTGATCACCATCGCCAGCGGGGCGGCGCATTTTCCCCTGCTGAGCTTCGCCGTCGCGTCGGTCATCTCGCGCGGCCTGCGCTTCTTCCTCGTCGCGGTGCTGCTGTGGAAATTCGGCCCGCCAATCCGCGCTTTCGTCGAGGAGCGCCTGACCATGGTCACGACGGTGTTCGTCGTGCTGCTGGTCGGCGGGTTCATTGCCGCGAAATTCCTGTTCTGAGCCATGCGCGCCCTGGGAAAGGCGATCCGCGACGCGTTCCTGCTGGAGCCGGATTTCCTGACGGTCAATCACGGCTCGTTCGGCGCCATGCCGCGCGTCGTCGCCGACGCGCAGGACGCGTGGCGCCGGCGGCTGGAGGCGCAGCCCACGCGCTTCATGTCGACCGGGCTGCCCGAGGCGCTGCGCGCGGCCGCCGCGCGTCATGCCGCCTTCGTCGGCGCGCAGCCCGGCGATCTGGGCTTCGTCGACAACGCGACCACGGGTTGCAACGCGGTGCTGCGCTCGCTGCGTCTTGAGCCGGGCGACGAGGTCGTGGTGCTGGATCACGGCTACGGCGCGGTGCGCAACACGGTGCGCCACGTGACGGCGCGGGCCGGCGCGCGCATGGTCGAAGCGGCGATCCCGTTTCCACGACCGAGCGCCGAGGCGATCATCGCGGCCGTGGCGGCGAAACTGGGAGCCAGGACGCGGCTCGTCGTGCTCGACCACATAACCTCGCCCAGCGCGCTGGTCCTGCCGCTGGAGCGGCTGGTGGCGCTCTGCCACCAGGCCGGCGCCAAGGTGCTGGTCGACGGCGCACACGGTCCCGGCATGGTGGCGCTCGACCTCGCGGCGCTGAACGCCGACTGGTACGCCGGCAACGCCCACAAATGGCTCTGCGCGCCCAAGGGCTGCGCCTTCCTGTGGGCGCGGCGCGACCGCCAGCAAGACCTGCACCCGGTGACGATCTCGCACGGCTACGGCGGCGGTTTCCTGGCCGAGTTCGACTGGACCGGCACGCGCGATCCTTCGGCTTACCTGTCGGTCGGCGCGGCCATCGATTTCCACGAAGCGCTGGGGGGCGCGGATCTGCGCCGGCGCAACGCGGCATTGGCGGCCGAGGGCGCCTTGCTTCTGGCGGAGCGGTTGGGAACCGAGACCGGGGCGATCCCCGAAATGCAGGCGGCGATGGCGATGGTGCGCCTGCCCCTCGACGCCGAAGGCGCGACCCAGGACCAGGCCAGGGCACTGCGCTGGCGCCTCATCGCCGAAGAGCGCACCGACGTGGTCGTGAACGCGATCGGCAACGCCTATTGGCTGCGGCTGTCGGCGGCGGCCTACAACGACATCGAGGACTACGCGCGGCTGGCCGAGATCGCGCGGCGCCTCGCGCGAGGGCCGGTTTGACAGTGCCTTTACCCCACCGGCGCCTCGGTTAGGATGGACGATCCGATACGGGAGACATCCATGGCGACGATGCCGAACATCCGCGTGAATCAGGAACGCCTGTGGCAGAGCCTGATGGACATGGCGAAGATCGGCGCCACCGAGAAGGGGGGCAGCTGCCGCTTGGCGCTGACCGATCTGGACAAGGAGGGGCGCGATCTGTTCGTGCGCTGGTGCAAGGAGGCGGGCTGCACCGTCAGCGTCGACCGCATGGGCAACATTTTCGCGCGCCGCCCCGGCCGCGACCCCAAGCTGGCGCCGGTGGCGACCGGCAGCCATCTCGACACCCAGCCCACCGGCGGGAAATTCGACGGCGTATACGGCGTGCTGGCAGGCTTGGAAGTGGTGCGCACGCTCAACGACCACGGCTTCGAGACCGATGCGCCGATCGAGGTGACGGTGTGGACCAACGAGGAGGGCTCGCGTTTCGCCCCCTCGATGACCGCCTCGGGCGTGTTCGCCGGCGCCTTCACCGAGGAATTCGCCCACGCAATCAGGGACGACCAGGGCAAGACCATGGGCGAGGAGCTGAAGCGCATCGGCTACCTGGGCGACCGGCCCTGCGGCGGCCAGCCGATCCGCGCCTTTTTCGAGGCCCATATCGAGCAGGGGCCGATCCTGGAGGCGGAAAAGCGCACGATCGGCGTGGTTACCGGCGCGCAGGGCCAGCGCTGGTTCGACGTCACCATCACCGGCCAGGAGGCGCACGCCGGCACGACCCCGATGCCGCGCCGGCGCGACGCGCTCCTGGGCGCGGCGCGGCTGGTGGACCGCATCAACGCCATCGCGCTGGCGCATGCGCCGCATGGCGTGTCGACGGTGGGCGTGCTGAAAGTGAGCCCTTCCTCGCGCAACACCATCCCCGGCAAGGTGCATTTCACCGTCGATTTGCGCCATCCCAGCGACGAGGCCCTGACGCGGATGCGGGACTCGCTCGAGGCAGCGCTGGCGGCAGTGTGCAGCGAACTGGGATTGCAGCACGAGCTGAAGCAGGTTTCCTATACCAAGCCGATCGTCTTCGATCCCGGCTGCGTGGCGGCGGTGCGCAAGGCGGCGGGCGAATGCGGCTTCGACGGCCTGGACATCATCTCCGGCGCCGGCCACGACGCCTGCTACATTAGCAAGGTGGCGCCTACCGGCATGATCTTCGTGCCCTGCGCCGACGGCATCAGCCACAACGAGGTGGAATCGGCCACGCCCCAGGACCTGGCGGCGGGCTGCAACGTGCTTCTGCGCGCGATGCTCGAACGCGCCGTTCTCTAGAAGAGGGAGAACCCATGAGCGACGACAAGGCGCTCGACGCGCTGTTCCGCACGGCGCGCACGCATAACGGCTGGCAGGACAGGAAGGTAAGCGACGACCTGCTGCGCCAGGTGTGGGACCTGGCGCGCTGGGCGCCCACAAGCGCCAACTGCATGCCCGCCCGCATCGTTTTCGTGCGCTCGGCCGCGGCCAAGGAAAAGCTGAAGCCGGCGCTCAGCCCCGGCAACCTCGACAAGACCATGGCCGCGCCGGCGACCGCGATCATCGGCTATGACACCGAGTTTTTCGAACTGCTGCCGCGGCTCTATCCGCAGGCCGACATGAAGAAGAATTTCGTCAGCAACCCGGCCGCCGCCGAGACCGCCGCCTTCCGCAACGGTTCGCTGCAAGGCGCCTATTTCATCCTGGCGGCGCGCGCGCTGGGGCTGGATTGCGGACCGATGTTGGGATTCGACAACGCCAAGGTGGACGCCGCCTTCTTCCCGGGCGGCAAGATCAAGTCGAACTTCCTGTGCAACCTGGGCTACGGCGATCCGTCGAAGCTGCGCCCGCGCAATCCGCGGCTTTCGTTCGACGAAGCCTGCCGGATCGAATAGCCGGCCTCAGACCGCGGTCGTGGCGCTGCCGCCCTTGGCCTTCAGGTCCTTCAGCAACGTGGCGAGCTTCTGGTACTGCGCGGCTTCCGCCTTGTCGCCCGCCTTCAGCCGCTCGTCGGCCATGCGGTCCATCTCGGCGATCATATTGCGCGTCGTCAAGTAGCGGTTGCCCGAAGTCGCGACAATGTCGGACTGCCGTGCGTCGTTCACCACCCGCATCATCAGCGCGTGATCGGCTGCCGAGATCGTACCGTTCATCTTGAGTTCGTCGGCGAGGCTGCGCAGGCGCTGCGGCGACAGGCGCGCGGGG
>CAYMTM010000261.1:0-6079 GCA_964393375.1 uncultured Rhodospirillaceae bacterium
GCTGGTGGCCCCGGGGGGTCACGCGGTGCTGTGGACGACCGCGGACGACGTGGCATTCTGGCTGTACTCCTCCGGCTCGACCGGTGCGCCCAAGGGGACGATGCACCTGCAGTCCGACCTGGTCTACACGGCGGCGCTGTGGGGCCGCGGCGTGCTGGGCATCACCGAGCAGGACGTCTCCTACTCGGCGGCGAAGCTGTTCTTTGCCTATGGGCTGGGCAATGCCATGACTCTGCCCTTTCACATAGGCGGCACGGCAGTCGTCACCGCCCAGCGCCCGACGCCCGACGGCGTGATGGCGGTGCTGCGCAAGCACCAGCCGACACTGTTCTACGGCGTGCCGACGCTCTACGGCGCGATCCTGGCCGACCCGAAGAACGACCGTGCCGCCGGTTCGTCCAGGCTGCGCCTGTGCGTTTCGGCCGGCGAGGCGTTGCCCGAGGACGTGGGCAAGCGATGGAAGCAGCGCTTCGCCGTCGACATCCTCGACGGCATCGGCTCGACCGAAATGCTGCACATCTTTCTCGCCAACCGGCCGGGCGAGGTGCGCTACGGCACCACCGGCAAGCCGGTGCCGGGCTACGAGCTGCAAATCCTCGACGAGACCGGCCGGCCGGCGGCGCCCGGGCAGATCGGCGAGCTTGTGGTCAACGGCCCGTCGGCGGCGATCGGCTACTGGAACCAGCGCGCCAAGACGCTGCACACCTTCCGCGGCCCCTGGACCTACACCGGCGACAAGTACACGGTCGATCCCGAGGGCTACTACCGCTACTGCGGGCGAAGCGACGACATGATGAAGGTGAGCGGCAACTGGGTTTCGCCGTTCGAGGTCGAGGCGACGCTGATCGCGCATCCCAAGGTGCTGGAAGCGGCGGTGGTGGGGCAGGACGACGAGCAGGGATTGCTGAAGCCCAAGGCTTTCGTGGTGCTGAAGCCCGAGGCGGCCGGAGCGGACCGCGCGGCCTTGACCGGCGAGCTGCAGAACTTCGTCAAGTCGCGCCTGGCGCCCTACAAGTACCCGCGCTGGATCGAATACGTGGACGCGCTGCCGAAGACGGCGACCGGCAAGATCCAGCGCTTCAAGCTGCGGGCGAAGGTCTGAGCCCTACCCCGCCTGCGGCCAGCGAAGGACGATCAAGGCCTGTGCCCGCTGCGGTAATGCGCGGCCAGCGTGTCGTCGCCCCAGTCCGCCGCGAGGTCGCGCCAGAGCGAATGGATGTGGTTGGCGTCGTCCTGCGTGTTGTCGAACTCCACCAGCGTGATCGGCCCGTGGAGGCGGAAATAGTAGGCGCCTTTGGCGTCGGTCGCGCCGGCCCAGGCGAAGCGCAGGCCTTCCAGGCCCGCTTCGCGCAGGCGCCTGGCCTGCTGGGTGCGGAATTCCGGGTGCAGCGGCGCCATCATCCCCTCGATAACGGCGATCGCCTGGTTGCGCTGCGCCTCGGCAAGCCGCGCAAAGACGACGCCGCGCGGCGCCTTCAGCGCGTCGGCACGGCCGGGGCCGGCGACGACGTCGCCGAGCGAGCGCTCGGCGATCATCGCCTCGCCGCGCTGGGTGGGATCGAGCGAGCGCACCAGCGCGAACGCCGCGTCGGTCTGCGCGCCGAGCAGACGGAAACCCTGATGCTGGCCCCGCCGCACCTCGGCCGGGTTGGCGCCCCAGAAGCTGGGCGTGGCGCTGGCCCGGTCCGGCGCGGGGAAGCTGAAGGTGAGCGAGAGATGATGTCCCTCGAATCGGAATGCCCAGGGAAACGCGCCGGGCCGGCCGAAAATCGCCAGCGCATAGTTCTCGGGATCGCGGAAGGAGCTGGTGCTGTCGCCGCGCAGGATGTTCTCCAGGATCAGGCGGACGCCCTCGACGCGCCGATAGCCCTCCTCGCTGAGCACCGCGCGCAGCAGCATCTCGGCGGCGTCGCGCTGCGGCCGGGTCATCGCCTTCAGGGGCAGGCCGGGCCGCGAGCGCGGGACGTAGTGCCAGTCGAAGCGCTGCGGGGCGTCGAAAGCATAGGCCGCGTCGCGGCGCTGGCCGGCGTCGAGCAGCGCCAGGAAGGCGCCGGCGCGCACCCCCACCTCGTCAATGAAACGCTCGGCCAAGGCGCGGCCTGCAACCAGGGCGATGGGCAGTGCCGCGCCTGCCGCCAAGATGCGCCGGCGGCCATGGTCATGCCCGGCATGGAAACGCGCCAGGGTCGCGTGATCATGCGCGCGGTCGTGCCCGTGATGGTGGCCATGCTTATGCGCGCGATCGTGCGACATTCAGGCGTTCCCCGGCCTCGCTTGCCGGTGTAATGATCGCCGTTCCGATTCGTTCCCTCCACTCACCTCTGCTTGATCGCATGCCCCCTTCGCAGGTCAATGAAGGCTTTCTCGACGTCGCCGGCGCGCGGCTGGAGTGGCGCCGGATCGACGGCGACCGGGCGCGCCCCACCCTAGTGCTGCTGCACGAAGGCCTGGGCAGCGTTTCGATGTGGCGCGACTTCCCGGACCGGCTGGCCGAGGCCGCCGGCGCGCCGGTGTTCCTCTACAGCCGCGCCGGGTACGGCAAGTCGTCGCCCTCCCCCCTTCCTTGGCCCGCGACCTACATGCATCGCGAGGCGCTCGACGTGCTGCCGAAGGTGCTGGATGCTGCCGGCATCGGCAATTGCGTGCCGGTGGGGCACAGCGATGGCGGGTCGATTGCGCTGATATACGCGGGCGGCGCGGCCGATCGTCGCGCGTGCGGCGTCGTGACCTTGGCGGCGCACGTGTTCAACGAGAAGGTCTGCGTCGACAGCATAGCCCAGGCGCGCACGGCCTACGCGACGACCGATTTGCGCGAGCGCCTGATGCGCCATCACGGAACGAACGTCGACAACGCCTTCCGCGGCTGGAACGACGTGTGGCTGTCGGACGAGTTCCGGCACTGGAACATCGAGGAATACCTGCCCCGCATCAAGGTGCCCGTGCTGGCCATGCAGGGCACGGACGACGAGTACGGCACCGAGCGGCAGGTCGACGCGATCGTCCGGCAGGCCGCCGGGAGGACAGAGAAGCTGATGCTGCCCGCCTGCAAGCACTCGCCCCATCGCGACCAGCCGCAAACGGTGTTGGAGGCGATCCAGCGGTTCGTGGGCGCGCTCTAAAGTCCGATATACCGCTGCAGCACGTCCGGCCGCGCGCGGAGTTCCGCACCGGAACCGGCGTGCACGACCCGGCCCTTGACCAGGATCACCGCGCGGTCGGCGATCTCCAGTAGCGCGTGGACGTTCTTGTCGACGATCACCGTCGCAAGGCCGCTTGCCTTCAAGGCCAGCACGACGCGCCAGATCTCCTTGCGGATCAGCGGCGCCAGGCCCTCGGTCGCCTCGTCCAGGATCAGCACGTCGGGATTGGTTACCAGCGCGCGGCCGATCGCCAGCATCTGCTGCTCGCCGCCAGACAGCGTAGTGCCGATTTGGCCGAGGCGCTCGGCGAGGCGCGGAAAAGTCTCCAGCACGCGCGCGACGGTCCAATTCATGCGCCCGCCGCGACCCGCCCGCGCCGCCATCGCCAGATTTTCGCGCACGCTCAAGCGCGGGAAAATCTGCCGGCCCTCGGGCACGTAGCCGAGCCCCGCGCGCGCGACGCGGTGGGTCGGCGCGCCCGTCATGTCCTGGCCGTGGATCGCCACCGTTCCTTTGCGCGGCGGCACCAAGCCCAGGATCGCGCGCAAGGTCGTGGTCTTGCCCATCCCGTTGCGGCCGATCAGCGCGACGGTTTCCCCCGCCGCCACCTGGAAATCCACGCCGTGCAGGACGTGGCTTTCCTCGTAGAAGACGTGCAGACCCTTCGCGTCGATCAGCGGCGGTTGGGCGGCGGCCGTCACGGCGCGTCCTCGCCCAGATAGGCCTGCTGAACCTCGGCGTTGGCGCGGATCGCCTCGGGCGCACCCGACGCCAGCACGCTGCCGTTGACCATCACGGTGATGCGGTCGGCGATGGCGAAGACCGCGTCCATGTCGTGCTCGATCATCACCATCGTATGGTCGGCGGCCAGGCGCCGCAGCAGTTCGACCACCCGCGCGCTTTCTTCGGGCCCCATGCCGGCCAGGGGCTCGTCGAGCAGCAGGAGCTTCGGTTCGGCCGCCAGCATCATCGCAAGCTCGAGCTGGCGCTGCTCGCCGTAGCTCATCGCCGCGGCGCGCGTATCGCGCCGGGCTTCGAGCCCGCACAACGCGAGCGCATGCTCGGCGCGCTCGGCCGTCTGGCGGAACGACCCGGCCGGACGGAAGAGGGGCAGGCGCGGCAGCAGCGCCTTGGCCGCCAGCCAGCAATTCTCGAAGGCGGTGAACTCGCGGAACACGTTGGTCTTCTGGTAGGAGCGGCCGATGCCGATCCGCGCGATCCTGTGTGCCGGCCAGCCGGTGATGTCCTGGCCGTGGTAGCGGACCTGGCCGCCGCTGGGCCTGAGGTCGCCGGAGAGGAGATTGATCAAGGTCGTCTTGCCGGCGCCATTGGGACCGACAACGGCATGGACCTCGCCGTGCTCGATTGCGATGCTAACGTCCTGCACCGCGGCCAGTCCGCCGAACAGGCGGCTCAGCGCCACCGTCTCCAGCACGGGCTCAGCCACCGCCCATGCGTCCTTGGCGCCCGACCGCCAGCCCCGCCAGCCGGCGGAACAGGCCGGCGAGCCCGTCCGGCAGGAACATCACCACCGCGATGACGAAGGCGCCCATGATCAAAAGCCAGCGGTCGGTCAGCGTCGCGAAATAGTCCTCGAGCAGCAGCACCACGAAGGCGCCCAGCACCGGCCCGTAGAGCGTGCCCATGCCGCCCAGGATCACCAGCACCAGCACGTGGCCCGATTCGTGCCAGCCCAAAAGCGCCGGGGTGGCGAAGGTGCTGCGCGCGGCCTCGAGGAACCCGGCCAGGCCCGCGAGCGTGCCGGCGATCACGATGGCGATCAGCTTGAGGCGCTGTACGTCGTAGCCCAGCGCGCGCATGCGCCCTTCGTTGGCGCGGATTCCCACCAGCGCGTGGCCGAAAGGGCTGCGCAGCAGCACGCTCAGCAGCACGAAGCCGCCGACCAGGCAGGCGAAGGCGAGGTAGTAGAACGCGACCCGGTTCTGGAAGTTGAACAGCGTGACATCGCCCAGCGCGAGCGTCGGGCGCGAGTCGATGTTCATGCCGTCCGTGCCGCCCCAATATTTCTGGTCGTTGAAAAAGTAGTAGAGCATCTGCGCCAGCGCGAGGGTGATCATGATGAAATAGACCCCCGAGGTGCGGATGCTGATCCAGCCGATCACCGCCGCCGCCGCCGCCGCCACGCCAAGCGCCGCCGGCAGCAGCACGAAGGCGGTGGTGACGCCGGCCTTGTTCACCAGCCCCGCCACCGTGTAGACCGCGACTCCGAAGAATGCCGCGTGGCCGAGGCTGACCAGCCCGACATAGCCCACAAGCAGATCCAGGCTCATGGCGAACAGCGCATAGACCATGATCTTGGTCACGAAGCGGATGTAGAACGTGTCACCCCACAGCGGGAAGGCGGCGAGAAAGCCCGCGGCCAGGACAAGAGCGACCAGGGCCGTGCGCGAGTAATGCGGCATGCGCGCCTAGACCGCCCGCCCGAACAGGCCTTGCGGCCGCCACAGCAGCACGCATGCCATCACCGCGTAGACCACGACGCCCGCGCCGGTGGGCAGCAGTATCTGTCCGTAGGTGTCGGCGATGCCCACCAGCATGGCGCCGACGAAGGCGCCCTTGATCGAGCCGATGCCGCCGATCACCACCACGACGAACGAGATGATCAGGATGCGGTCGCCCATGCCGGGATAGACCGTGCTGACCGGCGCGGCGATCATGCCGGCGAACGCGGCCAGCGCGACGCCGAGCCCGAACACCACCATGAACAGGCGCGCGATGTCGAAGCCCAGCGCCGCCACCATCTCGCGGTGCGTCGATCCGGCGCGGATCACCATGCCGAGCCGCGTGCGCTGGATCACGAGGTAGAGCGCGGCCGCCACCGCGATGCAGGCGACCGAGATGAACAGGCGGTAGATCGGATAGCTCTGCGCCTCGGTCAGCGGCAGCGAGCCCGCGAGCAGGGGAGGGGTCGGCACGCC
>CAYMTM010000262.1:0-6039 GCA_964393375.1 uncultured Rhodospirillaceae bacterium
CACGTCGGGTTCGTGCGTGACCATCACGACGGTCATGCCGGCGGCGTTGAGCGCCTGGAATAGCGCCATGATGTCGAGGCTGGTGCGCGAATCGAGCGCGCCGGTCGGCTCGTCGGCCAGAATCAGGCTGGGATCGTTGACCAGCGCGCGCGCGATCGCCACGCGCTGCTGCTGGCCGCCCGAAAGCTGGTTGGGCCGGTGGTGATGGCGGTCGCCCAGGCCCACGCGTTCCAGCGACCTCATCGCGCGCCGGTGCCGCTCGCTCCGCGGCACCCCGCCGTAGATCATCGGCAGCTCCACGTTGCTCATCGCATCGGCGCGCGGCAGGAGGTGAAAGGACTGGAAGACGAACCCGATGCGCCGGTTGCGCAGCGCCGCCAGCTGGTCGCCGGTCAGGCGCGCCACTTCCTCTCCGGCCAGGCTGTAGCTGCCCGATGTCGGGCGGTCGAGGCAGCCCACCAGGTTCATGAAGGTCGACTTGCCCGAACCGGAAGGGCCCATCACCGCGACGAACTCGCCTTCGGTGATCTCGGCCGACACCCCTCGCAGCGCGTGCACGACGTGCCCACCCAGGCGGTAGTCCTTGGCCAGGTCGCGGGCCTGAATTATGGGCGCGGCCATGGCGCGACCGCCGCTAGAAGCCGAAGCGGAACGGCGTGCCGCCGGCAGCGGCGGTCGCCTGCGCCGGCTTCGGCCCGCCGCCGACGATCACTTCCTGGCCGGGTTTCAGCTCGCCGCCGACGAGCTCGGTCACCGTGCCGTCGCCGATTCCCACGCGCACGGAAACGGCCTGCGGCTTGCCCTGCGGGCCCAGCACCCAGACCTGGCCCGGCATGGACCCCGCGCCGCGCGCGCCCTGCAATTCGGCGTAGCGCGGCCGCTGCTCCTCGCTCAGTAGGCTCTCGACCTTGCCGTGCAGGTTGCGGCGGAGCGTCTGTGCCTTGGCGCGCCGCTGGTCCGGCTGGAGATCCGACTTGCCCAGATCGGCGAATTGCTGCCGGGCGTCCTTGACGATGTCCTCGAGCTGGCGCTGCTGATCGGCGCTGAGCTTGAGTTCGTCGGTCAGCGTCTTGACCATGGTATCGAGCTGCGCCCAGCCCCGCCCGCCCTGCGGGCCGCCGCCGGTCGAGCCCGGGACGCCCAATACGCCGCCCGCGCCGCGCGGCGCGCCTTCCGCCGGCGCGCCGGCCGGACGCCAGCGGAGCGCCGCATTGGGGATCTTGATCGCGTTCTCGCGGGTATCGGTGACGATGCGCGCGGTCGCGGTCATGCCGGGCAGCAGTTTGCGCTGGGAATTGTCGGCCGCGATGACGACGACGTAGGTGACCACGTTCGAAACGGTCTGCGGCGCCAGGCGAATCTGCTTGACCTCGCCGCGGAAGGTATCCGCCGGATAGGAGGTGACAGTGAAGGTCACCTCCTGGCCGACGCGCACGCGGCCGATATCCGCCTCGTCTACCGAGGCGTAGACCTCCATCCGGCGCAGGTCCTCGGCGATCGTGAACAGCGTCGGCGCCTGCAGGCTTGCGGCCACGGTCTGGCCCACGTCCACCGAGCGCTGGACCACCACGCCGTCGATCGGCGAGCGGATCTCGCTGCGGTCGATGTCGACCCGTACCTGCTGCAGGGCGGCTTCGCGCTGTGCGACCGTCGCCTCGGCGCTGGCGATCTGCGCCTCGGCGACCCTCGCCAGCGCCTGGCTTGCGGCGAGCGCGGCCTCGGCCTGCTCGAGCTGGGCGCGCGCCGAGACGAGCTGCGCGCGCGCCGTGTCCAGCGCTGCCTGGGCCTTGTCGGCGTCGGCCTGCGTCACCACGCCCTTGGGGAGCAGCTCCTGCTTCCGCTTGTTCTCGCGCTCGGCATCCTTCAGCGCGACCTCGGCCCGGTTGACGCCCGCCCTGGCGTTGTTGATCGCGGCACGCCCGTTCTCGACGTCCGCCTTGGCGCGCTCGGCGGCGGCCTTCTGCTGGAGCACCTGGGCCTTGCTGGCGGCCAGGTCGGCCTCGGCCTGGCTCTTCCTGGCGATCAGCTGGTCCTGGTCGAGCCGGGCAATCAACTGGCCCGCCTTCACTTCGCTGTTGAAGTCGGCCATCAGCTCCTTGATCTGGCCCGAGAGCTGCGAGCCGACCGTCACGGTGGTCACGGCGTTGACGGTCCCGGTCGTGCTGACGGCGGTGACCAGCGGTCCAGCCTCGATCTTCGCTAGGCGATAGGATGCCGCCGGGCTTGCATCTCCGTCGTACCAAAAAGCCGCCGTCAAACCGGCGGCCGCGATCACGGCGAGGCTCGAAACCAGAAACACGCGACGCATGGCGCGAACACACCCGGACCGTTGGCGGTCTTCCTTTTGGGCCGTCCCGGATATTATACACGGGCAGGCAGGGCCATTCCTGCGGGCGCAGAATGCCAGGCCATTGTGGCGGATTGGTGAAGGGGCGGGTATGGCGACCGAGGGGCAAACCACGGCGGCAACAGGGATTTTCCTTGGTCAGGCCGGCCAGCAGCCGGTCGGGCTGCTGGCGCGGATGGCCAACCGCCACGGGCTCATCGCCGGCGCCACCGGCACCGGCAAGACGGCAACCATGCTGACCCTGGCCGAGGGGTTTTCCCGGATGGGCACGCCCGTCCTGCTGGCCGACGTCAAGGGCGACGTGGCGGGCCTGAGCCAGGCCGCCGGCCAGAACACCAAGGTGGCCGAACGGGTGGCCAGGCTCGGGCTTAAGGACTGGCGGGCCGAGGCCTCGCCGGTCGTATTCTGGGATGTGCTGGGCCAGTCCGGCCATCCCTTGCGCACCACGGTTTCCGAGATCGGCCCGATGCTGTTCGCGCGGCTATTGGGCCTCAATGAGGTGCAGGCGGGCGTCCTGACCGTCGCCTTCACGCTGGCGGACGACGAGGGGCTGCTGCTGGTCGACCTCAAGGACCTGCGCGCCTTGCTCGCGCACGTCGCTGAGAACGCCAAGGAATTGGGCCTGCGCTATGGAGCGGTCAGCGCGGCCTCGGTGGGCGCGATCCAGCGCGCGCTGCTCGAACTCGAGCGCCAGGGCGGGGAAGAGTTCCTGGGCGAACCGGCCTTCGATCCGCTCGATCTGCTGATGCCGGGTCCGGGCGGCCGCGGGCCGGTCCACGTGCTGGCGGCCGACAGACTGATGGCGGCGCCGCGCGTCTATGCCTCGTTCCTGTTGTGGCTGCTGTCCGAGCTGTTCGAGCGCCTGCCCGAAGTGGGCGATGCCGACAGGCCCGGGCTGGTGCTCTTCTTCGACGAGGCGCATCTGCTGTTCGACGACGCGCCGAAGGCCCTGGTCGACAGCGTCGAGCGCGTGACTCGCCTGATCCGCTCGAAGGGTGTCGGCGTCTATTTCGTCACCCAATCGCCGCTCGATCTGCCGCAATCGGTGCTGGGCCAACTCGGCAACCGGGTGCAGCACGCGCTGCGCGCCTTCACGCCCAAGGACCAGCAGGCGGTGCGCGCGGCGGCCGACACGTTCCGTCCCAATCCCAGGCTCGACACGGCGCGCGCCATCGCCGAGCGCGCCGAGGGCGAGGCGCTGGTGTCCACCCTCGGCGCCGACGGCAGCCCAGGCGTGGTCGAGCGTGCGCTGATCGCTCCGCCGCGTTGCCGGCTTGGCGCCATCACGGCGGAGGAGCGCCGCCAGACCATGCAGGCCGGGCCTTTTGCCGGCAGGTACGACACGCCCGTGGACCGCGAATCGGCGTTCGAAATGCTCACCGGCCGCGTGGAGCGCCGGGCGGCTTCCGCGCCGGCCGCCAATCCGTGGGCGCGCAGCGAAGCTCCGGCGGAAGGCGGCGGCAAGTCGGCCGCCGAAATCTGGGGTCGGCAGCCGAGCATGCCCCAGCGTCACGGCACGTCCCCGCCTCCGCCGGCGCCGCGCGAGGCGCCGTCGTACCGGCGCGAACCCACATATCGCGAAGAGCCGCAATACCGCCGCGAGCGCGCGCCCGCGCCTTCGAGCCGCCGCGAAGGCCTGGCCGAGGCGATGATGAAAAGCGCCGGCCGCGCGATCGCCAGCGAGGTCGGCCGCCGCGTCATCCGCGGCGTGCTGGGCTCGATCCTGAAATAGGAGCCGGCTGCAGTCACCATTTTGCCGCGGCTCCAGGCAGGCTTCGAAAAGATCCGGGCGGCTGCATCCAACCGTATTCCTCGGTTGTAAGGACGTCAGAGGGCGGGTCCGCCGACGGGCCCGGCCGCCCGGGCCGCGTGCGCCCGCCGTCACGACCAACCGAGGAGACCGCCCATGTACCGGAGCGTCATCTGCACGATCGCCGTTCTCGCCGCCGCTGCGATGCCGGCCGCCGCCGGGGCCGGCACGCTGGTCGGCCTGACCAACGACAACCGCCTGGTCTGGATCGACACCGACAAGAAGACCGCCAGCGCGCCCAGGCCCATCACCGGCTCGCAGGCGCGCATCGTCGGGATCGACGTGCGGCCGTCGAACGGCAGGCTCTACGCCGTCAACGCCAATGGCCAGATTTTCATGCTGGCGCCGGACACGGCCGTGGCGACGCCGATCAGCCAGATCTCGGAGAAGGTCGAACTCGGCGACAAGCCGGTGGTCGACTTCAATCCCGTGGCCGATCGCCTGCGCGTGGTCACGGTCTACGGCGCCAGCCTGCGCATCAACGTCGACACCGGCCAGACGATCGTCGACAAGCCGGTCGTCTTCGATCAGGCCGACGCCAACGCCGCCAAGCGGCCCGCGCTCGCCGCCGGCGCCTATATCAATGCCGTCGCCGGCGCCAAGGCGACGGACCTCTACCATGTCGACGCCAAGCTCGGGGTGCTGGTCCTGCAGAACCCGCCGAACGACGGCATCCTCAAGACCAAGGGCGGGCTCGGCATCGCCGTCCAGCCCACGGCGGCGATGGATGTCCAGACCGACGCCAAGGGCGCGAATACCGCGCTGCTGCTCAGCGGCAAGACGCTCTATTCCATCAACCTGGAAACGGCGAAGGCGACGGCGATCGGAACGATCGGGGGCATGACCGCAGAGATTGTCGATATTGCCGCCCTGCCGCAGTAGCCTGTCCGGACCCGCCCTGGTCCGCAGGCGTGGCCGCCGTCCGACCATGATGGTTGGGCGGCGCGCCATATCGGGGAGACCATGAGCGAAGCGCGCCCGACCGCCGCCGTGGCAAGCGACGCGTTCGATGTCGAGGCCGCCCTGCTGGGCTGCGCCAGGGGCGAAGCCGAGGCGCTGCGCCGGCTCTACGACAACATGGCGCCGACGCTGATGGGCGTGGCGATGCGCATCGTGCGCCGGCGCGATCTGGCGAACGACGTGCTGCACGATGCGTTCATCCAGGTATGGCGCCGGGCCGACACGTTCGATCCGGCCCGCGGCTCCGCGCGCACCTGGCTGCTCAGCGTCGTCCGCCACCGGGCGCTGACCGTCATGCGCCGGCTCGGCCGCGAGCGGCCGCTCGACGAAGGCAAGCTGGCCGAGCAGCCGTCCGACGAGCCCAGCGCGCTGGACCGCCTGGCCTTCGCGGCCGATGCCGGCGCGCTGCGCCGCTGCCTGCAGGAACTCGACGCCGACCGGCGCATGACGATCATCCTCGCCTATGCCGACGGCCTGTCGCATGCGCAGATCGCAACCCGCCTCGGCGCGCCGCTCGGTACCGTCAAGTCCTGGGTGCGCCGCGGCCTCGAAGCGCTGCGGCGCTGCCTGTCATGATCCCGGCCGATCCGACCGAACGCAGCGCGCTGGCGGGCGAATACGTGCTCGGACTGCTCGCGCCGGCCGAGGCGGCGGCAGTCGAGGCGGCGTTGCCGCTCGACGCGGGGCTCGACCAGGACGTGCGCTACTGGGAGGAGCGGCTGTCGCCGATCTGCGACATCGTTTCGCCAACCGAGCCCGATCCGGGGCTCTGGGCCCGGATCGAGCGCGACCTGGGCCTGGCCGGACCCCCGGCCGCATCGGCGCCCGGCCTTCTCGGCCGGGCCTGGGAGAGCCTGGGCCTCTGGCGCATGGCGGCGGCGGTCGCGGGGCTTGCGGCGCTGGTGGTGGCCGGGCTGTTCGC
>CAYMTM010000263.1:0-6002 GCA_964393375.1 uncultured Rhodospirillaceae bacterium
CTCGCCTTGCCGACGCCGGCATGGATCAGCCCGGCCTTCTCGGCGCGGAACTCGACCTGGCCGCCCTTGGCATTTTTCACCGCCTCGGCCACGTTCGGCGTCACCGTGCCCAACTTGGGGTTCGGCATCAGTCCGCGCGGACCCAGCACCTTGCCGAGCTTGCCGACGATCGCCATCATGTCCGGCGCGGCAATGCAGCGGTCGAATTCGATCTGACCGGCCTCGACCTTCGCCGCCAGGTCCTCGGCACCGACGATGTCGGCGCCCGCCTTCTTGGCCTGCTCGGCGCGCTCGCCGCGCGCGAACACCGCCACGCGCACCGATTTGCCGGTGCCGTGCGGCAGGGTCACGACGCCGCGGACCTGCTGGTCGGAATGGCGCGGATCGATCCCCAGGTTCAGCGCCAGCTCGACCGTCTCGTCGAACTTGGTCTTGGCGGCGGACTTGATGATCTTTACCGCCTCCTCGACCGGGTAGAACTTGGTCCGGTCGATCTTCTTGTAGGCGTCGTCCAGGCGCTTGCCCTTCTTCGGTTCGGCCATGGCGGCTACTCCACGATCTCGAGGCCCATCGAGCGCGCCGAACCCGCGACCATGCGGGCGGCGGCATCGATGTCGTTTGCGTTCAGATCCTTCATCTTCTTTTCGGCGATCTCGCGCAGCTGCGCTTTGGTGACCTTGCCCTTCACCTCGCGCGAGGGCGTGCCCGAACCCTTGTCGATCCCGGCCGCCTTCTTCAGGTAGTAGCTCGTGGGCGGCGTCTTGGTGACGAAGGTGAAGGTGCGGTCGGCATAGGCCGTGATCACCACCGGCGTCGGCGTGCCGGGCTCCATCTTCTGCGTCGCGGCGTTGAACGCCTTGCAGAACTCCATGATGTTGAGGCCCCGCTGGCCCAGCGCCGGCCCCACCGGCGGCGAGGGATTGGCCTGCCCCGACGGGATCTCCAGCTTGATCAAACCGACGACCTTCTTTGCCATCTCAGTGCTTCCTTCAGACCTTCTCGACCTGCGAGTACTCGAGATCCACCGGCGTCGACCGTCCGAAGATCGAGACCGCCACCTTGAGCCGCGCCTTGTCTTCTTCCACTTCCTCGACCGTACCGATGAACGAGGTGAACGGGCCGTCCGCCACGCGCACCTGCTCGCCGACCTCGAAGGTGATCGACGGCTTCGGCCGCTCGATGCCCTCCTGCACCTGGCGCAGGATGCGGTCGGCCTCGGCCTGGGTGATCGGCGTCGGCTTGCTCTTGCCGCCCAGGAAGCCGGTCACCTTGGGCGTGTTCTTCACCAGGTGCCAGGCCTCATCGGTCAGGTCCATCTTGCAAAGCACGTAGCCCGGGAAGAATTTCCGCTCCGAGCTCACCTTGCTGCCCCGGCGCATCTCCACGACCTCTTCGGTCGGCACCAGCACCTCGGGGAAATGGTCCGACATCCCCTTGAGCGCGGCCTGCTCCTTGATCGACTGCGCGACCTTCTTCTCGAAGCCCGAATAGACGTGGATGACGTACCACTGCGCCGCCATGGCCATCATGCCCCGCTGCCCATGATCAGGCGCACGCCGAAGGACAAAATCTGATCGGCGACGAAGAAGAAGGCGGCGGCCAGCACGACCATCACGAACACCATCCCGGTGGTGACGAGCGTCTCCTTGCGCGTCGGCCACGTCACCTTCGCGGCTTCCTGGCGCACTTCCTGTGCGAATTTCATCGGATTGGTCTTGTCCATCGTCGATCCCGAAGCGATTCCGCCGCTCATGCTTTCCTGTCCCGATCCTGGCGCTGCCGCCCGGGGCGCGCGTCCCGGCCCCCGGACTTGGCAGGGGCAGAGGGATTCGAACCCCCAACCCCCGGTTTTGGAGACCGGTGCTCTACCAGTTGAGCTATACCCCTATCCCGCCAAGGCCTCGCTGCGCGGCTCTTGAGTGCTACTCGATGATTTTGGAGACGACGCCGGCGCCGACCGTCTTGCCGCCCTCGCGGATGGCGAAGCGCAGGCCCTCGTCCATCGCGATCGGCGCGATCAGCTTCACTTCCAGCGCAACGTTGTCCCCCGGCATCACCATCTCCGTCCCCGACGGCAGGATCACCTCCCCCGTCACGTCGGTCGTCCGGAAGTAAAACTGCGGGCGATAGTTGGCGAAAAACGGCGTGTGCCGCCCGCCCTCCTCCTTCGTCAGGATGTAGGCCTCGCACTTGAACTTCGTGTGCGGCGTGATCGAACCCGGCGCCGCCAGCACCTGCCCCCGCTCGACCTCCTCCCGCTTCGTCCCGCGCAGCAGCGCCCCGATGTTGTCCCCAGCCTCGCCCGAGTCCAACAGCTTGCGGAACATCTCTACGCCCGTCACGATCGTCTTCGCGGTGTCCCGCAGACCCACAATCTCGACCTCGTCGCCGACCTTGATTACCCCCCGCTCGATCCGGCCCGTCACCACCGTGCCACGGCCCGAGATCGAGAAAACGTCCTCGATCGGCATCAAAAACGGCCGGTCCTTCGGGCGGTTCGGCTGCGGGATGTAGCTGTCTACCGCATCCATCAGCTTCTTGACCGATTCCTTCCCCTGCTCCGGGTTCTTGTCCTCCAGCGCCATCAACGCCGAACCCCGGATGATCGGAATCTCGTCCCCCGGGAACTTGTACGACGTCAGAAGCTCGCGCACCTCCAGCTCAACCAGGTCCAGCAATTCCGGGTCGTCAACCATGTCAACCTTGTTCAGGTAAACGACGATCGCCGGTACCCCAACCTGCCGCGCCAGCAGAATGTGCTCGCGCGTCTGCGGCATCGGGCCGTCCGCCGCCGACACCACCAATATCGCCCCGTCCATCTGCGCCGCGCCCGTGATCATGTTCTTCACGTAGTCCGCGTGCCCGGGGCAGTCCACGTGCGCGTAGTGCCGCTTCGCCGTCTCGTACTCAACGTGCGACGTCGATATCGTGATACCACGCGCCTTCTCCTCCGGCGCCTTGTCAATCTGGTCGTACGCCGTAAACGTCGCCCCGCCCGTCTCCGCAAGAACCTTCGTGATCGCAGCCGTCAGCGACGTCTTCCCGTGGTCCACGTGCCCAATCGTCCCAACGTTGCAGTGCGGCTTCGTCCGCTCAAACTTCGCCTTCGCCATGGTCTTTCTCTTCCCTAGCTAGAACGCCGAAACTCCGGCGGTTGTTTGGTCCGTTCAGGCCAGCTTCGCGCGCACTTCGTCCGCCACCGCCTGCGGCACCTGGGCGTAGTGGCCGAAATGCATGCTGTAGGTCGCGCGCCCCTGGCTCATCGAGCGCAGGTTGTTGACATAGCCGAACATGTTCGCCAGCGGCACGATCGCGTTGATGATCTGCGCGTTGCCGCGCACCGACTGGCCGCTGATATGGCCGCGCCGGCTGGTCAGGTCGCCGATCACCGAACCGACGTATTCCTCGGGCGTAACCACCTCGACCTTCATCATCGGCTCGAGCAGCTTGGGCCCCGCCTTCTGCATCGCTTCCTTGAACGCGGCGCGAGCCGCGATTTCGAACGCGAGGACCGAGGAGTCGACGTCGTGGTAGGCGCCGTCGATCAGCGCCGCCTTGAAGTCGATCACCGGGAAACCCGCCAGCACGCCAGAGGCGCGCGCGGCTTCCAGGCCCTTTTCGACACCTGGCACGTACTCCTTGGGCACCGCGCCGCCGACGATCTCGTTCTCGAACACGTAGCCTGCGCCGGCCTGCAGCGGCTCCAGCCGCAGCTTGATGCGCGCGAACTGGCCCGAGCCGCCGGTCTGCTTCTTGTGCGTGTAGTCGTGCTCGATCGTGCGGCTGATCGTCTCGCGATAGGCGACCTGCGGCGCGCCGACATTGGCCTCGACCTTGTAGGTGCGCTTGAGGATGTCGACCTTGATGTCGAGATGCAGCTCGCCCATGCCCTTGAGGATGGTCTGGCCCGACTCGGGATCGGTCGAGACGCGGAAGCTCGGGTCCTCCTGGGCCAAGCGGGCCAGCGCGACGCCCATCTTTTCCTGGTCGGCCTTGGTCTTGGGCTCGATCGCTACCTCGATGACAGGCTCGGGAAACTCCATCTTTTCCAGGATCACCGGCTTGTCCGGGTCGCACAGCGTGTCGCCCGTGGTCGTGTACTTGAGCCCCGCCAGCGCGATGATGTCGCCGGCGCGCGCCTCCTTGATGTCCTCGCGCGTATTGGCGTGCATCAGCAGCATGCGGCCGATGCGCTCTTTCTGCTCCTTCGTGGAGTTGAGGACGCCGGTGCCGCTGTTGAGCGTGCCCGAGTAGATGCGCACGAAAGTGAGCGAGCCCACGAACGGGTCGGTCATGATCTTGAACGCAAGGCCGGCGAAGGGTTCGTTGTCGTCGCACTTGCGCTCGATCTCCTGCCCTTTGCCGTCGACGTCGGTGCCGATGACTGCGGCCACATCGGCCGGAGAAGGCAGGAAGTCGACCACCGCGTCGAGCAGCGTCTGTACGCCCTTGTTCTTGAACGCGGCGCCGCACAGCACCGGATAGAACTTGCTGGCGATCGTTCCCTTGCGGATGCAGGCGATCAGCGTTTTCTCGTCGGGCTCCTCGCCGCCCAGATACTTCTCCAGCGCCGCGTCGTCCATCTCGACTGCGGTTTCGATCATCTTGTTGCGGTACTCGACCGCCTTCTCTTTCAGGTCGGCCGGGATCTCGCCGACGGTAAAATCCGCGCCCAGCGTCTCGTCTTTCCAGACGATCGCGCGCATGCGGATCAGGTCCACCACGCCGACGAAACTGCTCTCCGAGCCGATCGGAAGCTGCAGCACCACCGGAACGGCGCCCAGCTTGTCCTTGATGGTGTCGACCGACATGAAAAAGTCGCCGCCGATCCGGTCCATCTTGTTGATGAAGCAGATGCGCGGCACGTTGTACTTGTCGGCCTGACGCCAGACGGTCTCGGACTGCGGCTCGACGCCGTTGACGCCGTCGAACACGGCCACTGCCCCGTCCAGCGCGCGCAGGGACCGCTCGACCTCGATGGTGAAGTCGACATGGCCCGGCGTGTCGATGATGTTGATGCGGTGATCGCGCCAAAAGCACGTCGTCGCGGCCGAGGTGATCGTGATGCCGCGCTCCTGCTCCTGCTCCATCCAATCCATCGTCGCGGTGCCCTCGTGCACCTCGCCGATCTTGTAGGACTTGCCGGTATAGTAGAGGATTCGCTCGGTCGTGGTCGTCTTGCCGGCATCGATGTGCGCCATGATGCCGATGTTGCGATATCGCTCGAGCGGGGTGGTGCGGGCCATGGAAATGAATCTCGTCCGGCTAGGGTTCTACCAACGGTAATGCGAGAAGGCCTTGTTGGCCTCCGCCATCCGGTGCGTATCCTCCCGCTTCTTGACGGCCGCGCCGCGGTTGTTCGCGGCGTCCAGCAGCTCGCCCGACAGGCGATCCACCATCGTGTTCTCCGACCGGTTGCGCGCCATGCCGATGATCCAGCGGATCGCCAGGGCCTGCGCGCGTTCCGGCCGCACCTCGACCGGGACTTGGTAGGTCGCGCCACCGACGCGGCGCGAGCGCACCTCCAGGTGCGGGCGCACGTTCTCGAGCGCGTCGTGGAACACCTTCAGCGGATCCGCGCCGGTCTTGCCGTGCAATCGGTCGAACGCGCCGTAGACGATCGACTCGGCGACCGACTTCTTGCCCTGGAGCATCAGGGTGTTCATGAACTTGGTGACGACGATGTCGCCGAACTTGGCGTCCGGCAGGATCTCGCGCTTCTCGGCCTGATGACGACGCGACATGGTGCGCCCCCTACTTCGGCCGCTTGGCGCCGTACTTGGACCGGCGCTGGCGGCGGTCCTTGACGCCCTGGGTGTCGAGCGTGCCGCGGATGATGTGGTAGCGCACGCCCGGCAGGTCCTTCACGCGGCCGCCGCGGATCATCACGACCGAATGCTCCTGAAGGTTGTGGCCTTCGCCGGGGATGTAGGTGACCACCTCGAAGCCGTTGGTCAGGCGCACCTTGGCGACCTTGCGCAGCGCCGAGTTCGGCTTCTTCG
>CAYMTM010000264.1:0-5998 GCA_964393375.1 uncultured Rhodospirillaceae bacterium
AAAATCCTGCTGGGCGACATCGTGGCCAACGGCGACATGACCACCAAGCAGCGCGACCGGTTGCTGGAGTCGATGACCGACGAGGTCGGCCGCCTCGTCCTGCGCGACAATTACGAGCAGACCCAGATCCTAAGCATCCAGGAGCTGCAGGGTCCTTCCGGCATCGACCAGCACGCGTTGATGATGCGCGAGCTGGAGCGCGCCGGTAAGCTCGACCGCGCAATCGAGTTCCTTCCCGACGACGAGACGCTGGCCCAGCGCCAGGCCCAGGGCAAGGGCCTGACGCGGCCGGAAATGGCGGTGCTGCTGGCCTACAGCAAGATGGCGCTCTATGACGCGCTGTTGCCCTCCGACCTGCCGGACGATCCGGCGCTTGAAGCCGACCTGGTCGGCTATTTCCCGACCCAGCTTGCCGAGAAATACCGTGCCGAGATCGGCCGCCATCGCCTGAAGCGCGAGATCGTGGCGACGGTCGTCACCAACGCCATGATCAACCGCGTGGGGTCGAGCTTCCTCGCACAGATCGGATCCGACACCGGGCGCACGCCGGTGGACATCACCCGCGCCTATTTGGTGGCGCGCCAGGTGCTGGACCTGAACCGGTTGTGGAGCGCGGTCGAGGAGCTCGACGGCAAGGCACCCGCCGCCGTGCAATACGCCCTGTTCGCCGAGATCGGCCGCGCCGCAGAACGCGCGACGCGCTGGGTGCTGTCGACCGTCCAGCCGCCGCTGGTCCTGACCGCCAACGTGGCCCGCTTCTCGCCCGGCGTGCAGGCGGTGGCCGGCGCGCTCGATCGCATGCTGTCGCCGGAGGGTGCCGCGGACCTTCGCCGGCGCGTCGAAGCCTTCAAGGAGCAGGGCACGCCGGAGCCCGTCGCGGCGGGCGTGGCGGCGCTGGAACGACTGGTCTCGGCGTTCGACATTGTGCGCATCGCCGAGCCGATGAGCCTGCCGATCGATCGCGCGGGCGCGCTTTACTTCGCGGTCGGCGCGCGGTTCGGCCTGGACTGGCTGCGCTCGGCGGCGGCAGCCTCGGTCGCGGGCGGGCGATGGAGCAAGCTCGCCTTCCGCTCGCTGCTCGACGAGATCGACGCGATCCAGAGCGGCCTTGCCGCCAGCGCGATCGCCGGCGGGCTGGACGGCGCCGATCCCATCGCGGCGCTGGAAAGATGGAGCGAGAAGCGCAAGGCGCCGGTCAAGCGCGCCGACGACGTGATCGCCGACATCCGCGCCACCGGCCGCGTCGACCTGGCGATGCTCGCGGTGGCCGCCCGGCAGCTCCGCGCGCTGGCGGGATAAAGCGAGCCTCGCTCTCCCTCACTCGGCTCGCTTTCGCTCGCCACCCCCTCCCGAAGCGAGGGGGTTGAGCGCGGATGCCCTGTCCCGCCGGGAGAGGGCGCAGCCTGCCGCTACCCCAACTTGACCGCCGTCCCGGCCACGCTGACCATCAGCATGGTGCCGCTCATCGGTTCGCAATCGACCGAGGCGCCGACGATGGCGTCGGCGCCGAGTTTCTCGGCCGCCTCGACCATATCCTCGATGGCGGCTTCGCGCGCCCTGTTTAGCGCGCTCTCGTAGCCGCCGGCCCGGCCGCCAACGACGTCGCGCACCTTGGCGAACACGTCGCGCAGGATGTTGGCGCCGACGATCGCCGTGCCGTGGACGATGCCGTGATACTGGGCGATCCGCCGCCCTTCGATCGACCCGGTCGTGACAATCAGCATCGATCACCCTTCTTGCATGCATCGCGCCCGGACCTGATCCGGGTATTTACGCTTCGTCAAGAACCGGTTCCGGCGCCACCTCTGGCATGCGCAGGAGGCCCGATCAAGCTCGGCCGAGACGATATAACGGACCAATTCGGCACGCGCATCCACTAAACTGCACGCCGCATGACCGCCTCCCCCGCCTCCACCCGCGCGCTGGCCGCCTGGGCGTTCTACGACTGGGCCAATTCGGCCTTCGCCACCGTCGTCACCAGCTTTGTGTTCGCGACCTATTTCGCACACGCCGTGGCGCCGTCGGCCGAGCAGGGCACCGTGCTGTGGAGCCACGCGCAGAGCGCCGCTGCCCTTGCGGTCGCCGTGCTGGCCCCGATGCTTGGAGCGATCGCCGACCGCTGCGGCCAGCGCAAGCCATGGATTGGGGCGTTCACCGCGCTCAGTGTCCTGGCGACGGCGCTGCTATGGTTCGTCCGCCCATCCCCCGACTACGCCACGCTGGCGCTGGTGCTGGTCGCCATCGCCACCCTGGGGTTCGAGTTCGGCACCGTGTTCTACAACGCCATGCTGCCCGACCTGGCCCCCCGCGACCGGCTGGGCCGCTGGTCCGGCTGGGGCTGGGGGCTCGGCTACTTGGGCGGCCTCGGCGCGTTGGCACTGTGCCTCGTCGGGTTCGTGCAGACCGACCGGCCCTGGTTCGGCGTCGGCCAGGAGGATCAGGCGCATGTGCGAGCGACGTCGCTTGCCGTAGCCGCCTGGTTCGCCGCCTTCGCCCTGCCGCTGTTCCTGCTGACACCGGACCGGCTTGACAGCGGCATACGCATGGGGGCGGCCGTGCGCGAGGGGCTGGCCATGCTCGACCGGACCATTCGGCAATTGCGGCACCGACCCGCAGTCGCCTTCTTCCTGCTGGCACACATGCTTTACGCGGACGGCCTGGCGACGCTGTTCGCGTTCGGCGGCATCTATGCCGCCGGTACGTTCGGGATGAGCTTCGCCGAGGTGATCCAGTTTGGAATCGTGCTCAACATCGCGGCCGGGCTGGGCGCAGCGGCCTTTGCGCCGCTCGACGACCGGATCGGCGCCAAGCGCACGATCCTGCTGTCGCTCGCGGGGCTGATCGCCTGCGGCGCGTTCGTGCTGCTGGTGGAATCGCGAACGATGTTCTGGATCGGCGGGTCGATGCTTGGGCTGTTCGTCGGCCCGGCCCAGGCTGCCAGCCGCTCGATGATGGCTCGCCTCGCCCCGGCGGAGGAGCGCGCCGAGATGTTCGGCCTGCTGGCTTTGTCGGGCAAGGCGACCGCGTTCCTGGGGCCGGCGACGCTCGGCTGGGCCACGGCCGCCTTCGCCAGCCAGCGCGCCGGAATGGCGACGATCCTTCTTTTCTGGATCGCGGGCTTCGCGCTCCTGCTGCGGGTGCAGGAGCGGCGAGACCCCGCTATATCTCCAGTTTCGCGATCGCGTCGGCGAGCGCAGCGCGGGCCTGGGTGAGCTTCTGTTTCGCGTCGTCCTCGGCGAGCCGCAGCTTGTCGAGACGGTCCTCCTGGGACTTCAGGTTGTCGAGATACCGCTTCGCCAGGTCGCCGCCCGCCGGTACGCTCTTCAGGTTGTCGCGCAGCCGTCCCTGATCCCTGGCGATCGCGTCGCGCTCGGTTCCGATCTCCTTGATCTGGCGGTCGAGCCGGTCTACCTCGCCCTGCATGCCGGCCAGACGCTCCAGGGCCTGCCGCACGTTCTCGGGCACGCCGCCCGTACGGGCATAGCCCAGCAATGTCTCGCGGTTGAGGCTCGCGAGTTGGACGACGGTCTGGCGCGGGCGCTGGATCGTGACATCGAGCACCGTCGCGCCGCCCCTGGCGAGCGCCTGACGGATGCGGTATTGGCCGCGGGTCAGCTCGACCTCGGAAGGCTTCGGCGATATCAGTTCCCAATCCGGATAGCGCGGCTGCTCGATCAACAGCGCGCGGTCCTCGGCGGCCGGCGCCTTGACCCGGTAGCTCGTGATCTGCTCGTCGCGATAGGCGAGCGTCAATGTGCCGCGTGTGACTTTGATCTGGGCGATCGATTCCCTGGATTTCTGCTCGCGCTCGACCTGAACCTTCTGGTCGATCGCGAAGCTGAGCAGCCGGTTCTCGCCGGCCGGGAAGGGCGATAACCGCGCGTCGCCGATATAGTGGGCGCCGGCCTTGCCGCGCTCGTAAAGCGTCAGCACGCCCGGCGGCAGGCCCGCGCTGGTGTCGTTGGTCACGCGCAAGGCCGCCAGCGGATTGGCCGCGTTGACCTGGGGCTGGTAAAGCGCCAAGCGTTCGATCGGCACCTCGCGGCTGACCAGCGGCAGGGACAGGCTGTCGCCCGCCTTGACCGAAACCGGCTGCGGCGCGGTGAACAGCACCTGCGTGGTCGCCTCCTGCGTTTCGGCGGCGACGAGTTCTGCCGGCGCGGCCGGCAGTGGCTGCGCCATGGCCATCGCCGATGCGGCCGGGGCCGGGGCAGCCGCCGGCGGTCGCGCGGCGAATGCCGCACGGGGCTGCAGTGCGCCTTCCTGCTGCGTCTTTGCGCGCGCATCGGCCATGCCGAGCGAACCCTGGTCGGGCGGCGGGAGAACCCGGCCGAGCACCTCGACCGGTACTTCCGGGCGGTTGACGAAATAGGCGGTGTAAAGCTGCTGGCGGAAGGTCACGGGGTTGCCGGAAACGAGCGTCAGCTCGACATTCTTCCAGTCGCGGCCGCTGAGGTTCTCCAGCACGGCCCAGCCCTGCAGCAGCCCCTTGCCGGTCGCGCCGGCATCCGCCGTAGTCAGGCGATAGGAGGCCTTCCACAGCGGCGCGGCGACGACGTAGCCGACACGCAAGCTGCGCTTGCCCGTTCCGCGCGTAGCGATGGAAAGCGCGCGCTGGTCCTGCACGCGATGGCGCGCGACGGCGGCCAAGGCCTGGTCGACTTGGCGCTGCACGGCGGGGTCGCCGAAGCGGACGGATTCCGCTTCCTCGAGGACGAACTGGCGCAGGCCATCCGGCGCGATCAGGGTCACGCGATGGCGCGTCGTCATGCCGCCGCCGCTGGGAAGCTGCGTGTGCTCCGCGATCACCCTGAGGATGCGCCCCGTGGCCTGGCGTGGTCCGCCGACCGTCACTTCGGCGCCGCGCAGTGCGTTCAGCAATCCGTCCGGCGATTCCAGCGCGCTCTGGTCGAACGGCAGGTCGCGGAACGCCTCGCTCAAGGGCTCGCGTCCAGGAAGCGAAATCGATCCGACCCCGCCTTTGTCGTCGAACACGACGATGCTCTTCAGCACGTCGTCCACCTGGTCGAGCCTGACCGGCAGCGCGAGCCCGGCATCGCCCTCGACCTGGGCCTCGAACTCGAAATAGCCGACGCCGCCCGTGGACAGCAGCACGCGCTTCAGTTCCAGCGCCGGCGCCTGGGCAAACGCGGGATCGGGCGGGGCGGACAGCAAGAGGGGTGCGGCGACCAGCGCCAGACGCAGGGCCTTCATGCGCGATTCCTCCCGAAACGGCCGCGATCGCGAATTGTAGCGGAACCTGCCGGGCTTGTTTGGCGGTTTTATGGCGCCGCCGCGGCGGCGGCCCGGCCGGCGCCGGTCGTTGCCGCACGCGTTAACGGCGCAAAGCCGGCGCCCGGCTCGCGGCGCAGGCAGGCGACTTGGTGGCCCGGCGCCACCTCGCGCAGCCGAGGGTCTTCGCTGCGGCACCGCGCGATCGCGTAGGGGCAGCGTGGGTGGAAATGGCAGCCCGAGGGCGGGTTGGCCGGGCTGGGCACGTCGCCTTCGAGCACGACGCGCCTGCGCTTGCGTGCCGGGTCGGGGATAGGCGCGGCCGACAGCAGCGCTTCGGTATAAGGATGCAGCGGGCGCGTGAACAGGTTGCGCTTGTCGGTCAGTTCGACGATGCGGCCGAGATACATCACCGCGATGCGATGGCTGATATGCCGCATCACTGCAAGGTCGTGCGAGATGAAGAGGTAGCCGAGCCGGTATTCCTCCTGCAGGTCGATCAGCAGGTTCAGCACCTGGGCCTGCACCGAGACGTCGAGCGCCGAGACGGGCTCGTCGGCGACGATCAATTCGGGCTCCACCGCCAGCGCACGCGCGATGCCCAGCCGCTGGCGCTGGCCGCCCGAGAACTCGTGCGGGAACTTGCCCATGAATTCGGGTCTGAGGCCGACGCGCCGGAACAGTTCGGCCACGCGCTCGCTCCGCGCCGGGCCCTTGGCCAAGCCGTAGTTCTCGAGCGGCTCGCCGACGATCGCGGCCGCCGACA
>CAYMTM010000265.1:0-5993 GCA_964393375.1 uncultured Rhodospirillaceae bacterium
CGCCTGGACGCGGTTCTTTTCGTCATGGACCAGCACGTCGCCCTCGCCGACCCCGTCCTTGCCGATCTCCACCACCTCCAGCTCCAGCGCGCCCGGCTTCAGCCGCAGCCCTTTCTTGCGGTCCTTGCCGAACAGCATCGGCTTGCCGTGCTCGAGATGGAGCTGGTTTTGGTCCGCCACTTCCTTGGCGGTGAAATTGTCGAACACGCCGTCGTTGTAGACGATGCAGTTCTGGAAGATCTCGACGAAGGACGCGCCGCGGTGGCCATGGGCGCGCTTCAGCACTTCCGGCATCAGCTTCTGCTGGGTGTCGATGGCGCGCGCCACGAACCGCGCCCCGGCGCCAAGCGCGAACTGGGTGGCCGAGACCGGCATGTCGACCGAGCCGAGCGGCGTCGACGGCGAGCGGGTGCCGACCTTCGATGTCGGCGAGTACTGGCCCTTGGTCAGCCCGTAGATCTCGTTGTTGAACAGCAGGAACTGCACGTCGATATTGCGCCGGAGCAGGTGCAGCAGGTGGTTGCCGCCGATCGACAGCGCGTCGCCGTCGCCCGAGACGATCCACACGTCGAGCTCCGGGTTGGCGATCTTGATGCCGGTGGCGATCGCCGGCGCCCGGCCGTGGATGGTATGGAACCCGTAGGTCGCGACGTAGTAGGGGAAGCGCGAGGCGCAGCCGATGCCCGACACGAACACGGTCTTGGTAGGATCGGCGCCGATGTCGCTGAGCGCCTTCTGTACGCCCTTCAGGATGGCGTAGTCCCCGCAGCCCGGGCACCAGCGCACGTCCTGGTCGGTCGCGTAGTCCTTGGGCTGCAGCTTGGGAGCGGGTGCGTTCATCGTCCAGATTCCTTGCAGGTCTCAGGCACCGAGATGCTTCAGGATGCCTTCTTCGATCTCGGCGATCTTGAAGGGCTGCCCCGAGACTTTATTCAACCCCTCGGCCGGCACCAGGTATTCGGCACGCAGCACGGTCCGGAGCTGGCCGGTGTTCATTTCCGGCACCAGCACCGCCTCGTAGCCGCGCAGCAGCTCGCCCAGGTTCCTGGGCATCGGCCAAATGTGGCGGATGTGGATGTGCGCCACGTCGTGGCCCTTGGCGCGCAGGTTCTCGACCGCCCGGCTGATCGGCCCGAAGGTCGAGCCCCAGCCCACCACCGCCATCCTGCCCATCGGCCGGCCCTGGCTGACGGTCTGCGGCGGGATGTCGTCGGCGATGCGCAGGATCTTCTCGCGCCGCGTGTCGGTCATCTTCTGGTGGTTCTCGGGCTCGTAGCTGATATGGCCCGAGCTGTAGCTCTTCTCCAGCCCGCCGATGCGGTGCTGCAGCCCGGGCGTACCGGGGATCGCCCAGGCCCGCGCCAGGGTGGTCTCGTCGCGCACGAAGGGATGGAAGCCCTCGGGATCGGTGCGGAACTTGGCCGGGTGCTTGGGCAGGCGCGCGACATCCGGGATCTGCCAGGGCTCGGCCGCGTTGGCGATGTAGCCGTCGGTCAGCAGGAAGACCGGCGTCATGTAGCGCACCGCCAGCCTGACCGCCTCGACCGCGCACTCGAAGCAGTCCGAGGCCGATCGCGCGGCGAGCACCGCCACCGGCGAGTCGGCGTTGCGGCCATAGACCGCCTGGTAGAGGTCGGACTGCTCGGTCTTGGTCGGCATGCCGGTCGAAGGGCCGGCGCGCTGCGAGTTGACCACGACCAGCGGCAGCTCGACCCCAATCGCCAGCCCCACCGCCTCCATCTTCAAGGCGACGCCCGGGCCGGAGCTTGAGGTGATGCCGATCGCGCCGGCGTAGGACGCGCCGATCGCCGCGCAAGCAGCGGCGATCTCGTCCTCGGCCTGGAAGGGCGTGACGCCGTAGGCCTTCAGCGGCGCCAGGGTATGCAGCAGGCTCGAGGCGGGGGTGATCGGGTAGGAGGCGAACACCATCTTCAGGTTGACCGCCTGCGCGCCCGCCACCAAGCCCCAGGCCAAGGCCTCGGCGCCGGTCACGGTGCGGTAGAGCCCGGGCGCGATGCGCGCCGGCGCGACGCGGAAGCCATGGATGCCCGGCATCTCCGCCGTCTCGCCGAAGGCATGGCCGGCGTTCATCGCCGCGATGTTCGCCTCGGCCAGCTCGGGCCGCTTCAGGAAGCGCTGCTTCAGGTATTCCGCCGTGTCCTTGCGGTCGCGGTCGTACATCCAGTAGACAAGACCCAGGGTCCACATGTTCTTGCAGCGCAGCGCCTCCTTGTTGCTGAGGCCGAACTGCTTGACCGATTCCATGGTCTGCGCCGAGATGTCGAGCGGCACGACCTGGTAGTTGCTCAAGGAGCCGTCCTCGAGCGGGTTGGCGTCGTAGCCCGCCTTCTTCAGGTCGCGCTCCTTGAACGAGCCGGTGTCGACGATCAGCGTTCCGCCCGGGCGCAAATCGCGCAGGTTCACTTTCAGCGCCGCCGGGTTCATCGCGATCAGCACGTCGGGCGCGTCGCCGGCGGTGGCGATCTTCGCCGAGCCGAAATTGATCTGAAACGCGGACACGCCGAAGGTCGTGCCGGCCGGCGCGCGGATTTCCGCCGGGAAGTCGGGGAAAGTCGCCAAGTCGTTGCCGGCGAGCGCGGTCGCCTCGGTGAAGCGGCTGCCGGTGAGCTGCATGCCGTCGCCGCTGTCGCCGGCGAAGCGGACCACCGCGGACTCGATCGTGTCGCGGGCGGTGGGTTGCAGTTGTTCGGCCGTGTTGCTGGACCTCATCTCTTCATCGATCCCTTGTGTGCCGTTTGGCGAGGACCGCCGCCGGCCTCGATGGCGCGGGCTGCATCCCCTTTGTTCAAGGCGGTTTTCAGGTTCCCCCGCGGCGTCCCCGACCGCGAAAGGGCCGGCATGATTCCACATCCGTCCCCGCCGCGATAGCCGGTCGCCTCGCACCTGCAATGTAAGCGCCGCATCGCCCGCAGAAGTCGTATGTATACATACGACTTCTGCGGGTCAACCGCCCGGAAATCAAGGCGCCTGGGGATTCGCCCGTGCGGCGATTGACCGCGCTGGCGGTATCCGCGCGGTTGTCCTAAGTGGCTGGCCATGAACCGATCACACCCCGGCGCGGATCGCGCCGTTTCCGCCTGGCTGTTCCTGTGCGCCGCCATGGTGTTCGCGATGGTGGTGATCGGCGGCATCACGCGCCTGACCGAATCGGGCCTGTCGATCGTCGAATGGCAGCCGCTGGTCGGGGCGATCCCGCCGCTGAGCGAGGCCGACTGGCAGGCGCTGTTCCGCAAATACCGCCTGAGCCCGCAGTTCCAGCAGGTCAACCGCGGGATGGCGCTGGAGCAGTTCAAGACCATCTTCTGGTGGGAATACGTCCACCGCCTGTGGGGCCGGCTGATCGGCCTCGTCTTCCTGGTGCCCTTCCTGTGGTTCGTGTGGCGCGGTCGGCTGCACGGTGCGATGGCCTGGAAGCTCGCGGGCATTTTCGCGCTGGGCGGGCTGCAGGGCGCGATGGGCTGGTACATGGTGGCGAGCGGCCTGGTCGACCGGCCCGAGGTCAGCCAGTACCGCCTGGTCGCCCATCTTGGGCTGGCGGTGCTGATCTACGCGCTGCTGCTGTGGCAGGCGATGACGCTTTGGCGTGCGCCCGGCGGGTCATCAGTCGAGTCCCCCCTCCCTTTCCAGGAGGGGGAGGAGGGCGGATTGCGCCGCGCCGCCTCCGCCCTCCTCGCGCTGATCGCGCTGACGATGCTCGCGGGCGGGTTCGTGGCGGGGCTCGATGCCGGCATGATCTACAACACCTTCCCGCTCATGGAGAGCCGCATCGTGCCGCCGGACTACGGCACGATGCGGCCCTGGTGGCGCGATTGGTTCGAGAACCGCGCCACGGTCCAGTTCCACCACCGCGTCTTGGGCATCGCGACGCTCGGCGCCGTGCTGGCCTATGTGCCGTGGGTGATGCGTCGAGCCACAAGGCAGACCGAAGGCGCCCTTCGACAGACTCAGGGCGAGGAGAAAAGGGGAGTCCTCATGGTGAGCCTGTCGAACCATGAGGCGACGTGCCGCGCCGCAATTGCCCTCCTTCTCCTAACATCGCTCCAAGTCGCGCTCGGCATCGCGACCCTGCTGCTGATCGTACCGATCCCGCTCGCCGCGCTGCACCAGGCCGGCGCGATGGCGCTGCTGACGGCCGCGCTGTGGGTCAGGTTCGAACTGCGGCGACCGGCCGCGGTCGCGACGACCGTCCTGTAGCGCGCGCCAGGGCCCGTTGACCTGCGTCAATGCGCGGCCCGGGCGACGGCCTATCGTATATAAAGAAATACCGCGCGAACTGGCCGATGAAATCCCTCCTAATCCTCAACGACCCGCCCTATGGCAGCGAGCGCAGCTATAACGCGCTGCGCCTGGCGCTCGCGCTGGCCAAAGCGGGCGGCGGCGAGTCGGTCACGGTGTTCCTCATGGCCGACGCGGTTTCCTGCGCCCGGCGCGGCCAGAAGACGCCGGAAGGCTACTACAACATCGAACGCATGCTCGGCCGGCTGACCGCGGCAAAGGCCGAGGTGCTGATCTGCGGCACCTGCATGGATGCGCGCGGCATGGGCGACGGCGACGCGATCGAGGGCGCGCGCCGCAGCACGATGGACGCGCTTGCGGCCGCGACGGTCCGGGCTGACAAGGTGCTGGTTTTCTGACGGCGCGTTCGGCGAAGTCGCCGCGCCGAAAGAGCGCCACCCCTGACGCGCCATTCATCGACTGTTTCCGGCCGAGCCTTTCGTAGAAGGTCCGGCTTCGTTCGAGATCGGCGGCGCCGAGCGTCACGAAGCCGAGGCGTTGTTCCATGCATTCTCCCGCATAGCTGAACGAGGACAGCACCAAGCGCCCGCGGGCGGCGTCATTGCCGACGCAAACCGGTTCAGGAGTTCTCGTGGACCTATTGCCGGATCTTCGCTCCATTCGTGCATACGAACGGAATGCCGAATGTCTCCACGAAATCCGGCGGCAAATGGGGCAGAAGATCGAGGCTTCACATGTACGCGCGATACTTGGTGCGCGACCAGTAGAGCGCACAGGGAAGATCGCGCAGGATGCCGGCGATGACGTCCCAGAACACTTGGTAGTCTGGCGGCCTGCCCACGTAAAAGCCGGAGACGCGATCTCCCTCTTCGACCTAGACCCTAGCCAAACAAGGCCTCTCGTCGAACCGGAGCTTCCAGGTTCCGTCGCGATCAACTTCATAGTGGGGAGAGAAGCGGCGTCGTAGCCCGGCGACGGGAGAGTGGAAGCTGTCCTCATCCCTGAACGCGCTGACCATGATTTCGAAGCTCATGGCACCGCCCCATTTGCCGGTCACCGCCGCTGTCCAGCCAATTTGCCACCTTTAAGAACATACCGTGAACAACTGGATCGTGTCAATACATCCCCGAGCCACTATCGTCGAGACGATTTGCCATGCTGAGGGTTTTTTGCCGTAGGTCCAGATCGATCCAGATGCGACGTGTATCGTCCCTGACGGCGACCGCTCACCCCGGGATCACCCAACCGTCGCTGACGCGAAGGCGCACCGTCTCGCCCTGTTTCGGCGAGGCCATCGGCGGGGCGAACCACAGCAGCCTCTCCGCCGGCGCCGCGGCGGGGGAAAGTTCGATCGCGTTTTCGGCGCCCTGGTAGATCGTGCGCTTCACCGTCGCGGCGATGCCCTCGCCCGAGCTGAGCGCGAGGTCCTCCGGGCGCAGCAGCACGCGGACCGGGCCTGGCTTCGCATCGGCAGGCGCGCGCAGCGTCGCCAGCGCCCCCAGCACGTCGACCAAGGCGTGGCCGTCCGCGCGCGGCTCGACGACCCGGGCCGGCACGACCCCGCCCTTGCCGATGAAGCCCGCGACCATCGCCGTCGCAGGCTCGCGGTAGAGCGTGCGCGGCTCGGCGAGCTGCACCAGCTTGCCGCCGTCCATCACCGCCACGCGGTCGGCCAGCGCCAGGGCCTCGGCCTGGTCGTGGGTGACGTAGAGCATCGTCGTGCGCAGGCGCTTCTG
>CAYMTM010000266.1:0-5884 GCA_964393375.1 uncultured Rhodospirillaceae bacterium
TGATTCGCCGACGATGCCCAGCACCTCGCCCGCACGGATATCGAGCGTCACGTCGTCGACGGCCTTGAAGTGCCGCGACCTCCCCGCCTCCTGCCCGCGCCCGGGAAAGGCGACTGACAGGTTGCTGAGCCGCATCAGCATCTCCGGCGCCGCGTTCATGCCCCCTCCGCCAGGTAGCAGCGCACCAGGTGCGGCGCTGCGCCGAAGCTGGGCGGCGGCGCGGCACGGCAGCGGTCCATCGCCTCGGGACAGCGCGGTGCGAACAGGCAGCCCGGGGGCGGGGCCGCCAGGTTCGGCATTTCGCCCTTGATCTCCTGCAGGCGCTCGGCCTTCTGCTGCAGCGCCGTCGCCGTGGCGATCAGCCCCTGCGTGTAGGGGTGGCGCGGCGCCGCGAACACCGCCCCGGTCGGGCCGACCTCGACGATCTCGCCGGCATACATCACCGCAATGCGGTGGCACAGCGCGGCCGCCACGGTCATGTCGTGGGTGATGAAGATGAAGGCCGCATTGATGCGGTCCTGCAACCTGCGGAATAGCGCCAGGATTTGACGCTCGACGATGTTGTCCAGATTGGTTGTTGGCTCGTCGGCCACGATCAGGTCGGGCTCCAGCGCCAGCACCAGCGCAATCAGGATACGCTGCGCCATGCCGCCCGAGAGTTGATGCGGATAGAGGCGCAGCACGCGCTCGGGGCTGGGGATTCCCACGGCGCGCAGGGCCGAGTGCGCCGCCGCGGCCCAGCCGCTGTCCTTGCCGGCGCGCCGGCGGATCGCTTCGCGCAGGTGCCAGTCCACGCGCTTGGCCGGGTTGAAGGCGCCCACGGGGTTCTGGAAGATCATCGCCAAGCGCCGGCCGCGCAGCTCCTGGAACGCCTGGTCGTCCATCGCCTGCAGATCCTGGCCTTTGAAGCGCATCGCCGCGCTGCGCACGGTGGCGTTCGCGGGCAGGAGGCGCAGCAGGGAAAGGCCGGTCACGGTCTTGCCCGAGCCGGATTCGCCGATCAGCCCCAGCACCTCGCCCGGCGCGACTTGAAGATCGACGCCGCGCACCACCTCGATCGCCCCGCCCTGTAGCGCGAAGGCGGTGCGCAGGTCGCGCACTTCGAGCACCGGCTGGGTCATTGCTCGGCTCGCTGGCGCAGCCGCGGGTCCATCATGTCGCGCAAACCGTCGCCGAACAGGTTGAAGCCGAGCAGCGCCACCGAGATCGCGAGGCCCGTGAGGGTCAGCACCCAGGGCCCGCGCTGGAAATACTCGCGCCCGTCGGCCATGATGACCCCCAGCGAAGGTGTCGGCGGCTGCACGCCTACGCCCAGGAAGCTCAGGCCCGCCTCGATGATGATGCCGAAGGCCACGCCGATCGTGGCCTGCACGATCAAGGGCGCCGCGATGTTCGGCAGGATCTCGCGCGCGAGGATGCGCGGGGTGGACTGGCCCATCAGCCGCGCCGCCTGGATGTAAGGCTCCTCGCGCACCAGCATCGTCATGTTGCGCGCCAGGCGCGCGAAGATCGGGAAGTAGGTCAGCGCGATCGCCACCGACACGTTGACCGTGCCGAAGCCCAGCACGACCATCAGGAACAGCGCCAGCACGAAGGCCGGAAAGGCGAACAGCAGGTCGGCGAAGCGCATGAGCACCAAATCCGCATAGCCACCCTTGTAGGCCGCGGTCATGCCCGTCGCCGTGCCGACCATCGCCGCCATCGCGACTCCGGCGGCGCTGACCAGCAGCGACACGCGCGCGCCGTAGAGCACGCGGGTCAGCACGTCGCGGCCGAAGGAGTCGGTGCCGAACGGATGCTTCCAGGAGGGCGGCGACAGCAGGTTGAGGAAGTCCGCCTCGGCCGGTCCGTAGGGCATCAACGAGGCGCCCAGCGCGGCCAGGACCACCAGCAGGCTGACCGCGGCGCCGGCGATGGCCGTGGCATTGCCAAGGAAGCTGCGATAGAGCCGGTCGAGCCGGCGCTTGAGGCGCGGGCTCACGTCGACCGCCGGGGATCGAGGGCCACGCAGACCAGGTCGACGATCACGTTGACCAGCAGCACGATGCCGAGGAACACCACCGTGCAGGCCAATACCGTCGGGTAGTCGCGTGCGAAGGCGGCGTCCACCATCAGCGAGCCCAGGCCCTGGATGCCGAAAATGCGCTCGATCACGACCACGCCGCCGAGGAGGTAGCGGACCTGCAGCCCGATGACCGTCAGGTAGGGAATAAGGGCGTTGCGGAACACGTAGTGCAGGAACACGAAGGGCGCGGCGAAGCCGAAGGACTTCGCAACGACGACATATTCCTTGCTGGCGGCCTCCAGGAGCGAGGTGCGCAGCATACGCGCGAAAACCGCCGCCATCGGCGCGGCGATCGCGAGTGCCGGCAGGAAGCCGCTATAGGCCGCGCCCGCCAGGGAATCGAGCGGCGAGACGAATCCATAGGCCGGAAAGATCCGCCAGCCCAGCGCCAGGGCGAACACCAGCATGTAGCTGAGCCAGAAGTCCGGCATCGAGATGCCGAGCACCGCGACCGAGGTGGCAATCGTGTCGGCCGCGCGTCCGCGCCGCAGGGCCGCGATCGTACCCATGCTGAGCGACACGACAACCGCGATCAGCACGGCATAGCAGCCGACAAAAGCGGTGACGGGCAGGCGCGCGGCGATGAGCTGCGAAATCGGAATGCCGCCGGCGATGGTAAGCGACAGGCCGAAATCCAGCCGCAGGATGCCGCCAAGCCACAGCAGGAACTGCGCCGCCAGCGGCTCGTCCAGGTGGTGCTTCTTGCGGAACGCGGCCACTGCTTCGGGTACGGCGTTCTCGCCAAGCACCGCCAGCGCCGGATCGCCCGGCGCGGTCTTGATCAGCACGAAGACGATGAGCGCGCCGGCGAGCACGGTAAGGACGGCGCCGGCCAGACGGCCGGCGACGTGCGCTAGAACCCTTGGCAATGCAGTCCCCTCGCCCACGCGTGACGGGGCGCCGATTGCTATCGGCGCCCCTTCCTTGCCGCCCGGCCCGCGACCGGCGCGGCCCGCGGCCGCCTATCCCAGCTTGATCGAGGCGAACTGGTCGCCATAGTTGGAATAAGGCAGCTGGGTGAAGCCCGTGACCTTTGTCGTCATCAGGTTGTGGATGTTCGAGCAGAAGCAGGGCAGCACCGCGGCCTCCTCGATCGCGATGTCTTCCGCCTGCTTGTAGAGCGCACCTCGCTTTGCCAGATCAAGCTCGGAGCGGCCTTGCTCGGCGAGCGCGTCGAGCTTGGCGTTGCTGTAGCCATAAAAGTTGCGCCAGCCTTTGGTCGACAGGATCTCGCCCACGTATTCGTCCGGGTCGATCGGCCCCAGCCAGCCCCACACGCTCGCCACGAAGTCGCCCGAGCGCTTGCGCGCGTAGACCGTGTTCGCCTCGGTCACCTCGACCGTGAACTTGGTGCCGAGCGTCTGGTTCACCTGCAACGCGAAAACCTCGACGATGCGCTTCCACCAGCTCGATCCCCAGGTGAGGACGGGAATCTCGCTCGCGAATTTCGCGTATTTCGACTTGGCCAGTTCCGCCTTCGCCTGTTCGGCGTTGAAGACCGAAGTCGCGCGCGGTTTGGTCTCGTAGGCATAGGTGAGCGAGGGCGGGATCAGCCCATGGCTCGGCACGCCCTCGCCGAACAGCACCACCTTGACCATCGCATTGCGGTCGAAGGCCATCGACACCGCGCGGCGGAAATGCACGTCGTCGAACGGCGGCTTGCGGTGGTTGATCGAGATGAAGCGGCAGTTCATGCCCGGCTGCTTCAGCACCTTGATGGTCTTGTCCTGCTCGAGCGTCGGGATGTCGGCGAAAGGCGCGGTCGAGGTCAGGTCGATCTGCCCGCCCTTCAGCGCCGTCACGCCGCTCGATTCCTCGGCGATCAGCGGCACTTCGACCGTGGCGACCGAGGGCTGGCCGGCGACGAAATAGCCCTCGTGGGCCGCCAGGGTGACGCTCTCGTTCGCCTTCCAAGCCTTGAGCTTGAAGGCGCCCGTGCCGACCGGGGCCTTGCCGAAGGCTTCGGCGCCGACCGCTTCCACCACCTTGCGCGGCACGATCTGCGTGCCGGTGCGGGCATTGCACAGGAAGGTCAGCAGCGGCGCGAAGGGCTGTTTGGTGATCACCTGGACGGTATGGGGATCGACGATCTTGACCTCCTTGACCTCCGACACCTTGCCCTTGTTCGGCGAGGCGTATTTCTCGTCCTGCAGCCGCTCGATCGAGAATTTCACGTCGTCGGCCGTCATCTCGCTGCCGTCGTGGAACTTGACGCCGCGCCGCAGCTTGAACTCCAAGGTCGCGCTGTCCTTGGCCGAGAAGGATTCCGCCAGGTCGGGCACGACCTCCATCTTCTGGTTCAGCTTCACCAGGCCGTTGAACAGCGCCCAGATCAGATAGGCTTCGGGAATCAGCGAGTGCTTGCCGGGGTCGAGCGTGTTGATGACGTTGTAGCCCGTGATGCCGGCGCGCAAGGTGCCGGCGGCGGCCACCGCCGAGGGCGCAAGCCAGGGCGGGGCCAGTCCCGCCGCGGCGGCGGCAACGCCCGCGCCCAGGACCGTACGGCGATGAAAGCGGTTACTCCCTGTCGTTGTCATGGTGCGATCTCCATCCCCCTCGATTGAACGCTAAGGCCTTGAAGGCGGGGACCGGTGGCTCCCGACGGGCGCTCTTCCCCCAACTCCCCCAATTCCTTAGGGGCCGTGCCGGCCCGCGGTCAAATAACGCCGTGTGCCGGTACTATAACATGGTGTAATGCCATTTCCCCTACGCGGTGTGGCAAGCTTGCCTAGCGGTGCTGGCCGGGGCGCAGCAGCGCGTTGCGCCGGCGGCGCAGCACCGACAGGAACACGCGCGCGACGCGCGAGAGGGGCCGGTGGGTCGGATAGAGAATACCGACGCGGAATTCGACACGCGGCCGGAACGGGACCGCGGCGATGCCCCGCCCGGCATAGTCGGCGGCGGTGAAGGGGTCGACCAGGCCGACCCCCACGCCCTGGCGCACCAGGTCGCAGATCACCGCGTTCACCTGGGTTTCCGCCACCATGCGCCTGGCGACGCCCGCCTGGTTGAATACGCGGTCGCTGACATGGCGGCCGACCTGGTCGCGGGTCAGCGCGATGAACGGCAGGCCCTCGACGTCGGCCGGCCGCGCATAGGACCGCCCGGCCAGCGCGTGGCCAAGCGGCACGACCAGGTATGCCGGCGCGCGGCAGAACAACTCAGTCTCAAGCCCCGTGCGGTGGAACGGGAACTCGCCGATGCCGAAATCGACGTGCTGGGCGGCGACGCTCTCCTCCACCCTGGCCGACATGTTGACCTCGGCCGTGACCGTGACGTTGGGATGGGTGCAGTTGAACTCGCAGATCGCCGCGGGCAGGAAACCCAGGCCCACGGCCGGCATGGCGGCGACGTGCAGATGGCCGGCGCGCGCGTTGCCGATATCGGCAGCAACTTCGCGGATCTTGTCGACCGACACGAAGCTGCGCTCGACCTCGTTGTAGAGAATCTGCGCCTCGCGCGTGGGCGCCAGGCGGCCCTTGGTGCGATCGAACAGGGTGATCCGGACTTCCTTCTCCAGCCGTCCGAGCAGGCGGCTGACGGCGGGCTGGGACACGCCGAGCAGGGCGGCGGCCCCGCTGACCGTGCCGGCCAGCATCATGGCGCGAAAGGCCTCAAGCTGCCTGACGAACATGTGCCTGTGTATAGCCCAGGGCCGGTCCGGGCGGCAGGGGCATGACCGGCGCGGCGGATTTCGCCGGGCGCCTCGGTGCTTGGGCCGCCAGCCTGGACGCGGTAGGCCTGCCGGCGGGCGTCGCGGCGGCCGCGACCCGCTGCATCGTCGACGCAACCGGCGTCGGCCATGCCGCGCGGGGACGC
>CAYMTM010000267.1:0-5873 GCA_964393375.1 uncultured Rhodospirillaceae bacterium
TTGTGGCTGCGCGTGGTCTCGGCCTGGCCGGTCAGCACGATGAGCGGCGCGCGGTCCATGTTGGCGTCGGCGACCCCGGTGATCAGGTTGGTGGCGCCCGGACCCAGGGTGCCGAGGCATACCCCGGCCTTGCCGGTCAGCCTGCCATACGCATCGGCGATGAAGGCGGCGGCCTGCTCGTGGCGGCACAGCACGAACTTGATCTTGCTGTCCAGCAGCGAAATCATTAGGTCGGCGTTCTCTTCGCCCGGAAGACCGAAGATATGGGTAACCCCTTCGGCCTCCAGGCAGCGTACGAACAGGTCCGACGCTTTCATCGCTTCCCCCCTTCCCGGCCCCTGCTGGGCGGGGCCAGTATCCGTGGGAGGCGCGGCCAGCGTCAACCAATTGGGCCGGAAGCCCGATCGTGAGGAGTGAGCATGAGCGACGAGCGCAACGAGATCGCCCGGCTGGGCGAGCGCCTGCGGCGATTGGAACGGAAGAACCGGACGCTCGCCTTGCTGGCCGGCGCCGCGGCGCTGGCGGCGGTCGCGGCCTGGACGACGGGAACCGGGCGGGCGGCCAACGGCGAACTGGTGACCGGCCGGCTGGTGCTCACCGATTCGGCGGGCGGAACCCGCGCGATCCTGTCGGTCGTCGAGGGCTTCGGGCCGTCGCTGGTGCTCTACGGCGAGAACGGCAAGGCCGGGGCGGCGCTGGCCTTTCCGCCGGAAGGCCCGACCATTGCGCTCTACGACCGCAACGGGCAGCTGCGCACCCGCTTGGCCGCGATCGAAGGCACCGGTCCGAGCCTCGTGCTCAGCGACGCCAAGCGCAAACCGCGCGTGCAGTTGTCGCTGATCGGCGAGGTGCCCGGGCTCGTGCTGCTCAACGACGCCGGGCAGGCGACCTGGAAGACACCCTGACTGGCGCGATCCCCGCCGCGGGAGCCGAGGCCGACCTCCTGATCGCGTCGCTGGGCGCGCGCGGCGACGGGATCGGCTGGCTCGGCGACACCGCGGTCTACGTGGCGTTCACCGCGCCGGGCGACCGGGTGCGGGTGCGCCTGGGCGGGCGCCGCGCCGGCGGCGTCGCGGCCGAGATCGTCGAATGGCTGGCCCATGCGCCGGACAGACGCCAGCCACCCTGCCCCGCCTTCGGCACCTGCGGGGGATGCGCCTGGCAACACCTGGGCGAGGCGGGCTATGGCCAGGTCAAACGCGACGTGCTGATCCGGGCGCTCGACCGCCAGCGCCTGAACCCCGGGGTCGCGTTTCCCGTCGAGCCCGCCCGCATCAGTCCGCCGGGCGACCGCCGGCGCGTTCGCTTCGCCGGCTCGCGCGACACGCGCGGCGCAGTGCTGGGCCTGCGCATGCGCGCGGGGCATGAGATTGTCGACCTGGCACAATGTCCGGTCGCGGCACCGGGAATCGCGGCCCTGCTGGCCCCATGCCGGCAGGCTGCGGCTGCCCTCGATGCGTTGCGGTCCGACCGCAGGCCGTCGTCATTCCAGGTCGCCGTCACTCTGACCGATTTCGGTCCCGACGTGACCTGGACGCTGCCGGCACCACCGTCGCTGGGCGACCGCGAGCGTCTGACGCGCCTGGCCGAGACGCAGGACCTGGCGCGCGTAAGCTGGCGGCGCCCGGACGCGGGCGGGCGGGCCCCGGTGGCCGAGCCGGTTGCGGTGCGCCGCCCGGCACGCGTGACATTCGGGGCCGTCGCCGTCGATCTGCCGCCGGACGCCTTTCTGCAGGCAAGTTCGACCGGCGAGGCGGCGATCCGCGCCGTGGTGCTGGACGCGCTGGACGCGGCACCCAGGGGAGCGGTCGCCGATCTCTTCGCCGGCTGCGGCACCTTGAGCCTGCCGATCGCCGCCACGCGCGCCGTGCACGCGGTCGACGGCGATGCCCAGGCGATCGCCGCCCTCGGCCAGGCCGCGCGACGTGCCGCGCTCGGCCGCGTCACGACCGCGCACCGCGACCTGATGCGCCGGCCCCTCCTGCCGGACGAACTCGCGCGCTACGCCGCCGTCGTCTTCGACCCGCCGAGCGCCGGCGCCTCGGCCCAGGCGCGGGAGGTCGCACGCGCCAAGCCGCACACGGTGATCGCCGTGAGCTGCGACCCGGCGACGTTCGCGCGCGATCTGCGCACCCTGGTCGAGGGCGGCTACGCGATCGAGCGCGTCGTTCCGATCGACCAGTTCCTGTGGTCGGCCCGGATCGAGGCGGTGGCGGTGCTGCGCCGCTAGCCGCGCTACTTGTTCGCGAAGCCCACGCAGACCTGGCGCTGCTCGCCCATGCCGGAGATGCCCAGCGTGACCACGTCGCCGGGCTTGAGCCAGATCGGCTCGGGCTTCTTGCCCATGCCGACGCCGGGCGGCGTGCCGGTGATGATCACGTCGCCGGGCTCCAGCGTTATAAAGTCGCTGATGTAGCTGACGATAGTCGCGACGTCGAAGATCATCGTGCGTGTGTTGCCGCTCTGCATGCGCTGGCCGTTGACATCGCACCACAGGTCGAGCGCCTGCGGGTCCTTCACTTCGTCGGACGTCAGCAGGTAGGGGCCCATCGGGGCGAAGCCGTCGCAGAACTTGCCCTTGGTCCACTGGCTGCCGCCGCGGTCGATCTGGAACGCGCGCTCGGAGACGTCGTTGCAGATCGTGTAGCCGCCGACATGGCTCAGCGCCTTCTCCTTCGACACGTAGCGCGCTTTCTTGCCGATCACCACGGCGAGCTCGACCTCCCAGTCCATCTTGGTGGCACCGCGCGGGAACTGGATCTTGTCGTTCGGCCCGGCATAGGCGTTGGCGGTCTTGATGAACAGCACCGGCTCCTTCGGCACCGGCACGCCGGCCTCGGCGGCGTGATCGGCGTAGTTCAATCCGACGCAGATCAGCTTGCCGGTCGGCTTGACCGGCGTTCCCAGGCGCGGCTTGCCCGCAACCTTCTTCAGCTTCTCGGGCTTCAGCTTCCTGAGCTTCCGCAGCCCTGCCGGCGACAGCGCGTCGGCGTCGATGTCCTTGACGACCCTGGACAGATCGCGGATCGCGCCGGTCGAATCCAACAGCCCCGGCTTCTCGCGACCCTTGGCCCCGTAACGCAACAGCTTCATCGTGCTCCCCCAACCGGAGATTTGGACATGCGCCAGTCGCCGGCGCCGCGTTGATGGGGCAGGACATTAGCGTCGCGCTTCGCCGACCGGCAAGGCCGTAGTCGGCGAGGCGGGGACGGCCCCGGCTGGCCGACACGCCGGATCAGCCGTTCCGCCTACCGGCGGTCGATCACCTTGAAGCGTTGCCTCGGTCGCTCGAAGGCATACATGTCGCCGGCCGCGATTTCGAACCGTCGGCCGCCCAGGTCCAGGGTGCCGGCGGTCCGTGCCGGGCGGCGTCATGATTCTGCCCTGATCGCAGGCATGATAGACTTGTTTTGTCTTTGTCCCAGCATCCGGCCATGATCCGACCCACGGTACTTCTCGCCGCCCTGACGGGCGCCGCGCTCTGGCTTGCCGCCGGTCTTGCTGCGACCGCGCAGCAGGCGGGCGGCGAGCGCCCGTTCGCCCAGATGGCGGCCGACTGGCTGCTGCGGCTCGACCGGCTGACGCTCGCCATCGCGCGGCCGGGAATGACCTCGGCGGAGGCGCGAAACTACCGCGATGACCTCACCAACTTGCGCGAAGCGGCCTTGGCCCAGAAGCAGGCGCAGGAAGCCCAGGCGCAAGCGGTTCGCGGTTTGCTCGACGCTCTCGGCCCGCCGCCGGCGGCCGATGCGCCGCCCGAGCCGCAAGGCGTGGCGACCCAGCGCAAGGAATTGGGCGAGCAGCTTGCGATCTACGAGGGCCGCGCCCGCCAGGCTGAGCTTGGCGTCCGTCGCGCCGACCAGCTGCTATCCCAGCTCTCGGCGGCCGAGCATACGGCGTTTGCCGAACGGCTGCTGCAGGCCGGGCCGATCCCCATCCTTCCCAGCGTCCTGCAGCATGCCGCCAGCGAGTTTCGGCAGGCGGCCGCGAGCGGTGTGGCCCAGTTCGTGCAGCTCTTGCACTTGCTGCTTGCGCCCGACCAGTGGCCGAAGTCGCTGGCCACACTCTTCGTGACGATCGCGCTCGGCGTCGTCGTGGCCGGCCCCGTGCGGCACTGGATCGCGCGCACGTTCGGCCGGGACCCCGCGCTGCCCCACCCCAGCTACGCACGCCGGCTCGGCGCCGCTACAGCGGAGGGCGTGGCGATCGGCCTGTTGCCGGCGCTGCTGGTCCTTGGACTCTTGTGGCACGCCCAGGCGCGCGGAATTGTCGCCGGCAGGGCGTTCGAGGTGGTCACCGGCGCGACATTCGCCCTTGCCTTCGCCTTCATCGCGGCCGGGATCGTTTCCGCCGCGCTGGCACCCAAGGACCGCGCATGGCGGCTGATCGAGGTGGACGACGCGCGCGCGCGTGCGCTGAGCCGGCGCATGAAGCTGCTGGTGGTCCTGTTTTCGCTCGATATCGCGCTCGACCTGATGGCCTCCACCCTCGGCGTCACCGAGGCCTTGGGTGCCGTCTACGGGTTCGTATCGAACACCGCCATCGCGCTGACCCTGTTCGGCGTCATGCGGCCCGGGCTGTGGGTGCCGACGGCGCGGCTGCCGCGGGAGCGCGAACCGGTCGCCGTCGAGGGCGAGCCGGACCAGGCGCCGGCCGCGGCGCCGCCCACCGCCATTCGCTGGCTCAAGGTCCGATTGGCGGCCTCGATCTTGCTGCTGATGGTGCCGCTGACGGCGCTGGCCGGCTACGCGGCATTCGCGGACTATCTGGTCAACGGGCTGGTCTGGACCGCGCTGCTGATGGTCTCCTATCTGGCGCTGCGGGCGCTCGGCCGCGAGGTGATGACCGTGCTCCTGGACCCCGGCACGCGACCGGGCCGGTGGGCGCGCGAGACGGTGCTGGTGGACGAAGGCCAGGCGGAACGGCTGCATGCCTGGCTGCAGATCGTGGGCGATGCGGTTTTCGGCTTCGTCGGGCTGCTGGTGCTCCTGACGATCTGGGGCGTCAGCCTGGACGACCTGGCCGCATGGCTGCGCCGGATCCTGACCGGCGTGAATATCGGCCGCTACACGATCGCGCCCGGCAACGTCCTGGTCGGCGTCATCGTGTTCTTCGGCATGCTGCTGGCGACGCGGCTGCTGCAGCGTTTCCTTTCGGACCGCGTGCTGCCGCAGACGCGGCTGGACAGCGGCGCACAGGATTCGATCCGCACCGGCGTCGGCTATCTGGGCTTCACCGTCGCGATTTTGGTCGGCGTTTCCGCGATGGGAATCGACCTCAGCAGCGTCGCGCTGGTCGCCGGCGCGCTGGGCGTCGGCATCGGTTTCGGCTTGCAGAACATCGTGAACAACTTCGTGTCGGGCCTGATCATGCTGGCCGAGCGGCCGGTGAAGGTCGGCGACGTCATCAAGGTCGGCGATCAGACCGGGCAGGTCCGCGCGATCAACGTGCGCGCGACGGAAGTCGAGACCAACGAGGGTGCCACGGTGATCGTGCCGAACTCGATGATCGTCTCGGCGCCGGTGATCAACCTGACGCACAAGAACGGTACGTCGCGGGTCGACATCAAGCTCGGCGTCGTCTATGGCACCGATCCGGCCAAGGTCAGCGAGGTATTGATGGCCTGCGCGCGGGCGAACAAGCTGGTGCTGTCGCTGCCGCAGCCCCTGGTGGTCTTCGCCAATTTCGGCGCCTCGTCGCTGGACTTCGAGCTCAGGGTGTTCGTGGCCGAGCTGGCGCACATCATCCCCGCCGGCAACGCATTGCGCTTCGCCATCGCCAAGGCCTTCGCCGAGCAGGGCATCGAGTTCGCCTACAGCCGCGTGGACGTGATGGTGCTGAACCAGGCGGCCGCACCGGCTGCGCGCGGCTAG
>CAYMTM010000268.1:0-5737 GCA_964393375.1 uncultured Rhodospirillaceae bacterium
GCGCGGCCGAGGATCAGCGCGTGGATGTCGTGCGTGCCCTCGTAGGTATTGACCGCTTCCAGGTTCATCACGTGGCGGATGACATGGAACTCGTCGGCGACTCCGTTGCCGCCATGCATGTCGCGGGCGACCCGCGCGATGTCCAGCGCCTTGCCGCAGTTGTTGCGCTTGATGAGCGAGATCATCTCGGGCGCGGCGCGGTGCTCGTCCATCAGCCGCCCGACGCGCAAGGCCGCCTGCAGCCCCAGCGCGATCTCGGTCTGCATGTCGGCGAGCTTCTTCTGCACCAGCTGGTTGGCGGCGAGCGGCCGGCCGAACTGCTTGCGGTTCAAGGTGTAGTCGCGCGCGCGCATCCAGCAGAATTCGGCCGCGCCCATCGCACCCCAGGCGATGCCGTAGCGCGCGCGGTTCAGGCAGCCGAACGGACCCTTGAGGCCCTTCACGTTGGGCAGCAGGTTGGCTTCCGGGACTTCGACGTCGTCCATCACGATCTCGCCGGTGATCGAAGCGCGCAGCGCGAACTTTCCCTCGATCTTGGGCGCCGACAGCCCCTTCATGCCCTTCTCCAGGATGAAGCCGCGGATCTCGCCGGCGTCGTCCTTGGCCCATACCACGAACACGTCGGCGATCGGTGAGTTCGTGATCCACATCTTGGCGCCCTTGAGCACATAGCCGCCGGCGGTCTTGCGCGCCCGCGTCTTCATGCCGCCCGGGTCGGAACCGTGATCGGGCTCGGTCAGGCCGAAGCATCCCACCCATTCGCCGGTCGCGAGCTTGGGCAGGTACTTCCGGCGCTGCTCCTCGCTGCCATAGGCGTTGATCGGATGCATCACCAGCGAGGACTGCACGCTCATCGCCGAACGGTAGCCCGAATCGACCCGCTCCACCTCGCGCGCCACCAGCCCGTAGCAGACATAGCTGACGCCCGCACAGCCATAGCCCTGGATCGTCGACCCCAGCATGCCCAGCGCCCCCATCTCGTTCATGATCGCGCGGTCGAACCGCTCGTGGCGGTTCGCCTCCAGCACGCGGGTCATCAGCTTTTCCTGGCAATACTCCCGCACGGCGTCGCGCACCGCGCGTTCGTCCTCGCTAAGCTGGTCCTCCAGCAGGAAGGGGTCCTCCCACTGGAACGGGCCCAAATCGACCTTGCCGGGCGATTTCGTGCTGGTTTTGGGCGCGGTGACGGCTGTCATGACAAGTGGCCTTCCGGGGGGTGGAGAACGCCCAGGGATTATAGGCCGGGGTTGGGAGCGCGCAAACCAAGGGCGTCTCAGGGTATATTGGTATATTGGCCTCAGGGCGCGGTGCGGGCAGGGCCATGGCCGAGGTGTATTTCGAGTTCCAGCAGGTCGGCAACTACGTCAAGGTCACGGCGATCGACCCCGTTACAATGGTCGAGGTGTCGGTGACCGGCGCGGCATCGGCCAGCCAGTACAGCCTGCAGCAGCTTGCCTTGCGGCGGCTTGAGTATGTTCTTGCCAGGCGCCGGGAGGGGGATGGCCGCGGCCCGGCGGGAGGGTCCGGCGGCACCGTGGCGTGACCTCTCTGCAACTGGCAAGAAGGCAAGCATTGCTGTCACGTCTTGCCCGACTTGCGGGCGACCACGGGGCAATATAGGGTCTGCGCCGCCTTAGGGGGAAAGCTGTGCCGGCCGCGCCGTTAACGGTCGCGGCGGGTGTGGGAATTGCTGTTGACGGCGACGTGATGAGGTCGTCGCAGCGGCCGCGAAGAACGGTCGCGAGGGAACAAGGGGGCAATGGCGTATTTTCTGCAGCAGCTGATCAACGGCGTCGTTCTGGGCTCGATCTTCGGCCTGATCGCCATCGGCTACACGATGGTTTACGGCATCATCGGCATGGTCAATTTCGCCCACGGCGACATCTTCATGATCGGCGGGTTCGTGACCATCATCACCTTCCTGGTGCTGGGGGTGCTGGGCGTCACCTGGGTGCCGCTGGCGCTTCTGCTGATGCTGCTGATCGCGATGTTCTTCACCGCCCTGCACGGCTGGGCGGTCGAGCGCGTGGCCTATCGACCATTGCGGACATCGAACCGCCTGGCGCCGCTGATCTCGGCCATCGGCATGTCGATCTTTCTGCAGAACTACGTGCAACTCCTCCAGGGCGCGCGCAACAAGGCGGTCGGCTCGGTGCTGATCCGCGACTATTTCGTGGTGATGGAGCAGGACGGGTTCACGGTCCAGATCACCTACATGCAGATCATCATCGTCGTGCTGACGGTGGTCCTGATGGCCGGTTTCACCATGCTGATCGGCGGCACGGCGCTCGGCCGCAACCAGCGGGCCTGCGAGCAGGACATGCGCATGGCACGGCTGCTGGGCGTCGACGTCGACAAGACGATTTCGCTGACCTTCATCATGGGCGCGGCGCTTGCGGCCGTCGCGGGCATGATCTGGCTCCTCTACTACGGAATCATCGACTTCTATGTCGGCTTCCTTGCCGGCATCAAGGCGTTCAGCGCCGCCGTCCTGGGCGGGATCGGCTCGCTGCCGGGCGCCATGCTGGGCGGAATGCTGATCGGGCTGATCGAAGTGTTCTGGTCGGCCTATTTTAGCGTCGAGTACAAGGACGTGGCGGCCTTCGCCATCCTGGTGATGGCGCTGGTGTTCCGGCCGACCGGGCTGCTCGGCAAGCCCGAGATCGAGAAGGTCTGAGATGGTAGCCGCCGTCGAGGGCACGCGCGCGGCTGCCGGGCGCAGCTTCCCGGCCATCGTCAAGGATGCGGCGGCATTTGCCGCTGTGTCGCTTGCCCTCGCCATTCCGCTGGTCGGCTTCCATATTCACGACCAGGGGTCCACCAGCGTCCTGCAGACGCGCTTCGGCCCGATGCTCTACGCGGTCGGCGTGCTGTTTCTGGGCAAGCTTGCGGTGGCGCTGGCGGAGCAGGGCCCGACCCAGGCGCGGACGCTTGCGGCGCTGGGCAGTTTCCTGGCGGCGCTGTGGCTGCTGGCTTCGCTCACCCATCTGGTGGCCGACGAATACCAGGTGCTGGGCTGGTTTACCTGGATCGTCGTGGTGGCCGTGGCGGTGCGCGGCTGGGCGGTCTGGCGAAGCGGCGGCGCGGCCGCGCGGGCGGCGGCGCGTGAGGCGGGCACGGGGCTTGGCGCCGCGGTGGCGCGGCTCGGAGTCTATCTGGGCCCTGCCTTCGTCGGCATCGCAGTCGTGCTGCCGTTCTATGCCCTGGCGATCGACGATAAGCGCCTGGTCGACCTCGGCATCCTGATCTTCACCTACGTCATGCTCGGGTGGGGCCTCAACGTCGTGGTCGGCCTCGCCGGCCTGCTCGACCTCGGCTATGTCGCATTCTATGCGGTCGGCGCATACACCTACGCCGTCTTCTCGGTGAAGCTGGGCCTGAATTTCTGGGAGACGTTGCCGGTTGCGGGCGCATTGGCCGCCAGCTTCGGCATTCTGCTCGGCTTCCCGGTGCTGCGCCTGCGGGGCGACTACCTGGCGATCGTCACGCTGGGCTTCGGCGAGATCATCCGCATCATCCTGCTGAACTGGGCAGAGCTCGCCGGCGGCGCCCAGGGGATCGGCGGCATCGCGCGGCCGAGCTTCTTCGGGCTGCCGTTCACCGCCAACCCGCCGGAGGGTACCACCTCATTTCACGAGTTCTTCAATCTCGAATTCTCGCCCGCGCATCGCCAGATCTACCTCTACTACATCATCCTCCTGCTGGCCCTGATCACCAACTGGTTCACCTTGCGCATCCGCAAGCTGCCGATCGGGCGGGCGTGGGAGGCGCTGCGCGAGGACGAGACGGCCTGCCGGGCGCTCGGCATCAACCCGACCAATACCAAGCTGACCGCCTTCGCCATCGGCGCGATGTTCGGCGGTTTCGCCGGTTCGTTCTTCGCCACCCGCCAGGGCTTCATCAGCCCGGAAAGCTTCAACTTCCTGGAGTCGGCGATCATCCTGGCGATCGTCGTGCTGGGCGGCATGGGCAGCCAGATCGGCGTGGTGATCGCGGCAATCGTGCTGATCGGCGGGCCGGAGTGGTTCCGAGACTTGTCGACCTACCGCATGCTCGCCTTCGGCGGGCTGATGGTGCTCATCATGATCTGGCGCCCCGAGGGCTTGCTGGCGCATCGCGAGCCCACGATCCGCCTCAATCCGCGCAAGGGCCACGCATGACCGCGGCAATGGCGCAGCCCCAGGCCGGCGCGGCCGGCGCGTTGCCGCTGCTGACGGTCGAGCATCTGACCATGCGTTTCGGCGGTCTGGTGGCGATCGACGACGTGTCGTTCCAGGCGCGCAACCAGCACATCACCGCGATCATCGGGCCGAACGGCGCCGGCAAGACAACCGTCTTCAATTGCCTGACAGGCTTCTACAAGCCGACGGTCGGCCGCCTGACCCTGCGTCCGCCGGGCGGCGGCGAGTTCCTGCTGGAGCAGATGGAAGGCTTCCGCATCGGCCAGCACGCCCGGGTGGCGCGCACTTTCCAGAACATCCGGCTGTTTCCGCGCATGTCGGTGCTGGAGAACCTGATCGTGGCGCAGCACAACAAGCTCATGCGCGCATCGGGCTTCACCGTTACCGGCCTGTTCGGCGCCGCCGGCTATCGTCACGCCGAGCAGAAGGCGGTCGAGCTTGCCCGCTACTGGCTCGACCGGATCGGCCTTGCCGACCGCGCGGACGAAAACGCCGGCAACCTTCCCTATGGCGCCCAGCGCCGGCTGGAGATCATCCGCGCGATGTGCACCGAGCCGCGGCTCCTGTGTCTCGACGAACCCGCCGCCGGCTTGAACCCTCGCGAGTCGCAGGAACTCAACGAGCTCCTGCTGTTCATCCGCGACGAGCACAAGATTGGCGTGCTGCTGATCGAGCACGACATGACCGTGGTGATGAAGATCTCCGACCACGTGGTCGTGCTGGACTACGGGCGCAAGATCAGCGACGGCACGCCGGCCGAGGTGCGCAACGACCCGGCGGTGATCCGCGCCTATTTGGGCGAGGGCGAAGAGGAGGAACTGCCGCCCGAAGTAGCGGCCGACCTGGCCGAGGAGGGGCGTCTGTGAACGCCATGCTGTCGGTCCAGGGCGTCCGCACCTTCTACGGCCATATCGAGGCGCTGCGCGGCGTCGACCTCGAGGTCAAGGAAGGCGAAATCGTCACCCTGATCGGCGCCAACGGCGCCGGCAAATCGACGCTTTTGATGACGATCTGCGGCACGCCGCAGGCGTCCGCCGGACGCATCATGTTCGACGGCCGCGACATCACGCACATGCCCACGCACCTGATCATGCGCAACGGCATCGCCCAGGCGCCCGAGGGCCGGCGCATCTTCCCGCGCATGACCGTGCTGGAAAACCTCCAGATGGGCGCGCTGGCGGGCGACCCCGCGAATTTCGCCCAGGACCTGGAGCAGGCGTTCAGCCTGTTCCCGATCCTCAAGCAACGCCAGGCGCAGCGCGGCGGCACGCTGTCGGGCGGCGAGCAGCAGATGCTGGCCATCGCCCGCGCGCTGATGAGCCGGCCGCGCCTGCTGCTGCTTGACGAGCCGTCGCTTGGCCTGGCGCCGATGATCGTCAAGCAGATCTTCCAGATCATCCGCGAGATCAATTCGCGCCAGCGGATGACGATCTTTCTGGTCGAGCAGAACGCCTTCCACGCGCTAAGGCTCGCCCATCGCGGTTATGTCATGGTGAACGGCAAGATCACCATGTCCGGCAGCGGCCGCGAGCTGCTGGCAAACCACGAAGTGCGCG
>CAYMTM010000269.1:0-5672 GCA_964393375.1 uncultured Rhodospirillaceae bacterium
CGGCCGCCATGCCGGCGCAGTCGCCCACGTTGTCGCCCACGTTGTCGGCGATCACCGCGGGGTTCCGCGGGTCGTCCTCGGGAATGCCCGCCTCGACCTTGCCGACCAGGTCGGCGCCCACGTCGGCGCCCTTGGTGAAGATCCCGCCGCCCAGGCGCGCGAAGATCGAGATCAGCGAGGCGCCGAACCCGAGCGCAACCAGCGAGTCGACCAGCGTGCGGCTTGGCACGCCCGCGCCAAGCAGAACGACGTAATAGACCACCACGCCCAGCAGGGCCAGGCCCGCCACCAGCATGCCGGTGATGGCGCCCGCCTTGAACGAAAGGTCGAGCCCCTCGGCCAGGCTCTTCTGCGCGGCGACGGCCGTGCGTACGTTAGCCCGCACCGACACGTTCATGCCGATGAAACCGGCCGCGCCCGACAGGACCGCTCCAAGCAGGAACCCGCCCGCGGCCCAGCCGCCCAGGAACAGGCCGAGCACGATCAGCACCACGATCCCCACCATGCCGATCGTCGTGTATTGGCGGCGCAGATAGGCGCTGGCGCCTTCCTGCACCGCGCCGGCGATTTCCTGCATGCGCGGGGTGCCGGCGTCGGCAGCCATCACTGCGCGACCAACGACGATACCGTAGACGATCGCGAGCAGCCCGCACACGATCACGAAGTAGATCATCGAATCGACCCTCTATGTCCTGATTTCAGTCGGAAACGGCCCCGGCCAAGGCGAATGGCCGGGTCCCCCCGCGAAAAGCGCGCGGACCATGCCAGAACGCAACCGCGATGGCAACGAAGCTGCATGGGCTACGGCGCGAGCGGCGCGACCGTCCCGTAGGGCTTCCGCAGAGGGCGGACGCCGACTATATACGGCCGGGACGACGGGCCTGCGGCGCGAGGCGGCCACCGAGTTGCGTCGGCCAAGAAAAATACAGGAATGACAATGACTTCCATACGATCCTTGTGTGTGTATTGCGGCTCGTCCAGCCGCGGCAAGCCGGCCCACCGCGCCGCCGCGCAGCAACTTGGCACGATGCTAGCCAAGCGTGGCGTGACGCTCGTTTATGGCGGCGGGATGGTCGGCCTGATGGGGATCTGCGCCGATGCGGCGCTCAATGCGGGCGGGAAGGTGATCGGCGTCATTCCGAAGCACCTGGACGACCTCGAGGTCGGCCATCGCGGCGTGAGCGAACTTGTGGTCTGCACCTCGATGCACACGCGCAAGGAGCGCATGTTCCACCTCTCCGACGCCTTCGCCGTACTGCCCGGAGGCTACGGCACGCTGGACGAGGCGTTCGAGATGATCACCTGGCGCCAGCTTGGGCTGCACGACAAGCCGATCCTCCTGGTCGACGTGGCCGGGTACTGGAAGCCGTTGACCGCGCTGCTCGATCACGTGATCGCCGAAAATTACGCCAGGCCCGAGACACGCCGTCTCTATACCGTCGTCGACGGGGTCGACCGCCTGTTCGAGGCCCTGGCCGCCGCACCGCGGCCGAAAGTGGAGCCGAAAGAGAAGCTGATGTGAGGCGGCCGGGCCCCAGGCCCCGCGGGCGCGCGGATTGATTGCCGCGGCCCGCGCGGCTATGGTGCGCCGCGCTTTTCGAGGGGAGTCCCTACGGACATGGCCAAGATCAAGGTTAAGACGCCGGTCGTCGATCTCGACGGCGACGAGATGACGCGAATCATCTGGAAGTTCATCAAGGACAAACTGATCCTGCCCTATCTCGACATCAAGATCGAATACTACGACCTGGGCATCGAGTATCGCGACAAGACCGATGATCAGGTCACGGTCGACGCCGCCAACGCCATCAAGAAGTACGGCGTCGGCATCAAGTGCGCGACCATCACCCCCGACGAGGCGCGGGTCAAGGAATTCAACCTCAAGAAGATGTACCGCTCGCCCAACGGAACGATTCGCAACATCCTGGGCGGCACGATCTTCCGCCAGCCGATCATCTGCAAGAACGTGCCGCGCCTGGTGCCGAACTGGACCAAGCCGATCGTGATCGGCCGCCACGCCTTCGGCGACCAGTACCGCGCCACCGACTTCAAGTTTCCGGGCAAGGGCAAGGTGACGATGACCTTCACGCCGGCCGACGGCGGCAAGCCCGTGACTTACGAGGTGTTTGACGCGCCCGGCGCCGGCGTGGCGATGGGCATGTACAATTTGGACGATTCGATCCGCGACTTCGCCCAGGCCTGCTTCAACTACGGCCTCAATCTGGGCTGGCCGGTCTATCTTTCGACCAAGAACACGATCCTCAAGGTCTATGACGGGCGCTTCAAGGACATCTTCCAGGAAGTCTTCGACAGGGAGTTCAAGGACCAGTTCAAGGCCAAGGGCATCGTCTACGAGCACCGACTGATCGACGACATGGTGGCATCGGCCCTGAAGTGGGAAGGCGCCTATGTATGGGCCTGCAAGAACTATGACGGCGACGTGCAGTCCGACACGGTGGCCCAGGGATTTGGCTCGCTTGGCCTGATGACCTCGGTGCTGATGACCGCCGACGGCAAGACCGTCGAGGCCGAGGCCGCGCACGGCACGGTCACGCGCCACTACCGCGACCACCAGGCCGGCAAGCAGACCTCGACCAACCCGATCGCGTCGATCTTCGCCTGGACGCAAGGGCTGTGGTACCGCGGCAAGTTCGACAACACGCCCGAGCTGCAGCACTTCGCCAAGACGCTCGAGAAGGTCTGCATCGACACGGTGGAATCGGGCAAGATGACCAAGGATCTGGCGATCCTGATCGACCCGAAGGCGCCCTTCCTCAACACCCAGCCCTTCCTCGACACGATCGACCAGAACCTGAAGAAGGCGCTGGGCTGAGCGGACCCAAACCGCCGCGTTTACGTTTTCGTCATCGGCGCGTCATGCGGGCGTAGCCCTGCACCGGTAGGATTCGCGCATGATGATCGCGTTGGACAGCGCGGTGGCGCGCAATCTGGTGCAGGTGGCGAGCGAGCTGCGCGAGCTCGTGACTTCCCCGCCCTATCTTGCCGACCGCGCGCCCTATGCCGCGGGCAGGCTGCTGGCTGCGGCGGACCGGCTCGACAGCCTCGCGGAGAGCGTTCTCAACGCACCGCAATGGCCGCCCCGGGGCGGCTGACGTTCGCCGACAGGCCGAGAAACCCGTCGATCTGCTGCCACACGAGCGCTCGCACCGAATCGCGCTCCTGCAGCAATTCGTGACCCGCGTCGGTGAACTCGATATGCGTCGCGTTGGCGAGTTCCTTGGACAGGCGCCGCGCAGCGGCGACCGAGACGACGCGATCGCCTGAGGCCGCCAGGGTCAGAATCGGCGTGCGGATGTCGCGCGCGAAGCCCGGCCGTTCGGTCAACGCGATCGACCGCTGCGCCGCCCTGAGCCAGCCGAAGGTCGGGCCGCCGATCGCCAGCTCCGGATTGCGCGCAATCCACGCATGGGGCTCGAGGAACCGCGCGCGGTCGGCGGTCAAACGGTTGTCCTCGAAGCGCACGCGCGCGCGATCGTAGTCGCGCGCGCCGAAGAGATAGGCGCGCGACAGCCCCAGCGCGCAGGCCGTGCTGGCGATCGCCCGAGCGAGCCAGCGGGGTATCGGCCCATAGTTGATATCCGCCAGGGGGGAGCTGAACAGCAGCACGTCGAACGCGCGCGGATGCGCCTTCATATGGCGCAGCAGCAGGTGCGCGCCGAGCGAGTGCCCGAGGGCAAGCCGGGGCCTTGCGCCGTCGCGCGGCGGCAGGACCGTGTCGATCATACGCCCGAGATCGACCAGATAGCGCGCGAAGTCCGGCACGTGGACCTTGCCGCGATTGCGCAACGGTCGCGTGGACAGGCCCTGGCCGAACCACTCCATCACGAAGACCTCGAATCCGCGTGCGAGCAGGTCGTCGGCCGTTTCGTGGTACTTCTCGATGAACTCGCCGAAGCCCGGCAGGACCAGCGCCGTCCCGATGCTGGGGGTGCGCAGCGCGCGCCAATGCACGTAACGGATCGTGCCGCCCGCGGGCGAAGTCAGACGTTGCGCGTGGCCGCCCGGCGGCGGCGGCGGAAGGTCCGTCGTCTGGCTCGGCGGCGCGATCTTGCGTGCGGCGGTCAGCGGTTGAGCTCCCGCATCGCCGCGTCGAGACCGCCCAGGGTCAGCGGATGCATGCGATGGCCGGCCAGGGCGCGGATCATGCCGATCGAGCGGTGGTACGCCCATTCGTCCTCGGGCTGCGGGTTCAGCCAAGCCGCGTGCGGATAGGTCGCGAACAGGCGCGCGAGCCATACCGCGCCGGCTTCTTCGTTGAAATGCTCGACGCTGCCGCCGGGTTGGGCGATCTCGTATGGGCTCATCGTCGCGTCGCCCACCACGATCAGCTTCCAGTCCGCGGGATAGGTGTGCAGCACCTGCCAGGTCGGCGTGGTCTCGTCGTGCCTCCGCCGGTTGTCTCGCCACAGCCGCTCGTAGGGGCAGTTGTGGAAATAGTAGGTCTCCAGGTGCTTGAACTCGCTGCGTGCGGCCGAGAACAGTTCGGCACAAGCCTTCACATGCTCGTCCATCGACCCGCCGATATCGAGCAGCAGCAGCACCTTCACCGTATTGTGTCGCTCCGGCACCATCTTGAGGTCAAGATAGCCGCCGTTATGCGCGGTCGAGCGGATCGTGTCGGGCAGGTCGAGTTCCGTCGCCGCCCCTTCGCGCGCGAACCGGCGCAGGCGGCGAAGCGCCACCTTGATGTTGCGCGTGCCGATCTCGACATCGTCGTCGAGATTGCGGAATTCGCGCCGATCCCACACCTTGACCGCGCGGAAATTGCGATTGCCGTCCTGGCCGATCCGCACGCCCTCGGGGTTGTAGCCATAGGCGCCGAAGGGCGACGTGCCGGCCGTGCCGATCCACTTGCTGCCGCCCTGATGGCGGCCTTTCTGCTCGGCCAGCCGCTGGCGCAGGGTCTCCATCAGCTTGTCCCAGCCGCCCAGCCCTTCGATCTTCTTCTTCTCCTCCTCGGTCAGAAACCGCTCGGCCAACTTGCGCAGCCACTCCTCGGGAATCGCGATCTGAGCGATATCGACGCTCTCGAGTCCCTCGAAGCACTTGGCGAAGACGCGGTCGAACTTGTCGAGGTTGCGCTCGTCCTTCACCAGCGAGGAGCGGCTCAGATAGTAGAACTCCTCGATATCGTAGCTGGCGCAGCCTGCCTTCATGGCAGCCATCAGGGTCAGGTACTCGGTCAGCGACACCGGCACCCGGGCGTCCTTAAGAGCAAGAAAGAAGGTCGTGAACATGGCTCAGGCCTTGTCCTCGACCGGCTTGCACGACCGCACGTGCTCCTCCTGCTCGGCCGTCTCGATCGCGCCGGGGCGGGCGGCGCGGACGGCGGCGATGGCGGCGTCCGGCGGCACGCCCATCTCGACAAGCAGGCGGGCGGCGATCATGCCGGTGCGGCCGAGCCCGGCGCGGCAATGGACGATGATCTTGCCGCCGCCGCGCAGGGTCTTGCGCAACTGGGGGCCGGACTGCGCCCAGCGCTTTTCGAACGCCGCATCCGGCGCCGCCAGGTCGGAAACCGGCAGGTGGTGCCAGGCCAGCCCGGCACCGGCGACCAGCTTGCCCAGGTCCTTGCTGCCGAGGAACGCCAGCTCGCGCTCCTCCACCAGCGTCACCAGGGCCGTCACGCGCCAGAAACGGAAATCCTGCAG
>CAYMTM010000270.1:0-5622 GCA_964393375.1 uncultured Rhodospirillaceae bacterium
TGCAGCGAGTGGACCACCTTCCACCGCGGGTCGAGCGAGGCGCCCGGGTCCTGGTAGACGTACTGGAGGTCGCGGGCCACCGCCCGGCGCTCCCGGCGGGGCAGCCGCCCGATCTCGCGGCCGTCGAAGCGGATCTCGCCCGCCGTGGGCGCGTGGATGCCCATCACCGTCTTGCCCAGCGTGGACTTGCCGCAGCCGCTCTCGCCCACCAGGCCCAGCGTCTCCCCCGCCCGGACCGCGAACGAGACCCCGTCCACCGCCCGCAGCCAGCCCACCCGCCGCCCGAAGGCGTTGCGCACGGCGAAGTGCCGGACGAGGTCGACCACCTCCAGCAGGGGCGGGGCGCCCGCGCTCACGCCTCGATCTCCAGCGGCGCGTCCACCGGGTGGTGGCAGCGCACGGCGTGGCCGCCGCCGAGGACGAGCGGGCCCGGCCGGGTCGCCCGGCACTCGGCCGTGGCCGCCTCGCAGCGGGGATGGAAGCGGCAGCCCGAGGGCGGCGCCACCAGGCTCGGCACCTCGCCCGGGATGTCGCGCAGCCCGCCGTCCGGCCGCGGCACGCTGGCCAGGAGGCGCCGCGTGTAGGGATGGGCCGGCCGGCCGAAGAAGGCCTCGGTCGGCGCCGCCTCCATCTCCTGCCCGGCGTACATGACCACGACCCGGTCGCAGATCTCGTGGGCGGTGCCGAGGTCGTGGGTGGTGAACAGCACCGAGATGCCGCGCTCCTTCACCAGCTCGCGCAGGAGACGCAAAATCTGCGCCTGGATGGTGACGTCGAGCGCGGTGGTCGGCTCGTCGGCGATGATCAGGTCGGGCTCGGGCAGCAGCGCCATGGCGATCATCAGGCGCTGGCGCTGGCCGCCCGAGAATTCGTGCGGCAGCTTGCCGAGCGCCGCCTCGGGCTGCGGGATCTGCACCTTGCGCAGGAGGTCGAGCACCGCGGCGCGGTCGGCGGCGCGCCGGGCGCGCGGATAGCGGGCGAGCAGCGGCGCCCCGGCGCCGGCCGGCGCGGCGCGGCGCGGCGACTTCCACTTCATCAGCTCCATGATCTGGCTGCCGACGCGGAACAGCGGGTTGAACGAGCCGAAGGGGTCCTGCGGGATGAAGGTGATGCGCCGGCCGCGCACGTTGGCGGCGAGGTCGGCGGCGTCGCGCGCCAAGAGGTCCGAGCCCTGGAAGCGGATGCCGCCGCCGCCGATGCGGGTGACGTGCGCCGGCAGCACGCCGAGGATGGCGCGCGCCAGCGTGGTCTTGCCGCAGCCCGATTCGCCGACCAGGCCCATCACCTCGCCGCGGCGGATCGCCAGGTTGACGCCGTCGAGCACCCGCGCCACGCCCGCCTCGGTGGCGAAGCTGACGCGCAGGTCGCGCACCTCGAGGAGCGTGCTATTCGTCATGGTGGGCGCGGCGCAGGCGGGGGTCGAGGATGTCGCGCAGACCGTCGCCGAGCAGGTTGAAGCCCATCACCACCAGGAAGATGGCCATGCCCGGTGCCAGCGCGTACCACCAGGCGTCGGGCAGGAACTCGCGCGATTCCGAGATCATGCGCCCCCATTCCGGCGCCGGCGGCTGGGCGCCGAGGCCGAGAAAGCCGAGCGAGGCGGCGGTCAGGATGGTGAAGCCCATGCCGATCGAGGTGCGGACGATGATCGGCGAGGCGACGTTGGGCAGCACGTGGAAGAGGACGATGCGCCAGGGCGGCACGCCGAGCGCGATCGAGGATTCGATGAACACCTCGTTCTTCAGCGCCCGGGTCTCGGCGTAGACCAGGCGGGTGAACCACGGCCAGTAGGTCAGCGACAGCGCCAGGATCACGTTCTCGATCGAGGGCCCGAGCGTCTGGGCGATGGCGATCGCCAGCACGATCTGCGGCACGGCGAGGAAGATGTCGGAGACGCGCATCAGCACGTCGCCCAGCCAGTGGCCGTAATAGCCGGCGACCAGGCCGATCGGCACGCCGATGGCGAGCGAGGCGCCGACGGCGACCACGGCGGTGACGATGGTGATGCGCGCTCCGAACAGGATGCGGCTGTAGATGTCGCTGCCCATGCGGTCGGTGCCGAACCAGAACTCGCCGCCGGGCGGCAGCAGGCGCTGGCGCGGGCTCATCTCCCAGACCGCGTCGGGATGGGTGGCGAGCAGCGGCGCCAGCAGCGCCGCCAGAATCAGCACCAGGATGATGACGGCGCCGGCGAAGGCCGAGCGGTCGCGGTAGAGGCGGCCAAGCAGGTAGAGCGCCGTGCTCACTTGCCGGCCTCGCGCGGGTCGATCAGCGAATGGACGATGTCCACCGCCAGGTTGGCGAGGATGAAGACGATGCCGGCATAGAGCGTGAAGCCCATCACCGCGTTGTAGTCGGACTGCAGGATGGCGTTGAAGGCGTAATTGCCGATCCCCGGCCAGTCGAACACGGTCTCGATCACCACCGCGCCGGCGAGCAGGATGCCGAACAGCAGCCCGATCTGCGTCACCGTCGAGACCAGGGCGTTGCGCAGGATGTACTTCCAGACGATCAGCGGCCGCGGCACGCCCATCGCCTGCTGGTAGAGGACGAACGGGCTCTGCATGACGTCGAGCACGCCGGCGCGGGTGAAGCGCACCACGGTGGCGAGCGCGGGGAAGGCGAGGGTCAGCGTCGGCAGGCAGAGATGCGCCAGCGCCGAGCCGAGCAGGTCGAGATCGCCGGCGAGCAGCGCGTCGACGATGAACAGCCCGCTCGCCGCCGGCGGCGGGAAGCCGGCGATGCGGCCGTGCAGCGGGCTCCAGCCGAGCTGCATGGCGAACAGCAGCTGCAGCATCATGCCGAGCCAGAAACTGGCGATCGCCAGCCCCGACACGCTGAGGATGCGCAGGGCGTGGTCGAGCAGCGAGTTGCGGCGCAGCGCCGACACCACGCCGAGCGGGATGCCGACCAGCACCGAGACGATCATCGCGGCGAGCGTCAGCTCGATGGTTGCCGGCAGGCGCGCCACCAGGTCGTCGGCCACCGGGCGGGTGGTGAACAGGCTGGTGCCGAGGTCGCCGTTGAGCAGCCGCCAGTAGTAGTCGGCGAGCTGGACGTGCAGCGGCCGGTCGAAGCCGAGCTGCTTGCGCAGCGCCGCCACCTGCTCCGGGGTCGCCGTCTCGCCGGCGATCAGCGCGACCGGGTCGGCCGGGATGACGTGCGAGATGACGAAGACGACCGCGATCAGGCCGACGACGGTCGGCACGAACCAGGCGATCCGCTTGAGCGCGAGAACGAGCAGTCGAATGGCGATGCTCCTTGCCCGTCGCCGCCGCGGATCGCCCGGCCCTCAGCCGCGGCTACTGGTAATAGGCCGTCCGCATCTCCTGGGCGTTGCCGATCGGGCAGAACTTGACGCCCTGCAAATTCTTGGCGTAGGGGCCGTACCACTTGGTGTTGTAGATCCACACCCCGGGCGCCTCGGCGACGATGATCCGCGTCGCCTCCTCGTAGTACTTGGCGCGCTCCTCCTGCTTGGTCGCCTTCAGCGCCTTGTCGAGCAGCTCGTCGACCTTCGGATTCTTGTAGAAGCTCGACGACTTGAAGGTGCCCCAGCCGGCGGAATGGAACATCTCGCCCACCCAGTTGTGCGGGTCGGCGTAGTAGGTGCTGATCCAGTAGACCGACATGTCGGGCGAGGTCTCGGGCTTGGCCATCTTCTCGACCACCACCGGCCAGGGATAGCCGACGACCTTGGACTCGATGCCGATCTTCTTCAGGCCGTTCTGCATCAGCGCCGCCGCCTGCTCGCTCTGGCCGAAGCCGGTCAGGTAGGCGATCTCGATCGGGCGGTCGACCTTGCTCTTGGCCTGGGCCAGCTCGGCCTTGGCCTTCTCGAGGTTGTACTCGTAGCCCTTCACGTCCTTGGGCACGCCCCAGATGGTGTTGGGCAGCGGCGTCGGGTTGCGCTCGACCAGGCCGCCGAGGATGTCCTTGTTGAAGCCGTCGTAGTCGAAGGCGTAGTTGATCGCCCGGCGCACGTGCACGTCGTTCAGCGGCGCGCGCTGGTTGTGCAGCTGGAACATCATGATGCGCATCGACTCGGCCTCGAGCACCTTGGTGTTCGGCGCCTCCTGCAGCTTCTTCAGCTGGTCGGTCTGCAGGTAGCCGCCGGCGCCCTGGAAGTCGCCCTTGATCAGGCCGAGCACGCGGGTGTTGGTCTCCTTGACCACCCGGAACTCGATCTCGTCGAGATATTTCGGCCCCCAGCCCTTGAAATGGCCGGGAAAGCGCTCGGCGACGAAGCCGATGGCGGGATCGAAGTTCTTCAGCTTGTAGGCGCCCGAGCCGGCGTCGTTCTTCGACAGCCAGGCCGCGCCCCAGTCGCCGCTTTTCTCGTTCGCCTTGATCTGCTTGGCGTTGACGATGTGGATCTCGGGCACGATGGAGAGGAGGATCGCGCTCGGCTCGATCAGCTTGAAGGCGACGGTGTAATCGTCGACCGCCTTGGCGTTGCCGGGCGCGATCATCTTCTTGAACAGCGACGAGGCGCCCTTGCCCAGCGCGAGGATGCGCTCGAGGCTGTAGACCACGTCGCCGGCCTTGACCTCGCTGCCATCGTGGAACTTGACGCCCTTGCGCATCTTGAAGGTCCAGGTCAGGCCGTCGTCGGAAACCGAATAGCTTTCCGCAACCCACGGCTCCAGCTTCGCCGGGTTGTCCTGCCAGCGGTAGAGGCCGTCATAGAGATTGAGGCGGACGGCGATGCGGCCGACATCGAAGGCCGCGTGCGGATCCATGGTGTCGTAGTCGCTCTCGTTGGCGAAGACGAAGCGGGTCTTCGCTTCCGCCGCATCCGGTGCCAGCGCCGCCATCCCGGCGGCGACGAAGCCTGCGGCGGCGAGAGCCGCGCCTGCCCGGCGCAGCCAAACGCCCAGCGAATCAAGCCTTGAAACGAGCGTGTTCATGGTGCCTCCTCCGTCCTGGTCGTGCCGCCGACGACGGCCGCACGCCGTCAGTTCTTCTGGTTGCCGCGCATGCCCGGCGGCGATTTCGGCGCGCCGCGCAATGGCGGCGGCAAAGCTCGATAAACGCGAATCTTTGGTCAAGTTTGCCGCTTGGGCAAGGGGAATCTCCCGACGCGGACTCACATGCCGCCATCGACGATCAGCGTTTGTCCGCTCACGAAGCCGGCGCCGGCGCAGAGAAAGAGCATGGCCTCGGCTACGTCCTCGGGCGTGCCGGCGCGCTTGAGGCAGGTCTGGTTGACCGAGAGCGCCTCCCAGTCCGCGCCGAAGCGCGCCGTCCATGGCGTGCGGATGAAGCCCGGCGCCACCGCGTTGACCCGCACCTCGGGCCCGAGCGCGCGCGCCAGGTTGCGCGTCAGACTGACGAGCCCGGCCTTGCTTGCCGCGTAGGCCATGCTGCTGCCGGGCAGGCCGAAGGCCGCGGTGGAGGCGGTGTTGACCACGGCGCCGCGCGCCGCCCTGAGATGCGGCGCCGCGGCGCGCGCGCAGCGGAACGGCCCGACCAGGTTGAGGGTCAGGATCTCGGCCCAGAAGTCGTCGGTGAGCGCGTCGAGCTCGGCCGGCGGGATCGGCCGGTCGGTGCGCGCGGTGGCGGCGTTGTTGACTAGATAGTCGAGCCGCCCGAGCGCGTCAGTGGCCGCGGCGACGACGC
>CAYMTM010000271.1:0-5529 GCA_964393375.1 uncultured Rhodospirillaceae bacterium
CGCGGCCCTGCTGCGCCTTTGGCCGCACGCCGTGGATATGGTCGCCGCCGCCAGGCTGTTCCGCGACGTTGCGGACGGCCGGCTCGAAGCGGCCGCGGCGCGCGCCGCGCTTTCAGCGCTCGCGCCCTCCGCCGTGTTCGCCAACGGATTCTACCACGGCGCGGCGGGCGCCGCGGCGATCGCCGCGCCTGACTGAAGCAGGCCGCACCTACTTGCGCAGGATGTCCGTCATCTCGCGCAATTGTGTGCGGGCGCGCAACAGGTAGAACCCCTGGGCGGTCAGGTGGTTGGGCAGGAACTGGCTGTCCGGCGCGCCGTTGAAGACGACCCAGGGCTGCAGGCCGGCGGCCTCGCGCAAGGCGTCGATCGTCTGCGCCCAGACCCGCTGGGCGTCGCGCTCGGCGATCACGCGCTCGAAATCCTTGCCCAATTCGCGCAGCACCAGATAGTAGGCGTAAAGCCGTCCCTTGGTGGCATAGAACGTGTCGTCGGCCGTGAGATCGAGCAGGTTGCCGGAGCGCTCGGCGATCTGTCTTTCGATCAGCCCGGAGGAGGAACCGAGATCGGCCGCGACGCGGTCGAGCGTGGCGAGCAGATTGTCTGCGCGGCGTTCGAACACCGCCTTGCTGGCGGCCAGCCGCTCGTTGAACGCCAGGAGCGCCTTGCGCGCCGCGCGGTACTGCGCCTCCGACGATGCGGTCGGCGCGAACGAGGTCGACAGGTCGAAGATCCAGACGTTGCCCGGGTATTTCAGCAGGCCGGCGGCGCGGTCGAGATCCTGGTCGACGCGGCTCGATCCGCGCGTCCGGGCGACCTGGTCGCCCATCTCCACCGCGAAGCGCGCAAGCGCGGCGACGATTCCCTGCTGGTAGTTGGCCATGTTGTCGAGCGCCCAGCCCGGCAGGAAGAACGGGTCGTTGGCGACCCAGGCGTGGCCGTCGACCTCGCGGTCGATCAGCGCGGCAGCCATCGCCACGGCGCGGCTGCCGCCGGTCGGCACGGCGGCGACCTGGAGATCGGGATCGTCGTCGATCGTGTGCAGCATGGCCATGCCGATCGGGTAGTAAAGGGCAATGGCGATCGCCAGCACGATCGCCAGGCCAAGCCCGACGCGCCGCGCCACCCCCCAGGCGCCGCCGGCGGCCGTCAGCGGAGCCGCGCGGGGTTGATCGCTCATGCAAGCCTCTCCCTTGGTCCGCCGCCTAGATGGGGATCACTCGCCCATCTGCAACAGCAGGCCGCGCCGGCGGGCGACGCGAACCGCGAGCAGAAACGCGGCGACGCCCAGTACCATGTAGGCCACGTTCAACCCCGCCGCCCAGGCCAGGTGGTCGAGGCGGACCGTCTGGCTGAACAGCACGGCCCGCATGCCCTCGAACACATGCGTGGACGGCAGCAGGTGGGCGACCGCCTGCAGCCAGAGCGGCAGCACCGTGACCGGGTAGTAGATCGCGCTGACCGGCGCCAGCAGGAACACGGCGAGCCACGCCAGGCTCTCGGCGCTCTGGCCGAAGCGCAGGATCAGCCCGGACAGCATGAGGCCGAGCGCCCAGCCCATGACCAGCAGATTGGCGAAGAACAGCACCAGCGGCAGGCCGAGCGCGAAGATCGAGTAGTGGTAAAGCGGGATCGCCAGCAGCGCCGCCGGCACGATGCCGATCAGCGTGCGGATCAGGCTCATCGCCATCAGCGCCGCGGCGAATTCCAGCGGACGCAGCGGGCTGGTGAACAGATGGCCGAGGTTGCGCGACCACATCTCCTCCATGAACGAGACCGACACGCCGAGCTGGCCGCGGAACATCACGTCCCACAGGAGCACGCCCGCGATCAGCACGCCCGCCGCCTGGGCCACCCAGCTCGAGTTCTCGCGGAAGAACTGGCTGATGAAGCCCCACAGCACCATCTGGATGCTGGGCCAATAGGCCAGTTCGAAGATGCGCGTCCACGAATTCTTGAGCAGCAGCGCGTAGCGCATCACCATCGCCGCGATCCGGCGCAGGGACAGCACGGCGGGCGCCGTCCAGGCCGCCCTCCTCATTGCGCCGCGTCCTCGAGCGCGCCCGCCCCGCGCCGTCGCGCGATGTCCAGGAACACCTCCTCCAGGTTCGCGCGCCCATAGCGCCGGATCAGCTCGCCCGGCGCGCCGCGCTCGACGATCCGTCCGGCGCGCATCATCAGCACCTGGTCGCACAGGCGCTCAACCTCCGCCATGTTGTGCGAGGCGAGCAGGATCGTCGCCCCGGTCGCGCGCCGGAAAGTCTCCAGATAGCCGCGCACCCAGTCGGCGGTATCGGGGTCGAGCGAGGCGGTCGGCTCGTCGAGCAGCAGCACGTCGGGCACGTTGAGCAGCGCCTTGGCCAGCGCGACGCGGGTCTTCTGGCCGGCCGACAGCTTGCCCGCCTCGCGGTCGACGAACTCCTCGAGCTGCAGGTCGTGCGCCAGCGCCAGGATCCGGGCATTGACCCGCGCCAGGCCGTAGAGATGGCCGTAGACCGCCAGGTTCTCGCGCACGGTCAGGCGGTGCGGCAGGTCGACATAGGGGCTGGAAAAGTTCATGCGCGGCAGGACGCGGTAGCGGTGGCGCACCATGTCCTCGCCCAGGACCGTGATGCGGCCCTGCGTCGGCAGCAGCAGGCCCAGCAGCATGGAGATGGTCGTGGTCTTGCCGGCGCCGTTGCCGCCGAGCAGCGCCGTCACCGACCCGTGCGGCACGGCGAAATCGAGGCGGTCCACCGCCAGCACCTCGCCGTAGCGCTTGGTGAGGCCGTGGACGGCGATCGCCGGCCCGGACGTCGCGATATCGCGTTTCATGGCGGCGCATCATGCCCCGCCGGACCGGCCGCCGCCACCACCCGCCGGAACGCTTGCAGAGGCGGGCCGTTCGTGCTGCTTACCCCCGCATGACCCCGAAACATCGAACCCCGGCGGCCGGCGCCGGCCGCCTGCGGCTGCGCACGCTGGTCGCGATCCGCTGGGTGGCGGTGCTGGGCCAGGCGGTCGCGGTGCTGGTGGTGCATCTGGGCCTCGGCTTCGCCTTGCCGCTGGCGCCGGTGGCGGCGACGATCTTCGCCGCCGCGCTGTCGAACGTCATCATGGCGATGACGCGCCCCGCCCAGGCGCGGCTGTCGGACCGCGACGGGGCGATCTACCTCGCGTTCGACATCCTGCAGCTTTCCCTGCTGCTGTTCCTGACCGGCGGGGTGCAGAACCCCTTCGCGATCCTGCTGCTGGCGCCGGTGACGATCGCGGCCGCCACGCTGTCGGGACGCAGCACGATCGCGCTGGCCGCGCTGACGGTGGCGGCGATCGTGCTGCTCGGCAGCTTCCATTTGCGCCTGCCGTGGGCCGGCGATGGGGTGGAGTTGCCGGGCGTCTATCAGTTCGGGGTCGTGACCGCGCTGACGGTCGCCGCCGTGTTCATCGCGGTCTATGCCTGGAGTCTGTCGAATGCGCAGCGCCGGATGCTCGACGCACTCGCCGCCACGCAAGCCGCGCTGGCGCGCGAGCAGCGCCTGTCAGCGCTGGGCGGCCTGGCGGCGGCCGCGGCGCACGAGCTGGGCAGCCCGCTTTCGACCATCGCCGTGGTGGCGCAGGAGTTGAAGCGCGCGGTGCCGCCCGACAGCCCGATCGCCGAGGATGTGGGGCTTCTGGTCAGCCAGAGCGCGCGCTGCCGCGACATCCTGGCGAAGCTCGCCGAGCGGCCGGAGCAGAGCGGCGGCGCGCCGTTCGAACTGCTGCCGGCTTCGGCCCTGGTCCGGGCGACCGCCGAAACCGCCGCCCCGGCGCCGCCTTGCATCGCCACCAGCTTCACCGCCCGGTCCCTCGACGGCAGCGCCGAACCCATGCTGGCGCGCGCGCCGGAGATCCTGCACGGCCTTGCCAACCTCGTGGAGAACGCGCGCCAATTCGCCCGGCAAGCGGTCCATGTCGACACGCGCTGGAGCAACGCCGAGTTGACCGTAACGATTGCCGATGACGGCCCCGGCTTCCCGATCGACGTGCTGGGCGAGTTGGGCGAACCCTATCTGACGCGCCGGCGCGAGACCGGCCACATGGGGCTTGGCGTCTTCATCGCCAAGACCTTGCTGGAGCGCACCGGCGCCACGCTCAGCTTCGCCAACCGGCCGCAGGGCGGCGCGGAGGTTGCCATCGCCTGGCGGCGCGCCGATATTGAGGCGAAATGAGCGAACCTACCACGATCGCAGGTGCCGGCGACCAGCGCACCTTGCTGCTGGTGGACGACGACGCGCCGTTGCGCGAGCGCCTGGCGCGCGCGCTGGCGCAACGCGGCTTTGCGGTCAGCACCGCCGACAGCGTGCGGGCAGGCGTCGAGGCGGCGCGCGGCCAGCCGCCGGCCTATGCGGTGGTCGACCTGCGCTTGGCCGACGGCAACGGGCTGGACGTGGTGGCCGCGTTGCGCGCGGCGCGCAGCGACGTGCGGGTGGTCATGCTGACGGGTTACGGCAACATCGCCACCGCGGTGGCCGCCGTGAAGGCGGGCGCGGTCGACTACCTGCCCAAGCCGGCGGACACCGACGCGATCGTGGCGGCCCTGCTGTCCAAGGGCGAGGCCCTGCCGCCGCCGCCGGCGGAACCGATGTCGGCCGACCGCGTGCGCTGGGAGCATATCCAGCGGGTATACGAGCAGTGCGACCGCAACGTCTCGGAGACCGCGCGCCGGCTGCGCATGCACCGGCGCACCTTGCAGCGCATCCTGGGCAAGCACGCGCCGCGCGACTGAACCGGAACGACCGAAGGAACAAGCTTCAGGATGCCTTGGCGCGCACCGGCACGGCGGCCGCCTTGCGCTGGCTTTCGGCGTAGATCGTGTCGATGTGCCGGCCCTGGAACAGCGAGATGCCGAGCGACAGGCCGAAGGGGACGGCCGCCGGCTCGCTGCAGCGCGTCAGGATGACCCGCGCGGGCCCGGCGCGCTGGACGTTCTGGCGCAGATCGGCGAGCTGCTGCTGGTTCGTCAGGTCGCCGTATTCCGGCTTCCAGGTCAGCTTGATGAAGTCGGCGCCCAGCCGCTCGCGGTCGACCATCGGGAAGTTCAGGTTGTCGATGCCGTCGATGCAGACGCGGTAGCCGCGCTCGCGCACCACCTCGCGCGCGAAGATGTAGCCCGACATGTCGCCGATCGCGTCGATCAGGTCGAATTCGATGACGATCGTGCCGCGCGCCTGACTGCCGATCGTCTTGTCGAAGGCGAGGAACTGCGGGGTCGAGACGGTCTCGACGTTGAGGTTGACCGTGAATGCCGCCGCCAGTTCCTTGTCGTCGTTGCGCGAGAGCATCGACAGCATGCGCTGGTCGAGCACGCGCGTGAGATGGCGGAACAGCCAGCGGTTGCCCGACAGGTCGACGTCCGGCGTGACGGCGGCGGCGAGATCGGCCACCGCGATGTAGACCTCGCGCAGCACGGGCTTGGGCGGCTGGTCCTGGGCGATGATGCAGACCGGCTGGCGGCGTATCAGGCCCGAAAGGTCGGCCTGCGAGAGATAGGCCTCGATGCGGCCGAGCTGGACC
>CAYMTM010000272.1:0-4594 GCA_964393375.1 uncultured Rhodospirillaceae bacterium
CCAGGTCGGCCTCTCCTTCGACCTCTGCGCGCCAGGACGGCGGATCGACATCGAACCCGTCGCCCTTCGCCGCCGCCTTGAAGCCGAGCGCGGTCAGGATGGCCCCGGCGCGCGGCGCGGGCACGTCGATGCCGCCCAGCCCCATGATGCGGGACTGGCGCAGGTGAATGGTGCGCCGCCATTCCGGCACCTTGCCCGCGACCACGACCTCACTGGGCTCGCCGCCGCACAGCTCCATGATCAGCTTCGTCGCCAGCTCCATGCCCGGGGCGGTGAATTCGGGATCGACGCCGCGCTCGAACCGGTGGCGCGCGTCGCTGTCGATCGAAAGCGCGCGCCCGGTCAGCGCCGTGCGCTTGGGGTCGAACAACGCGGCCTCGACGAACACGTTGGTCGTGGACTCGGTGCAGCCCGTCTCTTCGCCGCCGATGATGCCGCCCAGGCCCAGTGCCTTCGCTTCGTCGGCGATCACGGTCATGGCGTCGGTCAGCTCATAGGTCTTGCCGTTCAGCGCCAGCAGCCGCTCGCCCTTCCGGCCGAAGCGCACGCGGATGCCTTGCACCAGCTTGTCGGCGTCGAAGACGTGCAGCGGCCGGTCGCGGTCCATCGTCACGTAGTTGGTGATGTCCACGAGCGCGGAGATCGGCCGCAGACCGACCGCTTCCAGCTTGCGCTTCAGCCAGTCCGGGCTCGGCCCGTTCTTCACGCCCCGGATGTAGCGCCCGAGGAACAGCGGGCAGGCATGTTCCTGCCCGGCCGGCAGGCGCATCTGCACGTCGAGCGGGCTCTTGAACCTGCCGGGGACCGTCGCAATCGCCGGCGTAATCACGGTGCCGATGCCGGCGGCGGCCAGGTCGCGGGCAATGCCCATGATTCCCAGGCAGTCCGCGCGGTTGGGCGTCAGCTTCACTTCGAATACGGGATCGTCGAGGCCGGCGTACTTGGCATAGGACGCGCCGACCGGCGCGTCGGCGGGCAGGTCGATGATGCCCTCGTGCTCGTCGCTCAAGCCCATCTCGCGCTCCGAGACGAGCATCCCGTTCGATTCCACGCCGCGGATCACGCCCTTCTTGAGGTCAACCCTGGTGCCGGGGATATAGGATCCGGCCGGCGCGAACACGCCCTTCATGCCGGTGCGCGCGTTGGGCGCGCCGCAGACCACCTGCACCGCGCCGGAGCCGGTATCGACCGTGCACACCTTGAGCCGGTCGGCGTTCGGGTGCTGCCTGGCCTCGATCACCCGCGCGACGACGAAAGGCTCCAGCCCCTGGCCGCGATCGGTCAGGCTCTCGACCTCGAGCCCCAGCATGGTCAGCGCATGCGCGACCTCCTTCGCCGAGGCGCCGGTGTCGAGATGCTCCTTCAGCCAGGAGAAGGTGAACTTCATTGCGCGACCAGCCCGCGCACGAGCGTCGGCACCTCCAGCGGCGTGAACCCGTAGTGCCTGAGCCAGCGCAGGTCCGCCTCGTAGAAGGTGCGCAAATCGGGGATGCCGTATTTCAGCATCGCCACGCGTTCGATCCCCATGCCGAAGGCGAAGCCCTGGTACCTGGTCGGGTCCAGGTTGCAGTATTGCAGCACCTTGGGGTGCACCATGCCGCAGCCCAGGATCTCAAGCCAGTCGTCGCCCGCGCCGATCTTCAGCTCCCCGCCCTTGCGCGAGCAGCCGATGTCCATCTCCGCGCCCGGCTCGACGAAGGGGAAGAAGGACGGCCTGAACCGCACGGGCACGTCGGGCACCTCGAAGAAGGCGCGGCAGAAATCGACCAGGCAGCCCTTGAGGTGGCCCATGTGCGTGGTCTCGTCGATCACCAGCCCCTCGACCTGGTGGAACATGGGGGTGTGCGTCATGTCCGAATCGGAGCGATAGGTACGGCCCGGCACGATGATGCGGATCGGCGGCTTCTGGCTCATCATCGTGCGCACCTGCACCGGCGAGGTGTGGGTGCGCAGCACGGGCCGCGATCCGTCCGGCTTCTCGGCCAGGTAGAACGTGTCCATCATCTGGCGCGCCGGATGCTCGGGCGGGATGTTGAGCGCGGTGAAATTGTGGAAGTCGTCCTCGATGTCCGGGCCTTCCGCGACCTTGAACCCCATGGCGCCGAAGATCGCCACGATCTCGTCGATGGTCTGCGAGATCGGGTGCAACTTGCCCTCGGCCTCGGGCCGGGCCGGCAGGGTGACGTCGATGCGCTCCTCGTTCAGGCCCCGGTCGAGTGCCGCCTCACCGAGCACCTGCTTGCGCTGTTCGATCGCCAGGGCGACCTCGTCCTTGAGCTTGTTGAGCGCGGCGCCGCGCGCCTTGCGCTCTTCGGGCGGCACGGCGCCCAGGCCCTTCATCAGCTCGGTCACCTGGCCCTTCTTGCCGAGCGCCGCCACGCGCGCGCGGTCGAGCGCGGCCAGGTCGGCGGCCGAGGCCACCTCGGCCAGAATCGCGCCGCGGATCGCGGCCAGGTCTTGTGCGGTCATCCGGCTATTCCAACTGCATCAGCAGCAGCCCGAGCGCGCCCGCGGCCAAGGACTGCGGCTGGCCGTCGATGCTCAGGCGCTCCAGCGCCACCTGTTTGGTCTGGCGGTTGTTGATCCAGGCGACCTCGACCTGGCGCTTGGCGCCTGCGCGCGTGGTCTTGTCGATCTTGGCTGCGACCTCGACGATGTTCGGGTTGTCCTTGTACTTCGCTGGCCGCGTGGCCGACCAGGCGACCTGGCCGCGCGCACCGGCGAGCTGGTTGGCGAACTGCTCGTTGGTTCCGCCAAGGCCCTGGGCCTGCTTCACCGCCGCGATGTCCTGGTCGAAATTCTCGCCGCAGGCCGCCAACGCCCAAAGCGCCAGCGCCCCGATCGCGGCACGGAGGACGGAAGCAATCCGTGGGGCGCGGCCCGACCGGCCGCTCTCGGTTCCAGCGGCCAGCGACGCCATCTCGTGTCTTCCTACGCCGCTGGCTTCTGCGCCACGAGGGCGCCCTTGGCCTTTTCGACCAGGGCCGCAAACGATTCCGGCTCTTGCGCGGCGAGGTCGGCCAGCACCTTGCGGTCGACCGCGATGCCGGCCTTCTTGATGCCGGCCATCAGCCGCGAATAGGTGATGCCGTGCTCGCGCGCACCGGCGTTGATGCGCTGGATCCACAGGCCGCGGAAGTCGCGCTTCTTGTTGCGCCGGTCGCGGTAGGCGTAGCGCAGCGCCTTCTCGACCTTCTCCAGCGCCGGACGATAGGCCTTGGACGAGCGGCCGACATAGCCCGAGGCGAGGTCCAGGATCTTCTTGTGGCGGGCATGTGCCGTCATGCCCCGTTTGACGCGTGCCATGGTTCCGCTCCGGCCCTAGCGATCATAGGGCATGTATTTCATGACCAGAATCTGGTCGCTGTCGCGCATCACTTCCATGCCGCGCGACTTGCGCTTCATCTTCTGGGAGCGCTTGCTGAGGCCGTGGCGCCGGCGGGCGGGCTGGAACTTGACCTTGCCGGTCGCCGTGAAGCGGAAACGCTTCTTGGCGCTGCTCTTGGTCTTCAACTTGGGCATTTTTCGGTTCCTCTACAAAGGCTTGGCCGATCCATCGGACGACGAGGCATGCCCTGGGCGGAGGGCTGCGGGCAACCCTCCAGGCCAGCCGTCCGGGCGGAAGCGCGGCTATATAGCGGCCCGGGATGCCAAACGCAAGCGCGGGAAGGGGTTATCCCCTATTTCGGCGCCACCACCATGGTCATCTGGCGGCCTTCCATGCGCGGGAATTGCTCGACCTTGGAGACCTCGTCCAGGTCGGCGCGCACCCGGTCGAGCAGCTGCGCGCCCAGTTCCTGGTGCGCCATCTCGCGGCCGCGGAAGCGCAGCGTGATCTTCACCTTGTCGCCTTCGGCCAGGAACTTCTTCATGGCGCGCATCTTGACCTCGTAGTCATGGTCGTCGATGCCCGGGCGGAACTTGATCTCCTTGACCTCGATCACCTTCTGGCGCTTGCGCGCCTCGTTCTTCTTCTTCTGGATCTCGTACTTGTACTTGCCGAAGTCGAGGATCTTGCACACCGGCGGCTCGGCCTGGGGAGCCACCTCCACCAGGTCCAGCCCGGCCTGCTCGGCGCGCTCCAGCGCCTCGCGGATCGAGACTACGCCGATCATCTCGCCATTGGCGCCGACCAGGCGTACTTGCGGCAGACGGATTTCGTGATTGACGCGGGGACCTTCGCGGCTGGGCGCAAGGTCGATGGGTGGACGGGCTATTGAGAACCTCCTCTGCTGGCCAAGGGACAACGCACCTCGCCCGGGATTCCGGCCGGAACCCCGGCGGCGAGGGCTGTCAAACCGATGGCATGCTCCCTAGCTGCACTAGTTTAGAGACGGCGGCCTCCAGCGCAAGGACTTCCTGGGCCTGGCCGCCCAGCTGGCGCAGCGCCACCGTGCCGGTTTCGGCCTCCTTGCGGCCGACCACCAGCATATAGGGCACCTTGGCCAGGCTGTGCTCGCGGACCTTGTAGTTGATCTTCTCGTTGCGAATATCAAGGTCCGCCCGCAATCCCGCGTTCGCCAGCGCCGCCATCACTTTCCCGGCATAGGCGTCGGCGTCGAAACAGCCGCGCAGGAAGGCGGCCACCACTGTT
>CAYMTM010000272.1:4604-5442 GCA_964393375.1 uncultured Rhodospirillaceae bacterium
TCGCGGACCTTGTAGTTGATCTTTTCGTTGCGCAGATCGGCTTCGGCGCGAAGGCCTGCGGCCTTCAGGGCCGCCAAAACCCTGCCTGCGTAGTTATCCGCATCGCTGGTGATAGTGGCGACCATGGCCTGGACCGGCGCCAGCCAGAGCGGGAACCTGCCGGCATAGTTTTCGATCAAAATGCCGATGAACCGCTCGAAGGACCCCAGGATCGCCCGGTGCAGCATGACCGGCCGGTGCTTGTGGCCGTCCTCGCCCACATAGCTGGCGTCCAGCCGCTCGGGCAGCACGAAATCGACCTGCAGGGTGCCGCACTGCCAGTCGCGGCCGATCGCGTCGCGCAGCACGAATTCCAGCTTGGGCCCGTAGAAGGCGCCCTCGCCGGGGTTCAGGGTGATTTCCAGCCCGCCGGCGGCGGCGGCCTCCTTCAAGGCCGCCTCGGCCTTGTCCCAGATCGCGTCCGAGCCGGCGCGCACCGGCGGCCGGTCGGAGAATTTCACCGATATCTCGGTGAAGCCGAGGTCCCGGTAGATCGAGCGCAGCAGGTCGCAGAACCGCTTGCCCTCCTCGGTGATCTGGTCCTCGGTCACGAAGATATGCGCGTCGTCCTGGGTAAAGGCGCGCACGCGCATGAGGCCGTGCAGCGCGCCCGAGGGCTCGTTGCGGTGGCAGGAGCCGAACTCGGCCATGCGCAGCGGAAGGTCGCGGTAGGACTTGAGCCCCTGGCGGAAGATCTGCACGTGGCAGGGGCAGTTCATCGGCTTCAGCGCCAGGATGCGGTCCTCGGTCTCGGCCGTGAACATGTTCTGGCGGAACTTCTCCCAGTGCCCCGAGGCCT
>CAYMTM010000273.1:0-5405 GCA_964393375.1 uncultured Rhodospirillaceae bacterium
CTAGGCCGAATTCCAGCACGATATCCACGCGCGTTCCCTTGCCACTGTCGATCGGAGTCAGCGCGTAGCGCACCTCGGCCTCCGCCCGCGTGGCGCTGCGGCGATCACGGCCCGTGCCGGCGATGCTGCGGTGCAACTGGCCTGGTCGGCGGCGAAGCGCGCCTCCCCCTCGAATGACGCCGTGATCGGCCCGAACTTCGCCGTGACGCGCCCTTTGGCGCTCGGGCCGCCGGCATAGTCGACCAGCTCGGTGCCGGGCATGCAGGGGGCGACGCGACGAATGTTCTGGAACAGCGCCCAGACCTGGTCGGGCGGGAACGGCACTTCCAACCGCTCCTCCGCGCGCGTCCACCCCTGCCGCGTCGCCGTCGTCGAAACCGGTTGTATAGCCGGCTCTGCGCGTGCGGCCGCCGGCCGCGGAGTCGCCGGCGCGGCATTGGGCGCGCCCTGGGGCGCGAGGGACGCAGTGGCGGGCGCCGGCGTGCCGATCACGCTCTTGATCGCGCGCACGATGCCGACATAGCCGGTGCAGCGGCAGAGATTGCCGCTCATCTCCTTGCGGATCGTCGCCTCGTCCGCTCCGGGCTTGCGCCGGCACAGATCGTGCGCCGCGATCAACATGCCGGGCGTGCAGTAGCCGCATTGCAGGGCATGCTCGCGCGTGAAGGCTTGGCGGAGCTGTTCCATCAGGGGATCGTCGTCGAACCCCTCGATCGTGCGGACCGAGGCGCCCTCGCAGGCCACCGCGAGATTGATGCAAGACCGTGCGATCTCCCCGTCCAGTTCGACCGTGCAGGCGCCGCACACCCCGTGCTCGCAGCCCAGATGCGTGCCGGTAAGTCGGCGCCGGTCGCGCAACAAATCTGCCAGCGACATGCGCGGCTCGACGTCGGCCGTAACCGCCGCGCCGTTCACGATCAGCGCCACCCGCATCACGACGCGTTGGCCCGCTGGATTGCCCGCTCCACGGCGACCGCGTGGAGCTGAGCATCGACGTCGTCCATCGGCGGCCCGGCCGCGGCGATCTCCTGCCGCGCAATGGCGGGGGCGCCGTCGAAGGGCAGCCGGCGCGCAATGTCGTCGAGCAGGACCGGCGCACCTCCGACCGCGCCCATGACGACCGCACGATAGCCGCGCGCCGGGTCGAGGACTACCGCCCCGATCGCCTCGGCGAACTCGCCCGGCTTGCGACAGATCTTGTAGTAGCCCCACCGCGCCCGCGGCGAGAGCTTCGGCACGCTGACGCCCGACAGGATCGCTTCGCCTTCGCCCAGGACGGTCGCGAAGGCACCGGTCATGAAGCGCGCGATCGGCACGGCGCGCGCGCCGCCCGCGCCTTCGACGTGCACTGCGGCACCCAGCGCGGTCAGTGCCGCCACCCAGTCGGCCGCCGGATCGGCATGGGCCAGGCTGCCGCCCAGTGTGCCGCGCGTGCGCACCGCGCGATAGGCGATGTCGCCGGCGACGGCGCGCATCATGCCGTTGGCGGGGTCGGGCACGCGGCCGTCCTCGAACGCCGCATGGGTGGTCATGGCGCCGAAGAAGACGGCATCGCCACGCGCCTCGACCCGGTGCAACGCCGCGATATCCCGTAGATCGACCAGCAGATCAGGTCGCGCCAGGCGCAGATTGAGCATCGGGCCCAGCGACTGGCCGCCGGCAAGAATCCTGCCGCCGCCTTGGGCCTCGCCGAGCACCCGCAACGCGCCGGCCAGATCGGTCGGCCGCACGTAGTCGAATGGCGCGGGCTTCATCGACCCGCCGGGCTATTTCTTCGCGGTGTCGGCCGGAGCCGGCTTGGGCTGCTTTTGCTCGCAGGGGCCACCGGCCTCGCGCCAGGCTTTGAAGCCGCCATGGATATGCGCGACGGGTTTCATTCCCATATCCTGCGCCGTCTTGGCCGCCAGCGCCGAGCGCCAGCCGCCGGCGCAGAAGAATACGAACGTCTTGTCCTCGGCAAAGACCGGCTTGTGGTAGGGACTGGCGGGATCGATCCAGAATTCCAGCATGCCGCGCGGGCAATGCACCGCACCGGGCATCACGCCCTCGCGTTCCAACTCGCGTGGGTCGCGCAAGTCGACGAACACCGCGTCGCCCCGCCCGTGCATGGCGATCGCTTCGGCAGGCTGCAGGGTCTTGATCGCGGCCAGCGCCTCGTCGAGCAGCGCGCGGAACCCCTTGACGATCGTTTGCGGCACGGTTTCCTCTCCCGGCATCACACGGTCGCGCCATGCTAGACTGGCCCGATACAAGGCACAAACTCCCGGGACCCGGACCGCAATCGCCATGCAATCCGCCCGTTATGACGTCATCATCGCCGGCGGCGCCGCCGTCGGCAGCGCGACCGCCTATTTCCTGGCCGGGCCGTTAGGCTTTCCGGCCGACCGCGTCGCCGTGGTCGAACGCGACCCGACCTATGGCGAGGCCGCCACCGCGCGTTCGCTCGGCGGCATCCGCCAGCAGTTCTCGACGCGCGAGAACATGGCGATGTCGCGCTTCGGCATGGAGTTCGTGAAGTCGATCGGCCAGCACCTGACGGTCGACGGCGACGTGCCCGATGTCGGGCTGAAGGAGCAAGGCTACCTGTTTCTCGCAACCCCGGAAGGCTTGCCGATCCTGAAGCAGAACCATGCCACCCAGCGGTCGATGAGTGCAGACGTCGAGTTGATGGATGCGCCGAAGCTGGCCGAACGCTTCCCTTGGCTCAACACCGAGGGCTTGGCTGCCGGCAGCTTCGGGCGCAGCGGCGAGGGTTGGGTCGACCCGTACGCGCTGCTGCAGGCTTTCCGCCGCAAGGCACGCAACTTGGGCGTGGCCTATCTGGATGACGAGATCGTCGCCGTCGACAAGCAGGGCGGCAAGGTCGCGGGCGTGACCTTGAAGCGGCAAGGCCGGATCGCCTGCGGCACGCTGGTCAACGCCGCCGGGACGCGCGCGCATCTCCTGGCGGCGATGGCGGGCGTCAACATACCGGTACGGCCCCGCAAACGCTTCGTCTACGTGTTCGACTGTCGCAATCCGCCGCCCCGCGCGCCGCTGACGATCGATCCGACCGGCGTCTACTTCCGGCCGGAAGGCGCCAATTTCGTCTGCGGCGTCTCGCCGCCCGAGGACCAGGACCCGGACTGTCTGGATTTCGAGCTCGACTACGCGCTGTGGGAGGAAACCGTATGGCCGACCCTTGCCCATCGCGTGCCGGCGTTCGAGGCGATCAAGCTGGTGCGCGCTTGGGCCGGCCAGTACGACTACAACACGCTCGACCAGAACGTGATCCTGGGTCCGCACCCGGATTGCTCGAACCTGCTTCTCGCCAACGGATTCAGCGGCCACGGGCTGCAGCAGTCGCCGGCGGCCGGGCGGGCGCTGGCCGAGTTGATCGTTTACGGCGCCTATCACAGCATCGACCTAAGCCGGTTCTCCTATGATCGCGTGCTGCGCAACGACCCTATCGTCGAGTTGAACGTCGTCTGATACTCCTCATCCCCCATGCCCGTCCGGGTGGCTCTCGTGCCACCGCCAGGCGGTTTCGACGATGTGGCGCAGTCCCTCGTAGCGCGGCGCCCAGCCCAGATCGCGCTTGATCGCGCTGGGGTCGGCGACCAGCACCGCCGGGTCGCCGGCGCGGCGCGGGCCGATTTCCACCGGCACCTTGCAGCCGGCCACCTCCTCCACCGCCCGGATCACCGCACGCACGCTGTGTCCGCTGCCGGTGCCCAGGTTGTAGCGGACGCTCCTGGTTTTCAGCGTATCCAGCACGGCGATATGCGCGTCGGCCAGATCGAGAACATGAACATAGTCTCGGATGCAGGTGCCGTCGGGCGTGGGGTAGTCCGCGCCGAACACGGTGATGTTCGGACGCCGGCTCAGCGCCGCCTGGATCACCAATGGGATCAGATGGGTCTCAGGGCGGTGATCTTCGCCGTTCCGCCCGTCGGGATGCGCGCCGGCCGCGTTGAAGTACCGCAGGCAGGCCGAGCGAATTCCCATTGCCCGGTCCGCCCAATACAGCATGCGTTCGATCAAATACTTCGACTCGCCATAAGGGCTGCCCGGCGCGATCGGCGTCGCTTCGTCGATCGGCTTGTCGCCGCCCTGGTCGAACAGGTTGGCAGTCGATGACAGGACGAAACGATTGACGCCGGTAGCCGCCGCCGCGCGCAGAAGGTTGACGGCGTTGGCCGTGTTGTCGCCCAGGTAGCGCAGCGGGTCGGCCATCGACTCGCCAACCAGGGAAAGGGAGGCGAAATGCAGGACCGCGCCGAATCGATGGGCCCGGAACAGGTCTCCGACGTTCTTTGCATCGGCCAAGTTGATCCGGTGGAACTCGACGCCCGCCGGGACCGCCGCACGGTGGCCTGTGCGCAGGTTGTCCAGCACGACAACGCGATGACCGCGCGCGACCAGCTCGCCAACCACGTGGCTGCCGACATAGCCGGCGCCGCCCGTGACCAGCAGCGTTCCCTCCGCGTTGTCCGCCATCCACGTCTCCAACGTTCGAAACCCCGGCCGGACCTGTAATCTCCGGCCCGGGCCTCGGTCCGATCCTAGCGTCTTGCACGGTCAACGTTAGCGTTTCGTTTACGCCAAACAACCTATTGTCGTGCGAACCTGGCCAGGATTCGCGGAATCACGATGAAGTCCGCCACCGAGCGCCTGCTGGCCTTCTCCTTCGCCAACGCCGACATCCTGGTGGAAGTCGACGCGGGGCATCGTGTCCGCTATGTGTGCGGCGCGGTCCAAAGCCTGCTTGACCGGACCGAGGATAGGCTGCGCGGTGTCGCCTTCGAGGAACTAGTGCTGCCAGCCGACCGCGTAATGGTGACGGCCCTGCTTCGCGCGCTTCCCAACAACGCCCGGCTCAATCCGGTCATGGTTCGACTGGCGGTCGCAGGCGAACAGCCGGTCAGCGCGATGCTTGGCGGCTATCGCATGGACAGCGACACGCCGCGTTTCTACCTGACCCTCGCCAAGGCGAGGCTTACCGCGGTGGAAGCGGCAGATCCCGCCAAGCACGACATCGACACCGGACTGCTTGACCGCCACTCCTTCACCGAGACGCTCCAGGCGAAGCTCGCCGCCGCCCGCGACCAGCAGGTCGAAGCCAAGCTGACCCTGATCCGGCTGGAGGATTTCGACGCATTCAAGAACCGCGTCGGCGGCGACACGCTCGCCCGCACGATGGAAGAAGTGGGCGGCTTGCTGCGTGCGATGTCGATCGACGGCAGCAGCGCCGGGCGGCTGGCCGAAGATCGCTTCGGCATCATGCACACCTCCGCGGTCGATCCGGGCACCCTCGAGAAGAGTGTCGCCGATATCAGCCGCGATGCCGACCCCGCCGGTAAAGGCGTCACGGTCGCCGGCGCCACGGTCGACCTCGTCGACGATGAACTCAGCGACGAAGACCG
>CAYMTM010000274.1:0-5392 GCA_964393375.1 uncultured Rhodospirillaceae bacterium
ACACGGGCAAAGTCAGCAGGATCATGGCCAGCTCGTCCATCACCGCGCCAAGCAGGATGTAAAAGACCATCAGTAGCGCGACGATGGCGTAGGGCGGCAACCCCGAGGCGCCCACCATTTCCGCCGCCCTGGCCGGCAAGCGGCTCAAGGCCAGGAACGCGTCGAACACCTCGGCGCCAAGCAGGATGATGAAGATCATGCCCGAGGTCTGCGCCGTCCGCATGACGGCGACCTTGATCTCGTTCCAACCCAGGCGGCGTTGCAGCAGGCCGATCGCCAGCATCGCGACCGTACCCACGGCCGCGGCCTCGGTCGGCGTGAACACGCCGCCATAGATGCCCCCGATCACAAGGCCGAGCACGATGATCGCGGGCCAAGTCAGGGCCAGGAACCGCCACCGCTCGCCGGCAACGACCCGCTCCTGCACCGGCGCCAGGCCCGGCATGCGCCGTGCCATCAGCAGGATGACCCCGGCATAGAACGCTACGGCGAGGATCCCGGGGATCAGCGCCGCCATGAAGAGCTTCGCGATGTTCTGCTCGGTCGCGATCGCGTAGACCACCAGGATGATTGAGGGCGGGATAAGAAGGTCGACCACCCCGCCGATGGCGATCATGGCGGTCGCAAACCCCTCCTCGTAGCCGAAGCGGCGCAACTCCGGCAGCGCGGCCCGGCCGAACGTCGCCGTCGTCGCGACCGACGAGCCGCTGATCGCGCCGAAAATCGTGCAGGCCCCCAGGACCGAAAGGGCCAGGCCGCCCCGCAAGTGTCCGACCAGGCCCCGCGCGGCGTTGAAAAGGTCGCGCGCCATGCCCGACTGCTCGGCGAAGGCCCCCATCAGGATGAACAGCGGGATGACCGACAGCGTGTAGTTGGCAAAGTGATGGTAGGGCGTGGTTTTCATGTAGGCCAGGAACGGCGCCCAGCCCGACAATTGGACATAGCCGATGCTGCCCACGACCAGCATCGACAGGCCGACCGGCATCCGCGCGGCGATCAGCAGCAGCATGGCAGCGAAGCCGAGCGCCGCGACGGCGAAACCGCTCATGCAGCGCGTCCGCGCAGGCGGTGGACCGCGGTTGCCAGGGCGACGCAGGCGAGCAGCGCCGCGAGCAGCGTGCAGGCCGCGATCGCCGGCCAGACGACGAACTGCAGCATCATCGTCGGTTCGCCGCTGCGGTAGAAATCGACCGTGCCGTTGAACAGGCAGACCGCGAGCAGCCCCATCATGGCCGCGTAGACCAGGTCCCAGAATGCGTCGATCGCCGCATTGACGCGCTGCGGCATTTGCGCGGTGAAGGTGTCGACGACGATATTGCCGCGCAGGGACTGGCAATAGGGCAGGAAGCAGAAGACCGCGATCGCGGTGCCCATCTTGACGAACTCGAAGTCGCCGTTGATTGGCGTGGTGAACAGCCACCGGCCGAGCACGCTCGCCACGACGATCAGGGCCAATGCGAACGCCAGCAGGCCGCCCAGCAAGGCCATGACGAAGGACAGCCGCGCCAGTGCGACCAGCGGCGGCCGGCGGGAGTCGGCGAGTGCGGAAGTTTCTGCCTCGCTCATCGGCCCCCCTGCGCCGCGCACGCCATGCCCGCCGACCTTTCCGGACACGGTTGCCCGGCCGACCGGCGCGGCTAGGCCTTGTCGTACTTCGCCACGAGCGCGCGGGCCTGCTCGATCAGCTTGCCGCCGTCGAGGTTCTTCTCCTTGACCTGCTTGATCCAGGCTTCGGTCACCGGCTCGGTCGCCTTGATCCAGCGTGCCTTCTCTTCGGCCGAGATGCTGGTAATGGCGTTGCCGCGCTTCTTGCCCATGTCGAGCACCAGCGCGCCGGCGTCGTCCCACATGTTGCCGGCCAGCTCGGCGAACTTCATGCCCGAGTTCTTGTCGATCGCCTGCTTCAGGTCGGCCGGCAGTCCGTCGTACTTGGCCTTGTTCATGGCCAGGAAGAAGCTGGCGGTGTAGAGCGTCGGCGAACCGGGGATCTCGGTGTGGAACTTGACCAGTTCGTGCACCTTGATGGCGGGCACGACCTCCCACGGGACGACGCAGCCGTCGATCACCTTCTGCGCCAGGCTTTCGGGAACCTGCGGCACCGGCATGCCGATCGCGCCGGCCCCCAGCGCCTTGAGCGCCTCGCCGGCAAGCCTGGTCGGCGAGCGCAGCTTCAGCCCTTTCAAGTCCTCCATCGTCCTGACCTGCTTGGTGGCATGGATCAGGCCATGGTCGTGCGACCAGTAGCTGAGCAGCTTCACCTCGGCCGTTTCCTTGCCGAGATTGGCGTCGGCGAATTCCTGAGAGGCGCGCGCGTTGACGATGCCGCGCCGGGCAGCGATGAACGGAAGCTCGAAGACCTCGGTCGAGGGGAACCGGCCCGGCGTCGAACCGGGCAGTGTCCAGACGATGTCGACCACGCCGTCGCGGACCTGGTCGTAGAGCTGCGGCGGCGCGCCGCCAAGCTGCATCGACGGGTAGATGTCGATCTTGATCCGGCCGCCGGAATCCTGTTCCACCATCTTCGCCCAGGGTGCCAGCATCTTGGCGTGGCCGTTCGAGATCGGCGGCAGGAAGTGGTGCAGCTTCAAGGTCACCTGCGCCTGCGCCAGGCCAGGCCGGGCCGGGCGATGGCGGGCGCGGCAAGGGCGGCGGTGGTGGCGGCCAGAAATCTGCGGCGCGAAACGGACGTCGGTTTCCTCCCTGCGGTCATCTCTTCTTCCGCCGAGCGGCGACCGAGCGGTTACCGCGCGACCATTGGGGCGGCAGCTTATGCCAAGGCGGCCGGTCGGCCATTTCCCTTGTTGGCGGGCGCGACAGGTTGACCCTGGACTTCCGGTGCCATTCCGGATACCAACCCATCCCTCCGGGACGCGTGCGCCCCGAAGACCACGCGGGCGTCCAAACCCGCGCGCGACATAGCCCAAAGGACCCGCCGCCATGCATCCTTCGTACGACGACTTCGCCGCCGCCTATCGTTCCAAGCGGCCACAGGTCGTCTGGACGCGGCTGGTCAGCGACCTCGAAACCCCCGTCTCCGCGATGCTGAAGCTGGCCGAGGGCCGGGCGAACAGCTTTTTGCTGGAATCCGTAGAGGGCGGCGCCGTGCGCGGCCGCTATTCGATCATCGGACTCAGGCCCGACCTGATCTGGCGCTGCCGCGGCGACAAGGCCGAGGTCAACCGCCGCGCGCTGGCGGGCGTCGAGAACGGGTTCGAGCCGCACGGCGAGGGCGCGCTCGACTCGCTGCGCGCGATCATCGCCGAAAGCCGCATCGACATCCCCAAGGGCCTGCCGCCGATGGCCTCGGGCCTGTTCGGCTATATGGGCTACGACATGGTGCGGCTGATGGAGCGCCTGCCGGACAAGAACCCGGACACGCTGGGCATTCCCGACGGGATTTTCTTCCGCCCCACGGTGATCGCGATCTTCGACACGATCGAAGACACGGTGGCGGTGGTGACCCCGGTGTTCTTCGACCCCGAGATCGGCCCGCGCGCCGCCTACGACCGGGCCTGCGAGCGGCTGAACGAGGTGGTGCTGGATTTCGGCCGCTCCCTGCCCCACCGGCGCGAGCCCGTGGCCGACATGGCCGCCCTGCCCGCGCCCAGCTCCAACACCACCCGCGCGCAATACCACCAGATGGTCGAGCGGGCGAAGGAATACATCCGCGCCGGCGACGCTTTCCAGGTCGTGCCGTCGCAGCGCTTCGCCGTGCCGTTCCGGCTGCCGCCTTTTGCGCTCTACCGCGCCTTGCGGCGGCTGAACCCTTCGCCCTTCCTGTTCTACCTGGACTTCGGCGGCTTCGCGGTAGTGGGCTCGAGCCCCGAGCTGCTGGTCCGCCTGCGCGACAACACGGTGACGATCCGCCCGATCGCCGGCACGCGCAAGCGCGGCGCCACGCCCGAGGAGGACAAGGCGCTGGCCGACGATCTGCTGTCCGACCCCAAGGAGCGCGCCGAGCACCTGATGCTGCTCGACCTCGCGCGCAACGACGTGGGCCGGGTCGCCAAGATCGGCACGGTGCGCGTGACCGAAAAGTTCGAGATCGAGCACTACTCGCACGTCATGCACATCGTCTCGAACGTCGAGGGCGAGATCGACCCGGACTACGACGCCATGGACGCGCTGATCGCGGGCTTTCCCGCCGGCACCGTCTCGGGCGCGCCGAAAGTGCGGGCGATGGAGATCATTGACGAGCTGGAGGTCGCGCGGCGCGGCGTCTATGCGGGCTGCATCGGCTACTTCGCCGCCAACGGCACGATGGACAACTGCATCGCCCTGCGCACCGCCGTCGTGAAGGACGGGGTGATGTACGTCCAGGCGGGCGGCGGCGTGGTCGCGGACAGCGATCCCGAGGCCGAGTACCAGGAGACCATCAACAAGGCCCGCGCCCTGATCCGCGCCGCCGAGGAGGCGGTCCGGTTCGCGAGCGGCCGGGGGTGACGAGGCGAAGCCATGCGGGCACCGGGATTGTTGACCGCCGCTCTGGCCTGCCTGGTCGCGGCCTCCGTGCATGCCGACACCGCCGCCAACCGGGCGCGGAGCACTCTCAGCGACTGCCTTAAGGCAATTCCGCTCGACAAGCTGTCGGACGAGAAGCTGATCGCCGACTGCCTGGGACAGGCCCAGCGTGCGGCCGAGGCCGAGGACAAGCGCCAGGGGCAGATCGAGTTCCAGCGCGACCTCGACCGGATGGACCGGATGATCGAGCGCACCAGGCGCGGCGGGCGCTTTCCGTAGGAGCCTACTTTTCCCTGACCCGGCACAGGGTCAGGTCGACGCCCTGGTCGCTGGCGGCGTAGAGCGCGAGCACGGTCGGGTCGGCCTGGGCCCGGTTGGGGTGCTGCGCCATGAGCGCGGTCAGCGTGTCGACTTCCACCGGCAGCGTCTTGACCGCATAGCCCTTGTCCTTCAGCGACCGCTCGCCGGCGGCGACGATCTGCTGGGCGCGGTCGGGATCGTCCTCCGCGAAGGTCCAGCGGTACATCTCGTGGCCCCGGCAGCCGAGGCCGAGGGACTCCACGAGCTGCAGGGCCAGCGTCTCCTGCTCCTGGTCGCGCGAGCGCTGCGGGCGCTCGGCGAAGGCGAGCTTGCCGATGCCCGATACGGCGACGCCCGAACCTGGCCGGGGCGGCGCCTGCTGCGCGGCAAGCGGGAACACGAGCAGCGCCAACGCCAGGGCGGCCGGAACGGGACGGCGCATGCCTATCCCTTTCCCTGCCGGCGCAGCACCACGGCGGAGACCGGCGCGACGGTCAGGCCCTGCTCGGCGAGCGTCGGCAGCCAGCGCTCCAGTTCCTCCAGCGTGCGGTCGTGCGGATGGCCGATCGCCACGACCTGGCCGTTTTTGCGGGCGATGCGCTCGATATCCGCCAGCCGGGCGCGCACCGAG
>CAYMTM010000275.1:0-5277 GCA_964393375.1 uncultured Rhodospirillaceae bacterium
GACTTGAGCTGGTTGGGCCCGAAGCCGCCCAGCTCCAACGTGTCGGTCACTTGCCGGGCCGTCACCTCCTCGCAGCGGCAGACGATCGTGTCGCCCACCCGCTTGCGGAACTGCGGCGCGGGCCGGTAGAGCAGATCCAGGAAACGCCGCCCGCGCTGCGCGCGCGCCAGCGCTGCGCGCACGGCCCCCTCGTCCGGCAAACCGGCCGCATCGGGCTTCAGCGCGCGCACGGCCGCGATGCCGGCGAGCCGGCCGCGCTCCTCCGCCGCCGGCGCGCCGCCGATCCCCGCGCCGTCGCCGGCAATGGCGATGCCTTCGACCGACGTGCCGCCGTGGGCATCCAGCGTCGGGGACCAGCAGAGCTGGGCGTCGTCCCAACGATGCTCGATACCCGCCGACATGGCCAGATTCACGTTGGGCACCACGCCCTGGTGCAGCAGCAGCAGGTCGACCGGCCGACGCTCCTCCGGGCCGCCCCTGCGGCGATAGGCCACGGTTTCGACCCGGCCCTCGCCATCCGCGCGCAGCGCCGTCACGCCCGTCACCACGGCGACCTGCCGGCGCACCTGCCGCAGCAGCTTCAGGCCCTTGGCGAAATAGGACGACCCGAGGAAGGCCGGCACCTCGCCCAGCGCTGCCCACCAGTTCCCGCCGGGCGTCGTGTCGAGGATTGCGTCGATCCGGACCCCCGCATTGAGGTATTGCCAGGCGACCAGCCAGAGCAGCGGCCCGCAACCCGCCATTACGGTGTGTCCCGACGGCACCAGGCCGCTCGATTTGAGCAGCACCTGCGCCGCGCCGGCGCCCATCACGCCCGGCAAGGTCCAGCCGGGGATCGGAAAGGGCCGCTCCATCGCGCCGGTCGCCAGGATGACCCGCCGCGCGGACGCGATATAGGCGGCGCCGTCCACCGATACGCCGATTTCGCGTTCCAGCGACAGGCTCCAGACCGTCGCACCCGCGATGTGCACCGCGCCGCTGGCCCGGAACTCGCGTACCAGCTCCGCACCGTGCCAGTAGTCGGCCCCCAGGACGGGCTCGCGCTTGACCGGCGTGTCCGTGATCGAGCGATAGATCTGCCCGCCCAGCGCCGGCTGCTCGTCGAACAGAAAGGTTTCCAGACCGGCCCTGGCGCACACCGTGGCTGCCGCCAAGCCGGCCGGCCCAGCGCCCACCACGGCGACGTCATAGTGCGTCTTGACCGTCATCGCCCCGGCTCCCGCCCGCCGCGCTGGGTCGCGATCCTCATGCCCGGGCGCACGCGCACCAGGCATCCCTGGCGGTTGCCCTGGCCGTCGATTTCGACCAGGCAGTCGAAACATACGCCCAACATGCAGAAGGGGCCGCGCGGCGCACCGGAAACCGGGGTGGTGCGGCATTGGCTCAAGCCAGCCGCCAGCAGCGCGGCAGCGACCGTATCGCCCGCCCGCGCTTGGAACGCCTTGCCGTCGATCGTGATCGCGACGGACTCACCGCCGAGATCAGGCAGCCGCTGGAACATCGAACCTCCGGGCGCTGAATACGTCGAACCGCTCGGGCGGCAGGCGTCCCCCGGCGATCAACGCCGGCAGGACCAGCGCGTGATTGGCCGCCAGCGTCACCCCGCTGTGGCAGGTCGCCAGGAAGGCGCCGGGCTGCGCCAGCGACTGGTCGTAGATCGGAAACCCGTCCTGAGTCATGACCCGGAGCGCCGCCCAGGTACGCACAACATTCAGGCGCCCCAGCAGCGGAAACTTGCGGATCGCGCGCTCGGCCATGGTCGACAGCACGCCGGCCCCGACCGCGGTGTCGAATCCGGCCTCCTCCTGGGAGTCGCCGATCATCACGCCGCCCTCGTCGGTCTGCCGGACGGTCGAGACAGGATAGTTGAGGAACGGCTTCGCCTTCTCGGTCACGATCACCTGGCCGCGCAGCGGCCTAACCTGGGCGTTCAGCCCCACCATCGGCGCCAGCCGCGCATTGCCGTTACCGGCAGCCAGCACGACCTTGGCCGCGCCGATCTCGGTCGCAATCGTCTTGATGCGAAAGCCGCCGTTACCGCCCTCGATCCTGTCGACGCCATGATTGGGCAGGTAGCGCACGCCGAATTTCTGCAGCCCCGCGTGCAGCGCCCGGAACAGGCGCAAGGAGTTCACATGGCCGTCGAGCGGGCAATAGCTCGCCCCGGCAACCTCCGGGCCGACGTGCGGCAGCATCCGCAGCAAGCGCTCGCGGTCGAGCATCTCGTAGTCGTAGCGGATCATCGCTGGCTGGTTGTGCAGGCGCTTCATCTGCGCCGCACGCTCCTCCATCTCCGCCTCGGACAGCGCTAGATGCAGCCCGCCCGGCTGCTGCAGGCCGACATCGACCCCGGTCTGCCGGCGCAATTCATCTGCGAGGGCGGGCCACGCACGTGCGGAGCGCACGGTCCAGGCGGCGTATTCGGGCATGCCCAGACCCTTGCTCTGCACCCAAACCAGCGCGAAATTCCCGCGCGAGGCGCGGAACGCGATGTCGCCTTCGTCGAGGACGGCAACGCGCTGGCCGAGCTTGCCCAGGCCCCAGGCGATGGCGGCGCCGACCAGCCCGCCGCCCACCACCGCGACGTCGAAATCCTCCGCCATCGCCTAGTTTCCCCCCGCGCGCCCGGCCAGCAGGCGCTCGAGCCCGTAGACCCGGTCGAGCGCCACCATCGCCGCCACGGTGATCGCGATGACGCAAGCCGAGACCGAGGTCACCAGCGGATCGATGTTGTCCTGGATGTAGAGGAACATGCGGACCGGGAGGGTGACGGTGCCAGGCGCGGCGATGAACACCGTCATCGTCACCTCGTCGAAGCTGTTGATGAAGGCGAGCGCCCAGCCGCTCGCCAGCCCCGGCAGGATCAGCGGCAGGGTGACGCGGCGGAAGACGGTGAAACCGGTCGCCCCCAGCGAGATCGCGGCGTGCTCGATCGCCCGGTCCATGCCGACGGCGGAGGACAGCACCAAGCGCACAGCGAACGGCATGACGATCACGATATGCGCCAGAACCAGCCCCGTGAACGTGCCTCCCAGTCCGATCTGGGTGAAGAAGCGCAGGAAGGCGACGCCCAGCACGACATGCGGGATCATCAGCGGCGACAGGAACAGAGCCGTGACCGCCTCCCGGCCGACAAAGCGCCCCCTGGCGATGGCGAGCGCGGCCGGCACCGAGAATGCCACCGCAAGGGTCGAGGACAGCGCGCCCAGCCAAAGGCTCTGCCAGAAGGCGTTGATGAACTCGGGATAGCGCAGGATCGCCCGGAACCAGCGCAGGGAGAAGCCGCGGGTCGGGAAGGACAGGTAGCCCTCGGGCGTGAAGGCGACCAGGCACACGATCAGGATCGGCGCCAGGATGAAGGTGATGAACAGCGCGTGATAGGCGAGCGCCAGGGGTCCGTTGCGGCTCACTGGAACACCTCGGCGTAGCGACGCTCGACCAGACGGTTGCAGCCCACGATGATGACGACCAGCGCCACCAGCAGCAGGACCGCCACCGCCGCGCCCAGCGGCCAGTTGAGCGTATTGAGGAACTCGTCATAGGCGAGGGTCGATGCGACCTTGAGGCGCCTGCCGCCGATGATCGCCGGCGTCGCGAAGGCGCTGGCGGCCAGGGCGAAGACGATGATCGCACCCGACAGCACGCCCGGCATCACCTGCGGCAGGACGATGCGGCCGAGCACGCGCGCCTGCGAGGCGCCCAGCGACATGGCGGCGTTCTCGACCTGCGGGTCCAGGCGCTGCAGCGCGGCCCAGACCGACAGCACCATGAACGGCATCAGCACATGGGTCAGCGCGATCACCACGCCCGTCTCGGTGAACATGAAGGGGATCGGGCTCGCGATGACGCCAAGCGCCAGCAGCGCCTTGTTGATGACACCGGTCTCGCCGCCGAACAACAGCGCCCAGCCGAGCGTGCGCGCCACCACCGAGATCAGCAGCGGCCCCAGGATCATCAGCAGGAACAGGCCTTTCCACGGATTGCGCATGCGGTGGAGGATGTAGGCTTCCGGCGCACCGAACAGCGCCGCCAGGAACGTCACCAGGACCGAGATGCGGAAGGTCCGCAGGAACATCTCGTGGAAGTAGCTGTCCTCGACGACTTCGCGCCAGTTCTTGAGAATCAGGACCGGCTCGATGCCCTTGTACTGGCCCCAGTCGTGGAACGACAGCAGGACCGTCATCAGGATCGGGATCAGCACGATAGCCACGTAAAGCGCCAGCGCCGGCGCACAGAGCAGATACGGCGTCCAGCGCGCCGTACGGTTCATTGCCCGCCCCCGACGGCCGGCCGGATCGCCATGTCCTCGGCCCGCCAGGTCAGGCGGACCGCGGCCCCCTCCGCCGGCGCCGCCTCGCCCGAGTTCTGGCGGATCACCGTCACCAGCCCGGCCGGCGTGTCGACCTGGTAGAGCCAGTGATTGCCCTGGAAGATGCGCGTGCGCACGGTACCCGACATGCTGCAGGCGCCGCCGTCGGCGAACCCGATCTTCTCCGGCCGGACCGAGACCGTGACCCGCTCGGCGATGTCGCGGTCGACCGGCCAAGTGCCGTCGCCGATCGAGGCGCGCAAGACAGCCCCGTCGCGCCGCACCGACGCAGCCATCACGTTGGTCTTGCCCAGGAAGCCGGCCACAAAGGCGCTGGCCGGGCGCTCGTAGACCTCGTGCGGCGGCCCCACCTGTTCGGCGCGCCCCTTGTTCATCACCACGATGCGGTCGCTGAGCGCCATCGCCTCGGCCTGGTCGTGGGTGACCAGGATGGTCGTCGTGCCGACGGTGCGCTGGATCAGGCGCAGCTCGATCTGCATCTCCTCGCGCAATTTGGCGTCGAGATTGGACAAGGGCTCGTCCAGCAGCAGAATGCGCGGCCGTATGACCAGCGCGCGTGCCAGCGCCACGCGCTGCTGCTGGCCGCCGGACATGCGCCGTGGGTAGCGGTCGGCGAATGCGCCGAGCCCCACAAGCTCCAGGGTTTCCTTGACCCGCCGGTCGCGCTCGGCCCTCTCGATGCCCTGCATCTCCAGGCCGAAGGCCACGTTCTCCGCCACGGTCATGTGCGGGAACAGGGCGTAGCTCTGGAAGACGATGCCGAGGCCGCGGCGGTTCGGCCGGACCGCCAGCAGGTCGCGCCCTTCCAGGCGGACGGCGCCGCCGCTCGGATCGACGAAGCCGGCGATCATCTGCAGCGTCGTGGTCTTGCCGCAGCCAGAAGGGCCGAGCAGCGACACCAGCTCGCCTTTGTCCACGCTCAGCGAAAGCGCGTCGACGGCGAGCTG
>CAYMTM010000276.1:0-5239 GCA_964393375.1 uncultured Rhodospirillaceae bacterium
CGCCGCTTCGAGCGTGCCCGGCGCGGCGCGCATCAAGTCGTCCAGGCGCCGCTGGCCGTGGCCTTCCTTGCCGGCAACCACGATATGCTTTAGATGCGGCTGGTCCTTGGCGGCCGGCAGCAGCTTGTCCAGCAGCGCTTCCGAGGCGACCAGCACGCGCGCTCGGCTGTCGCGCAGCATGTAGGCATAGTCCTGCGTGGTCAGCAGCGTGTTGAGCGGGACCGGCACCAGCCCTGCCTTGATGGAGCCCCAGAACACGGACGGAAAGTCGATCGTGTCGAGCAGCGCCATCGCGACGCGCGTTTCCTGGCAAAGGCCCAGCGCCAGCAGGGCATTGCCGGCGCGGTTCACGCGCTCCTGCAGCTCGCCATAGGTGTAGCTGCCGTCGTCGTCGATCATCGCGGTCCGCCCGGCGCGGCCTTGGGCGACGTTGCGGTCGATGAAGTCGACGGCGGCGTTGTAGTCGCGCGGGACCGTCACGCGCGGCGGCGAAACGCCGGCATCGACCTCGGTGTATCCGCTCATTCCCTTCCTCCCCGGTCGAACATTTCCAGCCGCCGGCCTGTGAACCATATTGCAAGACAGGCATTATTTTGCCTACGGTCATCGGCGGCAGGCAACGGTTTTAGGAGCAAGGCTCGTGGCCGAAGGCAAGCCCGCAGTCGAGGCGCCAGTCGAAGGGTCGGCCGAGGCCTATCTGCGGCTTCTCGGCGAGCGCGTGCGCGGCCATCGCGCGCGCCGCGGCATGACGCGCAAGATGCTGGCCCAGGCCTCGGATATTTCCGAGCGCTACCTGGCCCAGCTCGAGCACGGATCCGGCAACATGTCGATCCTTCTGCTGCGCCAGGTCGCCCGCGCGCTCGGCGTGAAGCTGAGCGAGCTGGCGCGCGAGGGCGGCGAACAGTCGGTCGACCTCGCGCTGCTGACCGAGTTCTTCGAGCGCCTGCCGGCGGATAAGCAACGCGCCCTGCTGCGTTCGGTGATGGATCAGGCGGGCGCGGCCAAGGGGAGGGCCGGGCGCGTCGCGCTGATCGGGCTGCGGGGTGCCGGCAAGACGACCTTGGGCGAGCGTCTGGCCGGCCGGCTGGGCGTGCCCTTTATCCGCCTGGTCGGCGAGGTCGAGCGCCTGGCCGGCATGACCGTGAACGAAATCTACTCGCTGTCCGGCCAGGCGGCCTACCGCCGGCTCGAGCACCGCGCGCTGTCCCAGGTGATCGACGCCGAGCCGCGGGCGGTGATCGAAACCGGCGGCAGCCTGGTGGCTGAAACCGCCACGTTCGGACTCTTGCTTTCCTCCTGCTTCACGGTCTGGGTCAGGACCTCGCCCGAGGAGCACATGGCCCGCGTGGTAGCCCAGGGCGACCACCGGCCGATGGCCGACCAGGACGACGCCATGGCCGATCTGCGCCGCATCCTGGCGGAGCGCGAACCCTATTACCGCCGCGCCGACACGGTCATCGACACCAGCGGGCGGACGATCGAGGACTGCGTGGCGGAATTGCACACTCTGTGCCGCCAAGCCCTGCCCGAACTCGCCTAGTCGAAATGCAAAATAATGCAGATTCGCCTTGCTGCGGCTTGTTTGGTGCATTATAATGCACAAAACGAAGGACCGAAGGGTATGATCGACTTCCGCACGGAACCGGGCCGCTACCGGCATTGGAAACTTTCCTTCGAGGGCCCGGTGGCGACCCTGGCGCTGGCGGTGGACGAGAAGGGCGGCTTGGCGCCGGGCTACGAGCTGAAGATGAATTCCTATGACCTGGGCGTGGACATCGAGCTGTACGACGCGGTCCAGCGCCTGCGCTTCGAGCATCCCGAGGTGCGCGCGGTCGTCATTACCTCGGCGCGCGAGCGCGTGTTCTCCGCCGGGGCGAACATCAAGATGCTTGCGGCGTCGTCGCACCAGCACAAGGTCAACTTCTGCAAGTTCACCAACGAGACGCGGCTGGCGATCGAGGACGCCTCGGCCTGTTCGGGCCAGCGCTATCTCTGCGCGGTCAACGGCCCGGCGGCGGGCGGCGGCTACGAACTGGCGCTGGCCGCCGACTGGATCGCCCTGATCGACGACGGCGCCAGCGCCGTGTCGCTGCCCGAGGTGCCGCTCCTGGCCGTGCTGCCCGGCACGGGCGGCCTGACGCGGCTGGTCGACAAGCGCCGCGTGCGCCGCGACCACGCCGACTTCCTGTGCACCGTCGAGGAGGGCGTCAAGGGCAGGCGCGCGGTGGAATGGAAGCTGGTGGACGAGGTGGCGCCATCCTCCACCTTCGCCCAGGCGATCGCTGCCCGCGCCAGGACGATGGCCGAGACCTCGGACCGCCCGTCCGACGCCAAGGGCATCGCGCTGCCGCCGCTCGCGCGGAGCCAGAAGGGCGACGGCATCGACTACGGGGTGCTGTCGGTCGATATCGACCGCGCCGCGCGCGTCGCGACCCTGACCGCGAAAGGGCCGGAAGCATCCGCGCCCGCTGATGCCGCCGCGATCCTGGACCAGGGCGCCCGCTTCTGGCCCCTCGCGCTCGCCCGCGCGCTGGACGACGCCATCCTGCACCTGCGCTTCAACGAGCCGGCGATCGGCGTGTGGGTGTTGAAGTCCGAGGGTGACGGCGCGCTGGTGGCCGGCTACGATGCGCTGCTCCAGGTCGAAAGCAAGCACTGGCTGGTGCGCGAGATCGTGCTCTACTGGAAGCGCACCCTGAAGCGCCTGGACATGACGTCGCGCAGCCTGTACGCGCTGGTCGAACCGGGAAGCTGCTTCGCCGGGTTCCTGATGGAGCTGGTGCTCGCCGCCGACCAGAGCTTCATGCTCGAGGGCAGGATGAACGGCGACAACCGGCCGCAAGCCGCGGTACGCCTCAGCGGCCTCAATTTCGGTCCGCTGCCGATGGGCAACGGGCTGACGCGGCTTGAAACCCGCTTCCTCGACGACCATCAGGCCGTCGCGCGCGCGGCCGCGGCGAAGGATCGCGACCTGGAGGCTGGCGAGGCGAAGGAGCTTGGCCTCGTCACCTTCGCGCCGGACGACATCGACTGGGAGGACGAGGTGCGCATCGCCATCGAGGCGCGCGCCAGCTTTTCGCCCGACGCGCTGACGGGCATGGAGGCGAATCTGCGCTTCGCCGGCCCCGAGACGATGGAGACCAAGATCTTCGGCCGGCTGACCGCGTGGCAGAACTGGATCTTCCAGCGCCCGAACGCGGCGGGCGAGCAGGGCGCGCTGAAGCTCTACGGCACCGGCCGGCGCGCCGACTACAAGCGGGAGCGGGTGTGAGACAAGGAAGGCTCATCCTTCGACAAGCCCAGGGTGAGGAAATTTGAGTCGCTCCCCATCCTGAGCCTGTCGAAGGATGCGGAACGAATGCAGCGAGCGGGACAATGCCGGACATCAACTACGCCGAACGCATCCCCAACAACGTCGACCTGTCGGACGACCGCCGGCTCCAGCGCGCGCTCGAGCACTGGCAGCCGCACTTTCTCGACTGGTGGAAGGAAATGGGCCCGGTCGAGACGCAGCGCGACGAGGTCTACTTGCGCACCGCCGTCTCGGTCGAGCCCGGCGGCTGGGCGCATTTCGGCTATGTCAGGATGCCCGAGTATCGCTGGGGCATATTCCTGGAGCCGCGCGATCCCGACCGCGTCATCCCGTTCGGCGCGCACAAGGGCAAGCCCGCCTGGCAGGACGTGCCGGGCGAATACCGCGGCACTTTGCGCCGGATCATCGTGACGCAGGGCGACACCGAACCCGCCTCGGTCGAGCAGCAGCGGCACCTGGGCCGGACCTGTCCCTCGCTCTACGACCTGCGCAACCTGTTCCAGGTGAACGTGGAGGAGGGCCGGCATCTCTGGGCGATGGTCTACCTGCTGCACGCGCATTTCGGCCGCGACGGGCGCGAGGAAGCCGATGCCCTGTTGCAGCGCCGCTCGGGCGACCGCGACAACCCGCGCATCCTCGGCGCCTTCAACGAGAAGACGCCGGACTGGCTGTCGTTCTTCATGTTCACCTTCTTCACCGACCGCGACGGCAAGATGCAGCTCGAAAGCCTCGCGCAATCGGGCTTCGATCCGCTTTCGCGCACCTGCCGCTTCATGCTGACCGAGGAAGCGCATCACATGTTCGTGGGCGAAACCGGCGTCGGCCGCACAGTGCAGCGCACCTGTGAGGCGATGAAGGAGGCCGGCGTCGAGGACCCCGCCGACATCGAGCGGGTGCGCGCACTCGGCGTGATCGATCTGCCGACCATCCAGAAGAAGCTCAACCTGCACTACACGCTGTCGCTCGATCTCTTCGGCTCGGAGGTCTCCACCAACGCCGCCAACGCCTTCAACGCCGGATTGAAGGGCCGCTTCCGCGAGACGGCGATCGACGACGATCACCGGCTGGACAATGCGACTTATCCGGTGCTCAAGCTGGTCGATGGCAAGATCAAGCGCGTGGACGAGCCGGCGCTGACCGCGATCAATATGCGGCTGCGCGACGATTACACGCGCGACTGCGAAAAGGGCGTGGAGCGCTGGAACAAGATCATCGAGCGTGTCGGCATCGACTTCCGCCTCGCGCTGCCGCATGTTGCCTTCCACCGCGACATCGGCGAGTTCAAGGACGTCCGTGCGACGCCCGAAGGGGCGCTGATCGATGAGGCGGCCTGGGCGCGCGCAAAGGACAAATATCTACCGTCGGCGGAAGACGGCGAATTCATCGCCTCGCTGATGAAGCCTGTGGCGACGACCGGGAAATTCGCCGCCTGGATCGCGCCGCCCAAGGTCGGCATCGACAATCGCCCGGGCGATTTCGAATACGTCAAGATCGCGGCGTAGGTCATGACCAAAATGACAGGCGGTAATTGCGTGTGAGCCCGAATGACATCCCGCGCAGGCTGTCGCGGGTCTGGCAGGTCATATCAACAGTGCTAAATTTTTTCCCGTTATGCCCGCGCTTGCTCGCCTCGCTGCGCTCCGGCGCAGCGGCTTGGGGGCATCCGCGCCCCCTCCCTACCCTCCCCCGCTTGCGGGGGAGGGTAGGGAGGGGGCAAAGACGTGGATGACCGGGACAAGCCCGGCCATGACGAAGGGGTGAGTCTTCCTCAAACACCGTCGGCGTAAGGTGCCGTCAAACACCGCCTATATGATCAGCCGCAACTTGCATCAGCGCGCTCGCAGTCTTGCGCTCGCGCGGCCGCCCTCCGCCCTACTGGGGACAAGCGAAGGCGCAGTTCAATCCAGTTTCGGAATGTTTGCCTGC
>CAYMTM010000277.1:0-5234 GCA_964393375.1 uncultured Rhodospirillaceae bacterium
CGCCAGGCTGGCATCGGGCTTGACCGGGCTGGTGATCCCCAGCCGCTCGGCCAGCGCCACCACCCGCTTGGGCCCGATCCGCTCGGCCAGTTGCGCGGCCACGGTGTTGATCGAGAACGTCAGCGCCTCGCGCAACGTGACCATGCCGCGGAACGTGCCCTCGTAGTTCCTGGGCTGCCAGTTGCCGATCCGCACCGGCGCGTCGTTGAATCGGTCCTCGGGCTTGTAGCCGGCCTGCAGCGCGGCGAGGTACAGGATCGGCTTGAACGCGGATCCGGGCTGGCGCAGCGCCTGGGTGGCGCGGTTGAACTGGCTCTGCCCGTAGTCGACGCCGCCCACCATCGCCTTGACCGCGCCGTCCGGCGTCATCGCCACCAGCGCCGCCTGGTGGACATTGGCCGCCGCGCCGTCGAGGTCGAGCGCGACCGCGACCTTGTCCTCGGCCAGCCGCTGCAAGCGCGGATCGAGCGTGGTGATCACGACCAGGTCGCGGTCGGTGAAGCCGACGAAGCCCTGCACCTGGTCCATCACCCAGTCGGCAAAATAGCGCGCACCGGGCTGGGCGACGGCGACCGCCATCGGCTTGCCGGGCCTGGGCTGGGTTGCCGCGGCCTGCTCGGGCGTCAGGAACCCGGCATCGACCATGTTGGCCAGCACCTGGCGGGTGCGCTGGGCCGCCGCGTCGGGATCGCTGATCGGGTTGAAGCGCGAGGGCGCTTTGAGGATGCCGGCGAGCATCGCCGACTGCCACAGATCGAGCTGGCGCGCCGACTGGCCGAAATAGCGCCGGGACGCCGCGTCGGCCCCGTAGGTGCCGGCGCCCATGTAGACGCGGTTGAGGTAGAGGGTGAGGATCTGCTGCTTGGTAAAGCGCCGCTCCAGCCAGATCGCCAGGATCGTCTCCTGCACCTTGCGCTTGTAGGTGCGCTCGGCGCTCAGGAACAGGTTTTTGGCGAGCTGCTGGGTGATGGTCGAGCCGCCCTGGCGCACCGCGCCGGCGCGGATATTGGCGATGACGGCACGGGCCAGGCCGATCGGGTCGATGCCGGGATGCGAAAGGAAGCGCCGGTCCTCGGTCGCCATCACCGCCAGCGGCAGGGTGTGCGGAATCTCCTCGAGCTTGAGTGTCTCGCCGACCAGGTCGCCGAAGCTGGCAAAGATCGTCCCGTCCGCGGTCGCGAGCTGGATCGAAGGCCGCCGCGCCGGCGCCTCGAGCGAGCGGATGTCCGGAAGGTCGTAGGCGTAATAGGCGACCAGTCCCGCGCCGGCGATGCCCGCCCACACCAGCAGCACGAAGCTCCAGTAGATCAGCCGGCGCAGCCAGCGTCCGCGCCGCCGGGGCTTGGGACCGTTGGGCCCGCCCGTGTCGGCCTGGGCGCGGCCCTTGCCGGAAGATGATGCCGGACGTTCCTCGTCCGCCGCGCGCCCGGCCCGCCGGGGCTGTCCTGCCCGTGCCACCATGGGCCGGTTTCTAGGCCAGGATTGTGGCGAAATCTATGCAATTCTAGGGGCGTAACGGAGGCCCGCCATGGACACGCTGCTGCCGCTGGTCGAACGGATCGCCGCCAGGCTGATCGCGCGCAAGGAGACCATCGCCGTCGCCGAATCCTCCACCGGCGGGCTGGTGAGCGCGGCGCTCTTGTCCGTGCCCGGCGCCTCGGCCTATTTCCTCGGCGGCGGAGTGATCTACACCATGGCGGCGCGCGAGGCGCTGCTCGGCATCACGCCCGAGGACATGCAGGCGATTCGGCCGGCGACCGAGGCCTATGCCGCGCTGATCGCGGGGCGCGTCCGCGACAGGCACGGGGCGGGCTGGGGCCTGAGCGAGACCGGCGCCGCGGGACCCACCGGCAACCGCTACGGCGATCCGGCCGGGCATAGCTGCATGGCGGTGGCGGGTCCGGTTTCCCGCGCCGTCACCCTGCGCACGGGCAGCGCAGACCGGCGCGCCAACATGCGCGCCTTCGCCCAGCGCGCGCTGGTCCTGCTGGACCAGGCGCTGGGCGAGGGCGGCTGAGCGGCGTCAGTCCGGCGTGGTCAGCGTCTCGCCTTCGTTCATCACGAAGATCGCGAGCAGCTTCGCCGGCCTGGTCTTGCTGGCGTTCTCGCTGACCGCGTGATGCGCGGCAGGCTGCTCGGTCCAGGACTGGCCGGGCTTTAAGACTTTCGCGGGCTCGCCCACCACCTGCGACCGGATCTCGCCTGCCAGCACATAGGCGACGATGAAGGCCGACGGCGCGTGGCGGTGCGGGCGCGACTTGCCGCCGGGCGGATAGGTCACCACCGCGGCGGTGATGACCTTGCCCGGCAGATCGGGAAGCCGGTGCATGAAGGCCTTGGCGACGGCCTCGTCGCCGTGGGCGAAAGCCGCCGCCGGCAGCAGCGCCGCGGCGCCGGCGGCAAGCAGGGTCGCAACCGGGCTCATGGTCAGGCCCGCTTCGCTTTCGGCACCTCGGCGCCGTCGCCCACGGGATGCACGTTGCGGAATCCGATGGCGATGCGGTTCCACAGGTTGATGAGCCCGATCAGGACGGTGAGGTTGGCCAGCTCGTCGTCCTTGAACTGCGCGCGCACCTCGCCATAGACGTCGTCGGGCGCGTGCGTCTCGGCGACGAGGGTCAGCGCCTCGGTCCAGGCCAGCGCCGCGCGCTCCCGCGGGCTGTAGACCGGCGATTCCTTCCAGGCGTTGAGCAGGTACAGGCGCTGCTCGGTCTCGCCGTTGCGCCGCGCGTCCTTGCTGTGCATGTCCAGGCAGTAGGCGCAGCCGTTGATCTGCGAGGCGCGCATCTTCACCAGCTCGATCAGCGACTTTTCCAGCCCGCAGTTCTGGATGTAGGTCTCGACCCCCACCACCGCCTTGTAGGCCCCGGGGGCGGCCGCGTAGGCGTTCAACCGTGCTTGCATGATCTCCTCCATCGTTGGGGCTTCGCGGGGCGGACGATGGGGCCTGTATGGCCTATTGTATTGCGCCAAGAACAGCGTTTTTGATTGAGCCAAGATTCATGCGCCGCGCCGTCCCGCCCATTGCGCTGGATCGGGCCAGCACCACGCCCTTCTATCGTCAGATCTACGAGCGGGTACGCGACGCGATCGCGCGCCAGGCGTTCCGGCCCGGCGACCGCCTGCCCTCCGCGCGCAGCCTGGCCAACCAGCTCGGCATCGCCCGCGGCACGGTCGACACGGCCTATGGCGTGCTTTCGGCCGAGGGCTATGTGGCGATGCGCGGCGCCGCCGGCACGGTAGTGATGCCGGGGCTGAAGGCACGCGCCATCCCGCCGCGCGAGCCGGTGACTCCCGCGCCACGCCGCGTGGAGGGCGGGATGGTCTATGGCGGCGTGCCGCAGCCCTTCCAGATGGGCCTGCCGGCGCTGGACGCTTTTCCCCGCAAGCTGTGGACGCGGCTGGCCGCGCAGCGTGCGCGCGAGATGCCCACCGCGGCGCTGACTTATCCCGACCCCGCGGGATCGCGGGAACTGCGCGATGCGATCATGCGCTACCTCGCGGTCGCGCGCGGCATCGCCTGCGCGCCGGAGCAAGTGTTCCTCACCGCGGGCTTCCATGGCGCGCTGGGCCTGATCGCACGCGTGCTGTTCCGTCCTGGCGACAAGGTGTGGCTGGAGGACCCCGGATTCATCCTGGCGCGTCGCGCGATCGAGACGGCGGGGGCGTGCATCGTGCCCGTGCCGGTGGACGGCGAGGGCATGGACGTCGCCCAGGGAATCAAGCGCGCCCGCGGTGCGCGGATGGCGATGGTGACGCCCTCGCACCAGATGCCGCTCTGCGTGGCCCTCAGCCTGCGGCGGCGCCTGGCGCTGCTGGAGTGGGCGGGCGAGGCCAAGGCCTGGATCGTCGAGGACGACTACGACAGCGAGTACCGCTACACGGGCCGTCCGCTGCCCGCGCTGAAAAGCCTCGACCGCGCGGGGCGCGTTCTCTACGCCGGCACGTTCAGCAAGGTGCTGTTCCCGGGATTGCGGCTGGCCTACCTGGTGGTGCCGGAACGGCTCGCCGGCGGCTTCGCCCGCATGGCGGCGGCGTTGCAGCCTGCGTCATCGGCGCTCGACCAGGCGGTCGTCGCCGATTTCATGCAGGGCGGCCACTTCGCACGGCACATCCGGCGGATGCGCGTGCTCTACGCCGAGCGTCGCCTGGCCTTGGCCCGCGCGCTTGGTGGCACGCTAAAGGATCGCTTCACTATCGAACTCGGCGCGGGCGGCATGCACCTCCTGGCGCGACTGAACGACCGCGAGAGCGACCAATACCTCGTGCGCCTGGCGCAGAACCACGGGCTTTCGCCCGAGGCGCTCTCGCGCATGGCGATCAAGGACGATTGCGGCCAGGGCTTGCTGCTTAGCTTCACCAACATCCCTGCCGACCAGGCGCCGATGACGGCGCGGCGATTGGAGGCGGCGCTGAGGGGATAGGCTATGACTTCAATTCCGCCAAATCCTTGTACAGGTCGAGCGCCTCGGGGTTGGCCAGCGCCTCCTTGTTCTTGACCGGTCGGCCGTGCACCACGTCGCGCACCGCGAGCTCGACGATTTTGCCGCTCTTGGTGCGCGGGATGTCGGCGACCTGCACGATCTTGGCCGGAACGTGGCGGGGGGTCGTATTGCGCCGGATCTGGTCCCTGATCTTCTTTTGCAGCGCCTCGTCGAGCGTGAGGCCCGGGCGCAGCCGAACGAACAAGACGACGCGCACGTCGCCGTCCGCCCAGTCCTGGCCGATCACGATGCTCTCCACCACCTCGTCGAGCTGCTCGACCTGGCGGTAGATCTCGGCCGTGCCGATGCGCACCCCGCCGGGATTGAGCACGGCGTCGGAGCGGCCGTGGATGATCAGGCCGCCGTGCTTGGTGATCTCGATGTAGTCGCCGTGGCACCAGGTGTTCTTGAACCGGGCGAAATAGGCGTTGTGGTACTTCTGCCCGTCGGGATCGTTCCAGAAGCCGATCGGCATGCAGGGGAAAGGCTTCGTGCAGACCAGCTCGCCCTTGTCGCCGCGCAGCGGCTTGCCGTCGTCGCCGAACACGTCGACCGCAAGCCCCAGCCCGCGCTGCTGGATTTCGCCGCGCCAGACCGGCCCGGTGGGATCGCCCAGCACGAAGCACGAGATGATGTCGGTCCCGCCGCTGATCGAGGCGAGGTGCAGATCCTTCTTGATCGCGCGGTAGACGAAGTCGAACGATTCCGGCACCAGCGGCGAGGCCCGGGACAACCTGGGCCTGCTGGTGA
>CAYMTM010000278.1:0-5230 GCA_964393375.1 uncultured Rhodospirillaceae bacterium
GAAACCGCGTTCTACAGCCCGATCCTGTCGGATTGGCGCAACTTCGAGACTTGGCGCCAGGACGGCGCCAAAACCGCCTTCGATCGCGCCAACGTCATCTACAAGGAACTGCTCGCGGCCTACGAGCCGCCGCCGATCGACCCCGGCATCGACGAGGCGCTGAAGGACTACATGAACAGGCGCAAGGCCGAGCCGATCGCGGCCTAGCTCAACCCCCGACCCGACGCGTCACGATCCTGATCTCGGACGTCAGGGTGCGGTGCACCGGGCATTTGTCGGCGATCTCCATCAGCTTGGCGGTCTGTTCGGCGGACAGCGCGCCTTCAAGAGTGATGTCGCGCTCGATACGGTCGACCATGCCGACGCTGGTTTCGCAGTCCGCGCAATCCGCGGCGTGAATCTTGGCGTGGCGAAGCCGCACAGTTACGCGCGCGAGCGGCCAGGCCTTGCGGGCCGCATACATGCGCACGGTCATCGAAGTGCATGCGCCGAGCGCCGCCAGTAGGTAGTCGTAGGGCCCGGGCCCCTCGCCGCCGCCGCCGGCGTCGATCGGCTCGTCGGCGGTCAGGCGATGGCCGCCGGCGATCACGTCCTGGGCGAATTTTCCGGTGCCGCGTTCCTGAACCACGATCTCGGCCATGGCGGCGCTCCTCCTGCGGGTTGGCGAGAAAGCGATTGTATGCCGCAAACACGAACGGCGCCGCATTGCTGCCGCGCCGTCCCTCTGGCACTTCCCTCGCGTGCTTACGGGACGATGACGACGCCGGTCGGAGCATAGGCCGGCGCGGGTGCCGCCGGCACCAGGTAATAGGGCGGTGCGGGCGGATAGGGCGTGTAGTAGGTCGGCGCCACCGGCACGTACCGAACCTCGGGCTGCGCGTAGGCGTTCAGCGCATAGCCCAGCGCAAAGCCGGTGAAGAGGCCGCCAACGCCCCAGTAGTAATGGTGGTGGTGGCCGCGATGCTTGTGCTGGTGCTTGTGGTTCCCGGCATGGGCGGGAGCGGCGGTCATCGCACTGCCGACGAGGGCCAGGGAAACAGCCAGGGCCGCGACGGTGAATAGCTTGCGCATGGGGGTTCTCCTCGGTCTTGTTGCCGCGGACAAGCCGTCCGCCGGTGATGGATCGAGGATGGCGCGCCGCGGCCCGCGGCGCTGTGAAGTGCGTTACTCAAACGCCCCTGAATCGTCATGCGGGTGACGATCGTCACACCGGCAATGTGATCCAGCCCAGGCCGAAGCGGCGCCACCCTGGGGTGGCGCCGCCGTTGTTCCCGGCTTTAAAGGAAGAGGACGAACTCCTTGCGCTTGTCGTCGTACTCCTTGGGCGTCAGCAAGCCGCTGTCGGCCATGGCCTTGAGCTGGCGCAATCCCTGCTGCATGCCGACCGAGCGGCTGACCTGGCCCGCGTCGAGCGACGCAAGCACGGCCTGGCGCTGCGAGCGGTACTCATCCCTGGTGATGAGTCCCTGCTGCATTGCCGCCACAAGCCCGTTCAGGCGCTGGAAGAACGCGTCGAACGGGTTTGCGACCGCCGGGGCCGCGGCCACCGGCGCCGGCTGACCGTAGATCGCCTGGTTCTCCATGACGGCCTGCGCCTGGGCGTAGACCGGCGCATAGACCGGCGCCGGCACGTACTCCACCGGCGCCGCCGCGGCGAACCCGAAGCCGAAGCTGGGCAAGTAGTGGTCGTGCACGATCACCTTGGTGGTGCCGCCGCCCGTTCCGCCGCCGGTCCCGCCGCCGGTCCCGCCGCCGGGCGTTCCACCGGGCATGCCGGCCGAGCCGCCGCCAGGCGTACCGCCCGTGCCGCCAGTGCCACCGCCGCCGGTGCCACCACCGCCGGTGCCGCCGGCCTTGGGCGGGGTGATCTTGCAGGCCGCGCACTCCTTGATCGCGTCCTTGACCGGCACCTTGAGCTTCGACGACGGTGGCGGCGTCGAGGGCGCGGGGGTGCCGCCCGACGGCGTGATCTTGCAGGACTGGCACTCCTTGGCCGCGTTGCCCAGCGGCCCCTTATAGCTGCCGGGCGTGGCCGGGGGCGGTGTTATGACGCCGCCCGCGCCGCTGCCAAGCCCGCCGCTGCCCGGGAAATACTTGGCGGCCTGGCTGTTCGTGGCCTTGGACTTGCTGAGCGGCGGCATGTTGGCGGAAGCGGCGCCCGCCAGGAAGACCGTGGCAAGGGCCGTGGTGAGGCAGAGAATTGTCTTACGCATGGTAGTAGTCCTTGAAAGTCGAAGCCGGCCCGATTGCCCGCTTCCGATGCCGCGATGCTCGCGCTTATCTTTTTCGCAGGCTGTGAAACGCTTCAATAGCAACACTTTGAATCTGCTGGGAAAGTGACGGTTGTCACCGGCCCTGTGATGAACCGCATTCGCCCCGTTGCCTGGCCGGAATCCGCGCTATGATGCGCGCGACCTTTCGGAGGATCGCGATGGCCGCCGCCTGGTTTCGGTCAACCGCCGCAGCGGCGATGACACTTGTTGCGATCCTCTGCATCCCGACGCGCCCGGTCATTGCGCAGGCGGTTGACCTGCTGCTCGCGCTGTGCGTGGACGGGTCCGGGAGCATCGACGAGGAGGAGTTCCGCCTCCAGCGCGGCGGCTATGCCCAGGCGCTCACCGATCCAAGCGTGCTGGGCGCGATCCGCTCCGGCCAGCATCAGGCGATCGCCGTCGCCTATGTGGAATGGGGCACGCCGGGTGCGCCGCGCACGGTGCTGGACTGGACGATCATCAAGGACGCGGCGACGGCCGAGGCCTGGGCCGACAGGCTGCTGAAGGAACCGCGCCGGCCGCAGAGCTACAACGCCATCGGCGACGCGCTGGACCACGCCGCCGGCATGATCAAGTCGGCGCCGTTCAAGGCCGAGCGCGCGGTGATCGACCTGTCGGGCGACGGCCCCGACCTGCGCAGCTTCAAACCGGCGCGCCTGGCGCGCGATCAGGCGGTCGCCGCCGGCATCACCATCAACGCGCTGGCGATCTTCAAGCCCGGTTCGGGCAATGTCGGCGGCCTGCGCGGCGAGCCGCTGGACCGCTACTACGAGCGCGACGTGATCGGCGGCCCGGGCGCTTTCGTGCAGGTCGTCGAGGACTTCAAGTCGTTCGGCGACGCGATTCTCCAGAAGCTTGTGCGCGAGATCGCCAACCTGCCCTCCTCCACCCGCACAGCCCGATCCAGCGAGACGAAATGACCCCAACTTCCATGTCCGCCGCCGATGTCGAGATCGTCGAGCGGCGCACGCAATACCAGGGCTATTTCCGCATCGACCGTTACCGACTCCGGCATCGGCTGTTTGCCGGCGGCTGGACCGGCGAGATCATGCGCGAGCTGTTCGAGCGCGGCCACGCCGCCGCCGTGCTGCCCTACGACCCGCGGCGCGACAGCGTGGCGCTGGTCGAGCAGTTCCGCATCGGCGCCTATGCCGCGGGCCGGCCACCCTGGGTGATCGAGATCGTCGCCGGCATCATCGAGGAGGGCGAGACGGCCGAGGCCGTCGTCCGCCGCGAGGCGGTGGAGGAGGCCGGCGTGACCCTGACCGAGCTTGAGCCGGTCCATCGGGTCCTGGCAAGTCCGGGCGGCGCCTCGGAAACCTGCATGATCTATTGCGGTCGGGCGGATCTGGGAATGGCGGGCGGCTTCCACGGCCTGGCCCACGAGCACGAGGACATCCGCGTGCTGGTGATGGCGGCGGACGAGGCTTTCAGACTGCTGGCGGCCGGCCGCGTGGAGAACGCGACCGCCGTCATCGCCCTGCAGTTCCTGGCGCTGAACCGCGAGCGCCTGCGCCGCCGATGGTCCTAGCGGCGCCGTGGACGCAGCGACGGGCATCCTGCTTGCCGCCGTCGGGCTGGCCGGCGGGATCATCACCGCGATCGTCGGCGGCTCGTCGCTGCTGATCTTCCCCGCCATGCTGGCGGCGGGCTTGCCGCCGATCCTCGCCAACACCTCCAGCGCGGTGGCGATGGCACCCAGCAACCTGGCCGCGGCCATCGCCGACCGCGAGAGCATTCCCGCCTGGGACAGGTCCTTCGCCGGCCTGATGGTCGTGGCGTTGCTCGGCAGCATTGCCGGCGCGCTGTTGCTGCTGTGGACCTCCGAAGCCGCCTTCACCGCGATGGTGCCGGCGCTGGTCGGCGGGGCAACCGCGCTGTTCGCCTTCGCGGACCGCATCAAGCGCCTGGCATCGCGATATGCCCGCAGCCTGGTCGAGGACGGCGCGGCCGGCGACGTCGCCCGTCTCGTGATGTTCGCGCCGATCGCGGTCTACGGGGGCTATTTCGGCGCGGCGATGGGGGTAATGCTGCTGTCGATCCTGGCGCTCGGCCGGAACGCCGATTTTCGGCGGATCAACGCAGTCAAGAACATCCTCGCCACGCTGGTCAGCGTCGTCGCCGTCGCGATCTTCGTCTCGCGTGGCGCCGTGGCCTGGCCCCAGGCCCTGGCCGTGATGGCCGGCGCCCTGATCGGCGGCTTCCTCGGCGGCAGGCTGGTGCGCGTTTTGCCGACGGAACTGCTACGATGGATCGTGATCGTGGTCGGCGCCGGGCTGGCGATCTACTACGCGTGGCGCTACTGGCGGGTGTGAATGACCGACGTTCTGATAACGGGCTTCGAGCCGTTCGGCGAGGATGACCGCAACCCCTCGCAAGAAGTGGCGCGCGCGATGGACGGCAGGATCGTGGCCGGCATGCGCATCACGGGCCGGATCCTGCCGGTCTCGATGCAGCGCCTTGCCGAGGCGCTGCAGTCGATCCTCGACGCGACGCGGCCGCGCCTGATCGTTTCCCTCGGGCTTGCCAACGGCGAGTCGACGATCCGGATCGAACGCTACGGCGTCAACCTGGCCGACTTCCCGATCGCCGACAACGACGGCAGCCGCAAGATCGACCTGCCCCTGGCCGGCAATGGACCAGTCGCCGTCGCCACCACCCTGCCCAACCGTGCGATCCACGACGCGCTGCTGGCAGCGGGGATTCCCGCGCGCCTGTCGGCCTCGGCCGGCACCTATCTGTGCAACGCCTGCATCTACCTGACCGCGGGGGAGATCGCCGCACGGGGGTGGGATGCGCGGTTCGGCTTCATGCACCTGCCCTATCTGCCGGAGCAGGTGGCGGCAAGACTTGCCGCGCCGCGCGAGCGCCGCCTGCCCGACCAGCTTGCCTCGATGTCGCTCGAAACGATGGTCCGAGCGGCGGAGGTGACGCTCGGCGTGTGCGCTCAGTCGAAC
>CAYMTM010000279.1:0-5224 GCA_964393375.1 uncultured Rhodospirillaceae bacterium
AGCGGCTACGCTCCCCTGTCGGCCATCGCCTTCAGCGATGCCTTGGCGGCCTCCGGCAGGTCGGAGGAGCCGGCCGGGAACTGCACGCGCGCCGCCGCCTTGCCGGTCGCGATCGGTCCGGCGGCCGGCTCGGGTTGCGCGGCCGGCGGCGCGGCGGCAGGGGCAGGCGCTGCGGCCAAGCTCGTACCGGGCCGGGCCGCCGCCGGGGGCGCCGTCGTCGACAGCGGCGGAATCGCGGCGGGCGCGCCGGCCGCGGGCGCAGGGGCCGGCGACGTTGCGGCCGGCGGCGGGGCCGGCGGCACGCGCACGCGCATCTGCTGGACCGCGCCCGAAGCCTGCGGCGGTGCGCTTGTCGGCGCCGGATCGGCGGCCAACGGCGCGGCGGGCGGCGCGGCGGCTAGGGAGCTTGCCGGGCCCGGCGAGACCGGAACCGGCGGCAAGGGCGGCGGCGCGACCGGCGCAGCGCTCGGCGCCGGGGCGTTGGCCGCAACCGGCGTGGGCGGCGGCGAGGCGGGCGGGACCGGGGCCGGCGGCTGGTAGACAGGAGCCAGCGTGGCAGCTGTCTGCGGCGGGGCCGGGGTGGCTGGCGGGGCGTCTGGGGGAGCGGCGGGGCTGGCGGCGGGTCGCTTGGCCGCCATTTGATTCGCCTCCGCCGGCTTGGCGGAGGCCGGCTTGCCTGGCCTCGGCTGCTTGGCCTGGGCCTGCTTGGTATGGACCGGCTTTGCTTCGGCCAACTTGGACTGGGCCGGTTTCGGTGCGGCCGTGTCGCCCGGCGCGGAAGCCGGCGGCGTCTGCCGCGCGACCGGGACCTGGCCTACCGCCGCGTTGATCTGGGCCTGGCGCTTCTGCAATTCCCCCGGGCCCGGCGGGGGCAGCAATCCGACCGGGGACGTCGCTTGCCCCGGCGCCGTCACCGCGCGCGCGGCCGGCGCTGCCACGCCGGGACGGCCGTAGGGATCGCGGCCAAGCTGGTCGAGCACGGACATGTCGACCAGCACCTGGCCGCGATAGGGGCCGTAACCCTGGCGCGGGTCGACCTGCGCTGCGGCCGGGCCCGTGCCAAGCGACGCGGCGAGCGTGATCGCGAGGAGCGACGCCGTCATGCCGGACTGGTTCATGCCTTGGCAGCCTTTCGGACGCCCAGCCTGCCGCCCGACCCGGCGGCGGCGCGTCCCGGGCGCACCATAGCGAAATGGGGATAACCGCACAACAGCCTTGAGTCGCAGAGACTTACAACGAATTCGGCTGGGCGGTTATACGGGCTTGGCGGCGCGCAGCACCTGGCCCAGCGCGTCATGCAGCCGGTCGTTGGAGGCGAGGATGTTGCCGCTTTCGAGCATCCGGGCGCCGCCGTCGATCTCGCTGACGAAGCCGCCCGCCTCGCGCACCAGCACGATCCCCGCGGCCACGTCCCAGGGGCCCAGGTGCATCTCCCAGAATCCGTCGAAGCGGCCGGCCGCGACATAGGCAAGGTCGAGCGAGGCGGAGCCCCAACGCCGGATGCCGGCCACCTGCCCCATGACCGCCTCCATCTGGGCGAGGTAGCGCCGGTGGCCCGGATCGCCGCCGCGGCCCATGAAGGGGATCCCGGTCGCGATCAGCGCGTCGCGCAGTTGCTCGCGCGCCGAGACGCGCAGGCGCCGCTCGTTCAGATGCGCGCCCTGGCCCTTTTCGGCCCAGAACATCTCGTCGCGCGTCGGCTCGTACACAACGCCCGCGATCAATTCGCCGTCGCGCTCGGCGGCGATCGAAACGGCGAAGTGCGGCAGGCCGTGCAGAAAATTCGAGGTGCCGTCGAGCGGATCGACGATGAAGCGGTGCCGGCCATCGCCCGACTTGGCCGCGCCGCTCTCCTCCATCAGCAGGCCGAAATCCGGCCGCGCGCGCTCCAGCTCCTCGCGCAAGGTCTTCTCGGCCTTGAGATCGGCGTTGGACACGAAATCCGCCGGCCCCTTGCGCGAGACCTGGAGCTGCTCGACCTCGCCGAAATCGCGCACCAGCCCGCGGGCGGCGCGGCGCGCGGCGCGCGTCATGACGGTGATCAGGGCGGACTGCATGGACATTCAAAGCCTGGGGCGGTCGGGGGCGAAACGGCGGCGGGACGAATAGCAGCTTGGACCGAGGGAGTCCATGCGACCGGCGCGCGGTTGCCCAGGCGCAACTCGCCCCTATAATGCGCGGCTTCGCCCATCCCCGGAGCCGCCCCCGCATGGCCAGGAAGAAACCCGTCGTCGGCATCATCATGGGCAGCCAGTCGGACTGGGAGACGATGCGCCACGCGGCGGCGACGCTCGACGAGCTGGAGATCGCCTACGAGGCGCGCATCGTCTCTGCCCACCGCACGCCGCGCCGGATGGTGGAGTATGCCGAGAGCGCGCGCGAGCGCGGCCTGAAGGCGATCGTGGCCGGCGCCGGCGGCGCGGCGCACCTTCCCGGCATGACCGCCGCGCTCACCACGTTGCCGGTGTTCGGCGTGCCGGTGGAAAGCGCGGCGCTAAAGGGCATGGACAGCCTGTTGTCGATCGTGCAGATGCCGGCCGGCGTTCCCGTGGGCACGCTGGCGATCGGCAAGCCGGGCGCGATCAACGCCGCGCTGCTGGCGGCCTCGGTGGTGGCGCTGAGCGATACGGCGGTGCAGAGGAGGCTCTACGCCTGGCGCAAGGCGCGCACCGACGCGGTCGCCAACACGCCCGCCAAATCCGCGAAGGGCAAGCGGTGAGGCTTCCGACGGCCCCGCTCCCGCCCAACAGCACGATCGGCATTTTCGGGGGCGGGCAGTTGGGCCGCATGACCGCGCTGGCCGCCGCGCGCCTCGGCTATCGCTGCCACGTCTTTACGCCGGAGCGGGACAGCCCGGCCGAGCAGGTCTGCGCGGGCGCGACCATCGCCGGCTATGACGACCGCCCGGCGCTTGACCGTTTCGCGGCCAAGGTGCAGGTCGTGACATCGGAGTTCGAGAACGTGTCGGCCGACGCGCTGCGCTACCTGGAGAAGCGCGTGCCGGTCCGGCCGGGGCCCGAGGTATTGGCGGTGGCGCAGGACCGGATCAAGGAGAAGACTTTCTGCAATTCGATTGGCGCGCCGACCGCGCCGTTCCGTCCCGTGCGCGGACCCGAAGACGTGGCGCGCGCGCTGGCCGATCTGGGCGCGCCCGCCGTCCTAAAGACCGCCCGGCTGGGCTATGACGGCAAGGGCCAGGTGAAGCTCGATGCCGCGACCGTGCCGGCCGAGGCCTGGGCGGCGATGAACGCAGATGAGGGCATCGTCGAAGCCTGGGTGAAGTTCGAGCGCGAGATCTCCGTCATCGTCGCGCGCGGCGTCGACGGGCAGATGCTCGCCTATCCCGCAGTGGAGAACCGCCACAAGCATCACATCCTGGACGAGACCATCGCGCCCGCGCCGATCAGCAAGGAGGTGGCGGCCGAAGCCGACCGGTTGGCAAAACTGCTGGCGGAAAAGCTCGACGTGGTCGGCCTGCTGGCGGTCGAGATGTTCGTGACCGCGACCGGCGCGGTGCTGGTCAACGAAATCGCGCCGCGCCCGCACAACTCGGGCCACTGGACGATCGACGCCTGCACGACAAGCCAGTTCGAGCAATGCGTGCGCGCGGTCGCGGGCTTGCCGCTCGGCTCGGTCGCCTATGTGCCGGCCGTGATGAAGAACCTGATCGGCGACGAGGCCGATCGCTGGCGCGAGATCCTTAAGGACCCGGCGGCGAAGCTCCATCTCTACGGCAAGGCCGAGTCGCGCCCCGGCCGCAAGATGGGTCATGTCACGTGGGTGAAGGGGGCGTGAGGCCCTCGCCTCACGCCAGCTTCAGCCCGACAATCCCCGCGACGATCATCGCGATGCAGGCCATGCGCAGCGCGGTCGCCGGCTCGTCGAACAGGATGATGCCGAAGGCGACCGTGCCGATCGTGCCGATGCCGGTCCAGATCGCGTAGACCGTGCCGAGCGGGATGGTCTGCATCGCCATGGCCAACAGAACCATGCTCAACACCATGCTGACGACCGTCAGCAGCGAGGGCACAAGACGCGTGAATCCCTCGGCCTGCTTGAGCCAGACGGCCCAGCCGATCTCGAACGCGCTGGCGAGGAGCAGATAGACCCACCCCATCACGACAACCTCCGTCGAAAGGTCCGTGGCAGGGTCGTCCCCACCGATGTCGGGAAAAGCCGCCGAGGTCGTCCCCGGCCGCGCGCTATATAAGGTCTTGCGGCCCCGGCCTCAAGCGCCTCAGTTCTGTCCGCGCCGCGCCGGGATGGCGCGCGTTTCGCCCACCTTCATCACCCACAGCTCGTCCGGCGCATAGCCCGCGGCGCGGCCGGCGGCAAGGAAGCGCCTGGGCGGTTCGAAGGGCGGTTCGTCCGTCAGCTTGATGGTTCCCCAATGCATGCCCATCAGCGCGCGGCAGCCCAGGTCGCGGCCGAGCTTCACCGCCTCCTCCGGGCTGGTGTGGCTGGCGAGCATGAGCTGGCGCGGCGCATAGGCGCCGATGCCGACGAGGCCCAGGTCGAACCCGCCCAGGCGCTCGCCCCATTCGGCGAAGACCGGGCCATAGGCGCTGTCGCCGGCGAAGTAGACGCGCAGGCCCGCGCCCTCGATCGAGAAGCCGGCCCACAAAGTGCGGTTGCGGTCCCAGGGCGTGCGCTTGGAGAAATGCACCGCCGGCACCGCCGTCATCACGACGGCATCGCGCCGGGCCTGCTGGCCCCAGTCCAGCTCGCGCACATCCCGGTAGCCGCGCCGCGTGAAGTAGCCGCCGAGACCGAGCGGCACCACCACCGTCATGTGCCGCTTGCCGTGCAGGCGGCGGATCGCCGGCAGATCGAGATGGTCGTAGTGGTTGTGCGAGACGGCCAGGACGTCGATCCGCGGCAGGCCTTCGGCCGGAAGCGCCGGCGGCACGAAGCGCCTTGGCCCGATGCCGCGCGGGCCGGCCACCGCGCTCAAGTACGGGTCGAGCAGCACCGACGTGCCGCCAAGCCGCAACAGGAAGCAGGCATGGCCGATCCAGGTGATCGAATCCCGCCCGTCATGCGCGTGCAATCCGGCGAGCGTCTGCTCCGGCGTCAGCGCGTGGCCCTCGGGCACGGGAGGCGGCATGCGGTCGCGCATCCGCCGCCGCATGAAGGCGCGCCAAGCCTTCTCGTCGTTCGGCCGCCGCGGACTGCCGGGCGGATTGGCGAACCGGCGCGTGATTGGGTCATAGGGCGCGCCCGG
>CAYMTM010000280.1:0-5218 GCA_964393375.1 uncultured Rhodospirillaceae bacterium
GGTCCCAGCAAGCAACTCTCGAATCTCCAGAAACTGCCCGCCGCGCGCGGCCTAGTTCGTTCGCTCCGCCCGTACCTTGGCTTGCATCGCCACCGCGTCCATACCCAGGCTCTTGCCGGCGGTGACGATGTTGGCCCAGGTGGTGTCGTCGAGCGGGATGCCGTCGCGCAGGCGCTCGGCGCGGCTCAGGCGCTCGGGATCTCCCGGCAGCATGACGGGCTTGCCCGGCTCGGCCGGCGGCGAGGCGCACAGCCACTTGATGAAGGCGTTGGCCTCCTGGTGCACGTAGGACTTGTCGCCGCAGGGCGCCGGGTTGAGGATGATCGACAGCATGTTGTTGAGCACCTTGTCGTCGCGCCGCTCGTGGCGGTTGGTGCCGCCGCCCGACAGGATGCCGGCCAGGAACTCGCAGAACACGCCGATCCCGTAGCCCTTGTGCTCGCCCATCGGCGTCAGCGCGCCGCGCGGCGTGGTGTAGAGATCGGCCGGATTGCGCGTCGGCCGGCCCTTGTTGTCGATCAGCGCGCCCTCCGGCAGCTCGACTCCCTTGTTCAGCGCGACCTTCACTTTCCCCTCGGCCAGCTTGGACGTCGCCATGTCGAGGATGATGTGGCGTCCGTCCGGCCGCGGCAGGCCGGCAGAGAAAGGATTGGTCGAGATGCGCGCGTCGGTGCCGCCGAACGGCGCCACGATGGCGCCCGCGCCGACCACGTTGACGAAGTGGATCGACACGAACCCGGCCTCCGCGCACTGCTCGGTCCAGTCGCCGATGCGGCCGAGATGACTGGAATGGCGGAGCGCGACGACGCCCACGCCGCTGCGCTTGGCCTTTTCGATGCCGATCGCCATCGCCTCCTCGCCGATCACCTGGCCGAAGCCGGCTTGGCCGTCGACCACCACCAGCACCGCCGTGTCGATCACGATCTTGGCGTGCTGGTTGAGCGCGATGCCGCCGCCGCGCACCATCTCGAGATAGGTCGGAATGCGCACCACCCCGTGCGAGTCGTGGCCCGCCAGGTTGGAATCGACCAGTCGCCTGGCGACGGTGGCGGCCTCGGGTTCGTTGCTGCCGGCGCGGCGGAATATCTCGGCGATGATGGGACGCAAGGCGTCGGCGTCGATACGGATCATCAGGGGTCCTCTTGGGCAGGCCGGACAGGGTTGCAGGCATTGATACGGCGCGCCGCCGGCAGCGGACGCAGCCATGTCCGCGGGCCGGCGGCGAGGCGCTACTTATCCGACCGCGCCGGGATACGCCAGAGGCGCTTAAGTATCTGATTCGACTACGTGATTACGGCGGCCTGGCGTCCGCCAGGGTTAACCAGGCTCAAACCGACCGCGTGACCCCGCCGTCGACCCGCAGGTTCTGGCCGGTGATATAGCCTGCGCCGTCCGAAACCAGGAACGCGACGGTCTTGGCGATTTCCTTGACCGTGCCGTAGCGGTGCATCGGGATTTGCGCCACGCGCCTTTCGTTCAAGGGCAGGCTGTCGATGAAGCCGGGCAGCAGGTTGTTCATGCGGATGTTGCTGGCCGCGTGCTGGTCGGAATAGAGCTTGCAGAAGCTCGCCAGCGCCGCGCGCAGGCAGCAGGAGACCGGAAACGCCGGATCGGGCTCCAGCGCGGCGAAGGTCGAGATGTTGACGATCGCGCCGCCGCCCTGCTTCTGCATGACCGGCGTCACCAGCCGGCTCAGCCGCACGACGTTGAGCAGGATGATGTCGAGGCCGCGATGCCAGTCCTGGTCGGCGACGTCGAGCAGCGCGCCCTTGGGCGGATGCGCGGCGCTGTTCACCAGCGCGTCGATGCGCCCGAACGCGTCGAGCGTGCCCTTGACCGTGCGCTCGAGCACGGCCGGGTCGGCGTAGTCGCCGGTGAAGCCGATCCCGCCCAGCGCCTTGCCCAGCGCCTCGCCCTTGCCGGAGTGCGACTGCACCGCGACCTTGTAGCCCTGCTTCGCCAGCTCGCGCGCGCAGGCCGCGCCCATGCCCGTGCCCGCCGCCGTCAGCAGCGCGACCTTCGTATCGGCCATGAAAGTTTCCCCTTGCTAGTATTTTTCGCCGTAACCGCCGTCGAGCTTGGCGTGCGCTCCCCAGGGCTCGCGCGCGAACAGGCGGCGCACCATCGGCGCGAAGGCCTCGACCGGCATCGTGTCGTAGTCGGGGTCGAAGGCCATCTGGTCGTACTTGTCGCAGAAATCGACGCAGAGCTGGAATGCGGGATGGCCGCGGTGCTTGTCGCGCGCGTTCCGGTCGCCCCCGAAATGGTGGAAGTAGTAATAGCCCTGGAACAGCCCGTGCTGGCGGATCATCCAATGGGTGTTCGGCCGCACATAGGGCTTGAGGATCGCCGCCGCGTACTCCGAGTGGTTCTCGCTGGCCAGCATATCGCCGAGATCGTGCAGCAGCGCGGCCACCACGAACTCCTCGTCGCGCCCGTCGCGATGGGCGCGCGTGGCCGTCTGCAGCGAGTGCACGTAGCGGTTCACCATTTCTCCCGGATAGCTGTTCTTCAGCATGTCCAGCGCCGCCAGGATGCGGTCGGCCTGCCCGAGCTGGAACCTCTTGAAGTTGTCGAAGACCAGCAGGTAATCCTCCCTGGTCCCCTGATCCATGCGGCGGTATTGCGCGCGGCGCTGCAGGTTCGCGTCGTCCGGCATCGACTGCTCCCGGCGTTGGCAAGGATGGCGGCGGTTGGCCGCAGTATCGCGCCGATCGCCGCCGGGTTCAAACGCACCGCCTGGCGATACGCCGCGCGATGCTTTTTCGCGCCCGCGGCGTCTGCTAATGCAATAGCCCTTGGCGTTCGACGGGGAGCGCGATGACCGATCTTGCCGCCACGCATCTGTTCGCGCCGTTCGCCTTGCGCGGCGTGACCCTGCCCAACCGCGTCGTCATCGCGCCGATGCAGATGTACGAGGCCGAGGACGGTTTCGCCAACGACTGGCACCTGGCGCATCTCGGCCGCTTCGCGATGGCGCGCGCCGGGCTGGTGTTCACCGAGGTGCTGTGCGTCGAACCGCGCGGGCGCAGCACCTATCGCGACTGCGGGATCTGGAAGGACGCGCATGTCGCGCCGCTCCGGCGCATCGCTGCGCTGCTGCGCCGCTGCGGCACGGTGCCCGGCGCGCAGATCGGCCATTGCGGTCCCAAAGCGGCGCGCCAGAAGCCCTGGGACGGGCTCAGGCCGCTGGGGCCGGAGGACGCCGCCAGGGGCGAGCCGCCCTGGACTCCCGTCGCCAGCACCGACGAGCCGTCGGCCGAGGGCTACCACATTCCCGCCGCCCTGCCGCTCGGCGAGATCCCGCGCGTGGTCGACGCCTTCGGCGAGGGCGCGCGGCGCTGCGCCGAGGCCGGGTTCGACGTGCTCGACATCCACGCCGCACACGGCTACCTGATCCACACTTTCCTGTCGCCGGTCGCCAACAAGCGCAAGGACGCCTATGGCGGCGACCTCAAGGGCCGCATGCGCTTCGCGCTGGAAATCGCCGAGGCGGTCCGCGCCAACTGGCCGAAGGACAAGCCGATCCTGTTCCGCCTGTCCTGCATCGACCGCTACGAGGCGGGCTGGGAGATGGCGGACACGCTGGTGCTGGCGGGCGAATTGCGCGCGCGCGGGATCGACGCGATCGACTGTTCGTCCGGCGGCATCCGCGGCGCCAACTCGCTGGCCGCCTTCGACCGTATCGGCGGGCCGCCGCCCGGCTACCAGGTGCCCTACGCCGCCGAGATCCGCGCCAAGCTCGGCATGCCCACGATGGCGGTCGGGCTGATTACCGATCCGCACCATGCCGAGGGCATCCTGGCCGAGGGCCAGGCCGACCTGGTCGCCATCGCGCGCGAGGCGCTCTACGACCCCAACTGGCCGCTGCACGCCGCGATCGCGCTGGCGGGCAAGCAGGACAACCAGCGCCAGTTCGGCTACTGGCCGCCGAACTATGGCTGGTGGCTGCAGTATCGCGAGAAGCAGCAGGCGCGGCGCGAGGCCGCACGCCCGTAGTTCGGCCGTTTGTCGGATCGAGGGAGATTCAGGCGGGGTGGGCGCGCAGCCACTGCGCGTAGACCCGCGCGATCTCCGTCTTCCTGACCGAGTCGCCGAGCGCCGTCCCGATGCCGTAGACGTCCACGCCGTCGTGCAGAAGCCGGCATGCCGTCTCGACGGCTTGGTCGTAGCTCTTCAACAACAGGCAGCGGTCCATGCCGAACTGCCGATACTGGACATGCCATTCCACGGCGATGCACCCCCCGATTGCCGAGCCCCGGCGTCGCGTATCAGCGGGTCGCAGCCACGGACACCGCGGCATGCTGGTCGCTCAGCGCGACCAGCGCGATCAGCAGCAGTCCGGCGGCGACGGCCAAGCCGATCGCCACCGCCGCCGGCGGCGCGCCGTGGAAGAACATGACAGGCGTACGTTTCAGTGCGTGGGCGATCATGTGAACCTCCCGTTTGGGCCGACGGAAGAACACGCATTCACATTAACCAGCTTACGCCTTGAACCGCCCGTTGCATGTGACGCTCGTCACAGGCGATCGTTAACGGTCGGTCGAATGCCCGAAATCGCTCGAAAGCCCCCGTCTTGCAGGCCCTTTCAGCCGCCGAATACCAGCCCGATCACCCCGGCCAGGAGCAGGCCGGCCGAAACGATCATCAGCATCGCGCGATCCATCGGGAGCGTCCCTCCGCGCCGGCGCAGCGGCCGCGGGCCCGGGTGGCGGGACTGCGGCCGCCGCGCAGCGTACACCACTTGTGTTGCAGCGGGACGACGGGGTGCGGGCCGCGCCCCTTGAGCGTCCAGACGACGGGCGCCGATCGCCATCGATCAGGCGTCCTTGCCCGCCATCTTCTTCTGCCACTGCTCCCAGCCGTCGCCGGTGGCGACCAGGCAGGAACGGCCGGTCGGGAAGGTCAGGATCAGGGTCCAGCTTCCGCTGTCCGAGGTCATCAGTTCCATGACCGCGCCATTGCCGGTCATGCCGGCGCCAGCGGCGCTTTCCTTGAACTTGTCCTTCAGATGCGCCAGCAGGTCGTTGCGGTCGCCACAGGCCATCTGCTGCTGCGCAAAAGCGGGGGTGGAGGCAAGCAGCGCGAGGGCTGCGAACAGGGTGCGGAAACGGTACTTCATAGCTCTCTCCGGCGGGCGGCCAAGCAAGGTCACGCCGACCCCGCTTCAGGCTTGCATTGTCCCCGGGTCGGTCAACAAACGCTGTAACGGCGCGCA
>CAYMTM010000281.1:0-5215 GCA_964393375.1 uncultured Rhodospirillaceae bacterium
CTGATCCAGCTCGCCACCGTGCTGACCGGCTGGATCCGGGGCGGGCTGGCGCAGGTGGCGATCATGCGGAGCGCGCTGATGGGCGGCGTCTCCGGCTCGGCGGTCGCCGACGCGGCGATGGAGGCGCGCATCCTGGGCCCCGGCATGATGGCACGCGGGCTCAGGCGCGGCTATGTCTGCGCGGTGATCGCGGTCGGCTCGCTGATCACCGCCACGATCCCGCCCAGCATCGGGCTGATCCTCTACGGCTTCCTCGGCAACGTGTCGATCGGCCAGCTTTTCGTGGGCGGCATCGTCCCGGGCCTGCTGATGACATTTTTCCTGATGGCGGCGGCTTGGCTGGTCGCGCGCCGTCGCGGCTACAAGCCGGAGCTCGAGCGATGCCCGTCGTTCCTCGAGATCGCGCGCAGCCTGTACGAGTGCAAATGGGCGTTGTTGTTCCCGGTGTTCCTGATCGTCGGCATCCGCTACGGCGTATTCACGCCCTCCGAAGCCGGCGCGTTCGCGGTCGCCTATGCCGCCGCGATCGGATTCCTGGTCTACCGCGAACTGACGCTCGCGCGCCTCGTCGCCGCGCTGCACCAAAGCGTGCTCGACATCGGCATGATCATGCTGATCATCATGTTCTCGGCCATGGTGGGCTACGTCATCACCATCGAGCAGGTGCCGCAGTCGATCACGCGGACAATCGCGGCCGTCACGACAAACCGCGAGCTGCTGATGCTGCTGATCGTCGTCTTCATCGCCTTGCTCGGCATGTTCCTGGAGAGCACGGTGATCGTGCTGCTGCTGACGCCGATCCTGGTGCCGGTCATCACCCGGGTAGGCATCGACCCGGTCCATTTCGGCCTGGTCATGATGACGACCACGACCCTCGGCAGCATGACGCCGCCCGTCGGCGTGGCGATGTACACGGTGTGCGGCATCCTCGATTGCCCGATGGACGAGTACGCCCGCGAGGCCATGCCCATGATCGGAGCCGTGCTGGTCCTGGTGCTGGTGATGATCTACTTCCCCTCGACCGTCCTGGCGCTGCCGCGCATCGTATTCCCATGAAGATTGCGGCCGCCAGAGTCATCGTCTGCGGCCCGGGCCGCAATTTCGTCACGTTGAAGATCGAGACCGACCAGGGCCTGTCCGGGATCGGCGACGCCTCGCTCAACGGCCGCGAGCTGGCGGTGGCGAGCTACCTGACGGAGCATGTCGTCCCGTGCCTCATCGGTCGCGATGCGCGCCGGATCGAGGACATTTGGCACTATCTCTATCGCGGCGCCTATTGGCGGCGCGGTCCGGTGACGATGGCCGCCATCGCCGCAGTCGACGTGGCGCTTTGGGACATCAAGGCCAAGGCGGCGGGGATGCCGCTCTATCAACTTCTCGGCGGCGCCAGCCGCGAGTCCTGCCTGGTCTATGCCCACGCGCAGGGTCGCGACGTCGCCGAAACGTTGGACGCGGTCGAGGCCAAGCGGGCGCAAGGCTATCGCGCCATCCGCGTGCAATGCGGCGTGCCCGGCCTCGCCAAGGTTTACGGCGTCGCCAAGGACGGCGGCAGCTACGAGCCGGCGAGCGGCGGCCTGCCCGTCGAGGAGGCTTGGTCGACCGAGAAGTACCTCGACTTCCTGCCGGGCTTGTTCGAGCGGCTGCGCGCGCGGTTCGGGCCGGACCTGCATCTGCTGCACGACGTGCACCACCGATTGACGCCGATCGAGGCGGCGCGGCTGGGCAAGGCGCTGGAACCCTATCGCCTGTTCTGGATGGAGGACCCGACGCCGGCGGAGAACCAGGAGGCGTTGGCGCTCATCCGCCGCCACACGACCACGCCAATCGCGATCGGCGAGGTGTTCAACACGATCTGGGACTGCCAGACACTGATCGAGCGGCACCTGATCGACTATATCCGCATGGCCATCGCGCACGCCGGCGGCATCACGCATCTGCGGCGCGTCGCGGACTTGGCCGCGCTGCACCATGTGCGCACGGGCTGCCACGGCGCCAGCGACCTGTCGCCGGCCTGCATGGGCGCCGCGCTGCATTTCGGCCTGTGGGTCCCCAATTTCGGCATCCAGGAGCACATGGGCCATCCGCCCGAGACCGCGGAGGTCTTCCGCGCGGCCTACACGCTGCGCGACGGCGCCATGCATCCCGGCGACGCCCCCGGAATCGGCGTGGAGATCGACGAGACCGCCGCGGCCCGCTTCCCCTATCGTCGGGCATACCTGCCCGTAAACCGCCTGGGGGACGGCACCCTCTGGCACTGGTAGCGTCCGGTTGCAGCCCCCCGGCGTCGGGCTTACCTTAGGCTCCCGCAGGAAAGGTCGAATGCGCGTCGAGCTGAACTATGGCAAGGGCATGTTGCCGGTCGAGCTGCCGGACGGGCTGGACGTAAAGGTCATCCGCAAGCCCTCCATGCCGGTCCTGCCCGATCCCCTGGCCGCCACGGCGGAGGCGCTGGCCAAGCCGATCGGGGCGCCGCCGCTCGGCGAGCTGGCGCGGGGCCGTGAGAATTGCTGCATCCTGATCTGCGACATCACGCGGCCGGTCCCCAACGGCGCCCTCCTGCCCGTGCTGATCCGCGAACTGCTTGCCGCCGGCATGAAGCCGGCCGATATCCGGATCGTGGTCGCCACCGGCCTGCACCGTCCCAACGAGGGTGCCGAACTGGCCGAACTGGTGGGCGATCCCTGGGTGCTTCAGGCCGTGCGGGTGGAAAACCACTTCGCGCGCAACGACGCGGACCATATCGACCTGGGCGCCACCCGGCGCGGCACGCCGGTCAAGCTGGACCGGCGGCTGATCGAGGCGGACCTTCGCATCGCCACCGGTTTGGTCGAACCGCATTTCATGGCCGGCTATTCCGGCGGCCGCAAGGTGATCGTGCCCGGCGTCGCCCATGCCGACACGATCACCCGCCTGCACAGCGCCGCTTTCATGGAGCATCCGAACGCGGCCAATTGCGTGCTGGACGGCAATCCCCTGCACGAGGAGCAGATCGAGATCATGGGAATGCTGGGCGGCGCCTTTGCCGTCAATACGGTGATCGACGACCACCGCCGCATGTCCTACGTCAATTTCGGCGAGATCGTCGCCAGTCATGCCGCCGCCGTCGCCTATGTGCGGCGCTACGCCGAGGTGCCGGTTCCGCGGCGCTTCGCGACGGTACTGACCAGCGCCGCCGGCTATCCGCTGGACAAGACCTACTACCAGACGGTCAAGGGCATGGTGGCGCCGGTCGACATCCTGGCGCCGGGCGGCGACCTGATCGTGGCCTCGGCCTGCTCCGAGGGCATGGGCAGCCGCGAGTTCGTCGAGGCGCAGCGCCGCCTGCTGGCGCAGGGCGATGCCGGCTTCCTCGACGGGCTGAAGACCAAGACCCATGCGGCGATCGACGAGTGGCAGACCGAGATGCAGCTCAAGGCTGCGCGGGTCGGCGCGATCAGGCTCTATGCCGACGGCCTGAAAGGCGAACAGCGCGAACTGACCGGCGTGACGATGATCGAGGACGTCCGAGCCGCCGTTGCCGCCAGCGTGCAGCGCTCGGGCGACCGCGGCGTGGCGGTCATTCCCGAAGGCCCCTACGTCGTCCCGTACTTCCACCCCCAGGCGGCGGCATAGCGGGGTCCGTCACATATCCCCGACCCGAGTGTAACAAATACGTCATGAAGCCCCTTTACTGGGAACGGGGATTGGAGTGGAATGTCCGCGGGGAGCAAGAGCCGGGCGCCCGCACGGAGCGTCGGTTGGGGTCGGCTGATCGATCACACCGGAGTGCTTCGTCTGGACGTCCCGGAAGGGGCCCCTGGCCCGTTCCGCCATAACACTGCCTGGGAGCGAGGAATCCATGTCGCATGCATCGTATCGCCACCTGCTGTTGGGCGCGGTGGCGGTCGCCACGGCCGCGCTGATCGCCGATCCGGCCTTCGCGCAACGCACCAAGATCACCGTCTACACCGCGCTGGAGAACGACCAGCTCGGCCCCTTCAAGCAGGCATTCGAGGCCGACGTGAAGGATGTCGAGATCGCCTGGGTCCGCGATTCCACCGGCGTCATCACCGCCCGCTTCCTGGCCGAGAAGGACAATCCGCGCGCGGACGTGATCTGGGGCCTCGGGGCCTCGTCGGTTGCGCTGTTCGACTCGATGAAGCTGCTCGAGCCGTATACGCCCAAGGGCGCCGACCAGTTGAAGCCCGCCTTCAAAAGTCCGGTGACGCCGCTCGCCTGGACCGGCATGGACGCGTGGTTGGCCGTCATCTGCTACAACACGGTCGAGGGCAAGAAGAAGAACATCCCCGCCCCGGCAACCTGGGCAGACCTCACCAAGCCGGTCTACAAGAACGAGATCGTCATGCCGAACCCGGCCTCCTCGGGAACGGGTTACCAGATGGTCTATGCCTGGCTGCAGATGATGGGCGCCAACGCCGCCTGGAGCTTCATGGACAAGGTCCATGACAATGTCGCGGTCTATACCCATTCCGGCTCGGCGCCTTGCGTGCAGGCCGGCAAGGGCGAGCGCGTCATCGGCATCGGCTTCGACATGCGCGGGGCGCGCGAGAAAACGCAAGGCGCGCCGATCGACATCATCCTGCCCAAGGAAGGCACGGGCTGGGACATGGAGGCGACCGCCATCGTCAAGGGCACGAAGAACCTCGAGGCGGCGAAGAAGCTGGTCGACTGGTCGGTCACCAAGAAAGCCTACGAAATGTACGGCAAGTATTACGCCATCGTCGGCTATCCGGGGCTTAACCCGGCGCCGCCGAACTATCCACCCAGCGCCGATGCCGCCATGATCAAGATCGACGTGGCGAAGATGGGCAAGGACCGCGAGGCGATCCTGAAGGAGTGGACCAAGCGCTACGACATCAAGTCGGCGGCGAAATAACGCTCCCGGCGAACCCACTGAACAGGAGCAGCGGCCCTTGCCTCCTCCGACCGGGATGAGGCAAGGGCCGTATTCATTGCCATGACAGCAGGTCCCACCGCTACGGCCGCCAGCGAACCCTATCTGCGCATCGAGCATGTCACCAAGCAGTTCGGGTCGTTCACCGCGCTGCGGGACATCTCGCTGGATATCTTCCCCAGGGAGTTCGTCTGCTTCCTTGGACCCTCGGGCTGCGGCAAGACCACGTTGCTGCGCGCGATCGCCGGCCTCGACATCCAGACCTCCGGCCGCATCATCCAGGGCGGCAGGGACATCTCGGCCCTGCCCTCCTCGCAGCGC
>CAYMTM010000282.1:0-5212 GCA_964393375.1 uncultured Rhodospirillaceae bacterium
ACCGTCACGATCGCCCACAGGTTCAGGACCGGAAACTGCGCGGCCAGCAGGCGCTCGATCACCGCGCCCAGCTCGCGGGCCTCCAGCGCCAGCCGCACGAAGCTCTGCACCAGCATGACGTTGCCCAGCGCGTCGCCCGCGCGTGCGGCAAGCTCGGAGTTGTAGTCCTCCACCGCCTGTTGCGCGCGGTAGGTCTTGTCGATCACCAGGCGGTTGACCACGGCGAACACGGTCATCAGCGCCACCAGCAGCAGCGCCATCTTCCAGTTCATGTAGAGCGCGATCGGCAACAGGGCCAGCACGCCGAGGAAGGTCGAGAGATGCTCGCGGAAGAAGGACAGCCACAAGCCGAACATATGGTCGGCGCCCGACAGCATGACCTTCAGCAGCCGGCCGGAATGCTCGCGCTGGTGGAACGAGGCCGGCAGGCTCAGCACGTGCTCGAAATACTGCGCCATGGCCGCAAGCCGCCGTCGATGCGCCAGGCGGTCGGCGTGCAGTGCGATCAGGATGCTGGCGGCGATGCCCACGCCGCCCACCGCGCACCACAGCCCCATCAGCCGCAGCGTCTCGGCCCAGTTCTCGGACTGGCTGCGCGTGGCGCTGGTCGCCAATACGTCGATCACGCGGCCGAACAGGATCGGCTCGACGAAGCTCAGGCCCGCGATGCTGAGATTGCCCAGCGCAAGGACGACCGCCAGCTTGCGCTCGGGCCGAAGCAGGCCCAGCACTCGGCGATAGATGCGGAAAAACTCCATCGCTTGCCTTCGTCGGCGCCCTTACCGCAAGGCGCCTAGTTCCTCTTCTTCGCCTTGGCCTTGGCCTTGGTCTTCGGCTTTGCTCTTGCCCGCGCCCTAGGTTCCGGTTTCGCCTTGGCCCTAGCTTTGGCCTTTGCCGCCGTGCGCTTCGCCGCCACCCGCCGCGGCGCCGGGCCGGGATCGGGCTTGCGGAAGACCTGCAGCGTCTTGAAGTCGGGCTCCTCCACCATCACCCGCTCCTCGCGCAGCCGGGCGATATTCGGGATCGCCTTGTCGTAGGACATCGACAGTTTGTAGAATAGCATGTAGCCGCCCGGGCGGAGCTGGTCCCACAGCAGCCGCGCAACCTCCAGGTCGGTCAGCGCGCCGTAGGCGTCGTTCTTCGCGGTGCGGAACTCGCAGAGATGGAACAGCGACACCACGTCGAGCGGCGGCAGCAGCCGCGCGTCGAGCTGGTAGATGTCGCCGAAGAACGCCTTGTAGCTGGCGTGCGCGCGCGGGTTCTCGACTCCCAGCTTGATGTAGCGTTCGTGCTCGCCGGGCGAGGCGGTGATGCCGATGACCGCGTTGTTGGTGCCGCCTTCGACGGCCTTGATGCCGACGATGTGGTGCGCGCCGGTGCCCATGTGGAAGATGGTGGCGTTCCGCACGTTGCGGTCCTTCAGGAAGTCGAGCAGGTGCAGGTCGCAGGGGCAGCCGCCCTCGTTCAGCTCCCAGGTGTCGTCGTAGATGTGCAGCAGCGAGGTTACGGGATCGAAGGTGGTCATGGCTCCCTCTGGGTAACGCAATCAGTCGGCGATCGCCGCGGCGGCCCTGCCCCCCGATGCCCCGGGCCGCAGGCGGATGGCGCCGTCGGCTTTGGCCAGGACCAGGGTACGGTCATGGTACCGCTCGAGTCCGGCCTGCTGGGCGATGCTGATGATCGTGGAGTTCGGCAGGTCGTGGCGGAGCAACCTCATCATCGCGCCGCGGCTTTCGTCGTCGAGCGCCGCCAGCGCGTCGTCCAGCACCGCGATGGTGGGGCGCTGCAGGATCAGCCGGGCGAAGCCCAGGCGCTGCCGCTCGCCGCCCGACAATAGCTGGTCCCAGCGTTCGACCGCGTCGAGCTTGGGCGCCAGGTCGCCGACCCCGCAGCGGACCAGCGTCGCGACGATGGCGCCGTCCTCGGCTTCCAGCCGGTCCTGGGGATAGGCAAGCACGTCCCGCAACGAGCCCAGCGGCAGGTAGGCGCGCTGCGGCAGGAACCCTATCCGCGCTCCCGCCGGCAGGAGCAGCTTGCCCGAGCCCCAGGGCCACAGCCCGACGACGGCACGGGCCAACGCACTCTTGCCGCTGCCGGACTCGCCGGTCAGCAGCAGCCGCTCGCCGGGTTCCACCGTAAGGTTGACATCGGGCACCAGCGTCCTGCCCTCGCGGTTGGCGACGTTCAGGCCCGAAACGTGGATGCGATTGTCGGCGCTGGTCCCGACCGCGATCGCGCTGAGGCCCGGGCGGCCGAGATCGTCGTCGAGATCGCGCAACGACTGGATCAGCCCGCCGACGCGGCGGGCCGAGGCGTGCCAGACCGACAGCGCGCGGTAGTTGTCGAAAGCCCAGGCGATGGCGGTCTGGAACGGCACATAGGCGCTGGCGAGCTGCATCACCGCGCCCAGCGAGAGTTCGCCCGACAGGTACTTGGGCGCAGCCAGCAGCAGCGGCACCACCGGCTGCATCACGCCGTTGGCCTTGAGGATCCAGGTGAGCTGCCCGTCCTGGCGCACCACGACCATCCAGCGCCGGACCAGCTGGTCGATGGCACGCCACAGGATCGCGCGCTCGCCCTTCTCGCCATGGGTCATGGCGACGCTGTCGGCGTTCTCGCGCACCCGCATCAGGCCGAGGCGGAAATGCGCCTCGGCCTCGTTGCGCGCCGCCATGTTGCGCGGCAGCGTCCGGCCGCAATAGAGCATCAGCGCGGTAAGGCCGGTGGCGTGCACCACGCCGGCGATCACCATGTAGCCGGGAATGCGGATTCCCTCCTCGTCCCTGGCCCCGATGCTGATCTCGCCGCCCACCACCCACAGGATGCCGGCAAAGCTGACGATCGATACCGTCGCGCCGAGGATGCCGATGTAGAAATCCATCACCGGCTCGGTCGCCCAGCGTATGTCGTCGGCGATGCGGTATTCCGGCACGGTCGCATGGCCGGCGGTCGTGCTGTTGAGGTGGTAGAAGCGCTGGCGGCCCAGCCAGCGGTCGGTCATCGCGCGCGTGAACCAGGCGCGCCAGCGCACCTGCAAGGTCTCGCGCGACAGCACCAGGCCGACGTCGTTGGCGGTGGCGGCCACGACGATCACCAGCAGCGCCAGCAGCGACCAGCCGAGCTTGGCCGAATCCTTCTGCTCCAGCGCGTCGAAGAACCATCGGTTCCACATGCTGAAACCGACATTGCCGCCGATGCCGATCAGCACCGCGCAGCCGAGAACAACCAGGAGCGCCCAGGCCTCCAGCGCGGTGGGTCCGCGCCAGTATCCGGTCGCAAAGGGCAGGAACACCCGCGCGACCAAACGGTCGTCACCTGGGATGGAATTGACGACCGTGTCCATGGCGCCAGTGTGCCTCCGACGGGCGAAAATTCAATAGGACGCCGGGTCTCGCCGGCGTCGCGCCGCCGCGTCCGCGACTTATCGTAAGGTATTGCAAAAACAGCAGAATATGGAGGCCGCACCCCACGCGCGGCGGGAGCCGGAATAAAACCTTCGCTGGCTCGTTTGCCGCTTACCGCGGCGCTGCCGCGGCGCAGGCGCTATTCGCCGGGCGCGAGTTCCCGCATGCCCTGCCGTCGCCGGCGGTCACGCCGATCGCGGGCGATGGTCTGGAAATGCCAGGCGCCGAAGACTGCCGGCAGAGCCGCCCAGAACATCAGGAATTCCTTGAGCGGCATGGCAGCGAACAAGCAGATGCTGGCCACGATCTGTCCCGCCGCCAGTGCGTGGTAGACGGCCGACTGGTCGCGCGTCTCGGGCGCGATGTGCCGCAGCGCGAGCGGCGCAAAGGCGATAAGGACCACGAGGACGCTTGGCAAATCTGACATCGGAGCCCGTCGCTACCTGCCACACGGTTTGATAGCATCTTATGATATATCAGATCATCAATAATTGTCGGCTCATCGGCCGGACTTGGCAAGGGGCAAATTGTCGCCGGGGTGGGTTCCGAATGGATGCCCGACCGATTGGCATTTTGTGACGGCGACGCGGTGCCCGCGAAGGAGGCGCGGTTCCTGGCGCGGACCGTAACAATTCTGTAGCCTGCGCCGGTCCCACCCTGCCTCCGAGGCGCCCCGATGAAGCTCGACGCGGCAGTCGTCGCGCTGATCCTCTGCTCCGCCCTGATGCATGCGAGCTGGAACGCCATCGTCAAGGCGGACCAGCGCCATCGGCTGATCTCGTTCGGCGTGATCATGGCGACGGGGGCAGTCCTGGGCTTGGCGGCCCTGCCCTTCGTCGGACCGATGTCCTGGGCGGCCGTGCCCTGGCTGTTCCTGTCCGGCGTCGTGCACGTGTTCTATTTCTTTTTCCTGCTCAGCGCCTACGCGCATGGCGACCTCAGCCATGTGTACCCGATCGCGCGCGGCCTCGGCCCGACCTTGGTCGCGGTCCTTTCCGGGATCCTGCTGGGCGAGCATCTGCGGCCTTACGAGTTCTCCGGCGTGCTGCTGGTGTCGCTGGGCATCATGGGCCTCGCCCTGGCCAAGGGCCTGGGCAACTGGGGCGGCCGCGGGACCGTGTTCGCCCTTGTCACGGGCGTGACCATCGCCGCCTACACCATTACCGACGGCCTGGGCAGCCGCGCTTCGGGCAACCCGATCGCCTACATCGCCTGGCTCAACGTGATCGAGGGGCCCTGGGTCCTTGTCTATGCGCTTTGGGTCGGACGGCCGGGCAACCTGCCGGTCTACATGCGCGTGGAGGGCTGGCGGGCCTGCGTCGGCGGCGTCATCGCGACCGTGGGCTACGGGCTTGCCATCTACGCCCTCAGCATCGGCGCGATGGCCCATGTCGCGGCCCTGCGCGAGACCTCCGTCCTGTTCGCCACGGCAATCGGCACGCGCCTGCTGGGCGAACCCTTCGGTGCCAAACGGCTGATGGCGGCGGGACTAATCGTCGGCGGATTGGCGTTGATGAATTTGCGTCTTTAGGGCCGGGGCCCGGGTCCGAGTCGCCTGCGGCGCTGTGACGGCCGTCACAGCCCTTCCACTCGTTCCGGCCCTATACGGGTCCGTCAGCGGCCAAGAAGGCCGGACGGGCAGCGCAATCGGCCAAGAAGGTTCAGGTAGCCCGCGAACCGGCAGGATGCCGCTGCGCCCCCTCCTCGATCGCCGGGTCGGCGTCGCAACCCTTAACTTGCACGCGCGTCGGGCCTAGAGTCCGGCCATGGCCAATGCGTCCATTGCCCCTGTCCATGTGATCGGCGGC
>CAYMTM010000283.1:0-3397 GCA_964393375.1 uncultured Rhodospirillaceae bacterium
GCATTCCGCAGATCGCCGTCGTGCACGGGTCCTGCACCGCCGGCGGCGCCTATGTACCGGCGATGTCCGACGAGGCGATCATCGTGCGCCGGCAGGGAACGATCTTCCTGGGTGGCCCGCCGCTGGTGAAGGCCGCGACCGGCGAGGTGGTCTCGGCCGAGGATTTGGGTGGAGCCGACGTGCATGCCCGCATCTCCGGCGTGGCCGACCACTACGCGATGGACGACGCCCACGCCCTGTCGATCGTCCGGCACATCGTCGGCGACCTGAATGCCGGCAAGAAGCCGGGGGTCGAGTTGCGCCAACCCGCGGACCCGCTCTACGACCCGCAGGAGCTGCACGGCGTGGTGCCGACCGACCTGCGCAAGCCCTACGACGCGCGCGAGTTGATCGCCCGCATCGTCGACGGCAGCGTGCTGGACGAGTTCAAGCAGCTCTACGGCACCACCGTGGTTTGCGGCTTCGCGCATATCTTTGGCTATCCCGCGGGTATCATCGCCAACAACGGCATCCTGTTCTCGGAGTCCGCGCAGAAGTCCGCGCATTTCATCGAGCTCTGCTGCCAGCGCGGCGTGCCGCTCGTCTTCCTGCAGAACATCACCGGCTTCATGGTCGGACGGAAGTACGAAGCGGGCGGCATCGCCAAGGACGGCGCCAAGATGGTGACCGCCGCGGCCTGTGCCCAGGTGCCCAAGTTCACGGTGATCGTCGGCGGCAGCTTCGGCGCGGGAAACTACGGGATGTGCGGCCGTGCCTTCAACCCGCGCTTCCTGTGGATGTGGCCGAACGCCCGCATCAACGTGATGGGCGGCGAGCAGGCGGCCTCGGTGCTGGCGACGGTCCGGCGCGACAATATCGAGGCCAAGGGCGGCACCTGGCCCAAGGACGAAGAGGAGGCATTCAAGAATCCAATCCGCGAGAAATTCGAGCGCGAAGGGCACCCCTACTATGCCAGCGCGCGGCTGTGGGACGACGGCGTGATCGACCCGGCCGATACGCGCCGCGTGTTGGGCCTGTCGATTTCCGCCGCTCTCAACGCGCCGATCGAGCCCACGCGCTTCGGCGTGTTCCGGATGTAGGCATGACCACGGCCCTTCTCCTTTCGACCGACCCGCGCGGCGTCGCCACGGTCATGCTCAACCGGCCGCAGGTGCACAACGCCTTCGACGACGCGCTGATCGCCGAGTTGACCGCCACCTTGAAGAAGCTGGAAGCGGATGGGTCGGTGCGCATCGTCATCCTGACCGGCGCCGGGAAGAGTTTCTCCGCGGGCGGCGATCTCGGCTGGATGCGGCGCATGGCCGACTACTCCGAGGCCGAAAACCTGGCGGACGCGCGCGGGTTGGCCGCGCTGATGCGCACGCTTGACCGGCTCTCCAAGCCCACCATCGCGCTGGTGCAGGGGCCCGCCTATGCAGGGGCCTGCGGGTTGATCGCGTGCTGCGACATCGCGATCTGCGTGGACACCGCGACCTTCGCGTTGACGGAAACGAGGATCGGCCTGATCCCTGCGGTCATCAGCCCCTATGTGGTGGCGGCGATCGGCCAGCGCTCGGCGCGGCGCTACTGCCTGACCGCAGAGCGCTTCGACGCCGCCGAGGCGCTACGCCTCGGGCTGGTGCACCAGGTGGTGCCGGCGGCCGAACTGGCGGCGGCCGGCGAGAAGTTGGTCGCGGCGCTGCTCGCCTGCGGCCCCAACGCGCTCGGCGAAGCCAAGGCGCTGGTCCGCCGCGTGGCCCACGGCCCGATCGACGACGCGATGATCGAGGACACGGCGACGCGCATCGCACGCATCCGCGCGACACCCGAGGGCAGGGAAGGCGTGTCATCCTTCCTGGAGAAGCGCAAGCCGAACTGGGTGAAGGCCGGATGATCCGTTCGCTCCTCATCGCCAATCGCGGCGAGATCGCCTGCCGCGTCGCGCGCACGGCCAGGCGCCTGGGCATTCGCATCGTCGCGGTCTATTCCGACGCGGACAAGGACGCGATGCACCTGGCGATGGCGGACACGGCCATCCGCATCGGCGAGGCGCCGGCGCGAGAGTCCTACCTGCGGGCCGACCGCATCATCGCCGCGGCCAAGGAAACGGGCGCCGACGCGATCCATCCCGGTTACGGGTTCTTGAGCGAGAACGCCGCCTTCGCCGAGGCCTGCGCCGAGGCCGGCATCGTGTTCGTCGGTCCGCCGGCCCGGGCGATCCGCGCGATGGGGTCGAAGAGCGAATCCAAGCGCCTGATGGAGAAAGCCGGCGTGCCGCTGGTGCCGGGCTACCACGGCGAGGACCAGTCCGAGCGCGTGCTGGCGGCCGAAGCCGGGCGCATCGGCTATCCCGTGCTGATCAAGGCGTCGGCCGGTGGCGGCGGCAAGGGAATGAAGATCGTCGAGACCGCGAAGGATTTCCCGGCGCAGCTCGCCTCGGCCAGGCGCGAGGCGGCCTCGTCGTTCGGCGACGACCGCGTGCTGGTCGAGAAGTACCTGACGCGGCCGCGCCACATCGAGATACAGGTATTCGCCGACCGGCACGGCAACTGCATCCATCTGAACGAGCGCGACTGCTCAATCCAGCGCCGGCATCAGAAAGTGCTGGAGGAGGCGCCCGCGCCCGGCATGACTCCCGAGCGCCGCGCGGCGATGGGCGCCGCCGCGGTGTCGGCGGCCAGGGCCGTGGGCTATGTCGGCGCCGGCACCGTGGAGTTCATTGCCGACCAGTCGGGAACCTTCTTCTTCATGGAGATGAACACGCGGCTGCAGGTCGAGCATCCGGTGACCGAGATGATCACCGGCCAGGACCTGGTGGAATGGCAGCTCCGCATCGCCCAGGGCGAGCGCCTGCCGCTCGCGCAGGACCAAGTCCGCGTCGACGGCCACGCGATCGAGGCGCGGCTCTATGCCGAGGACCCGGACAAGGATTTTCTCCCGTCCGTCGGGCGCCTCGCGCACCTTCGCTTTCCCGCGGAATCGCCGAACGTCCGCGTCGATACCGGCGTACGCGCGGGCGACGCGATCTCGATCCACTACGATCCGATGATCGCCAAGCTGGTGGTGTGGGACCGCGACCGCGCGGCGGCGCTGCAACGCTTGCGCACGGCCCTGTCGGAATGCCAGGCGATCGGGCCGGCCACCAACATTGGGTTCCTGCACGCCGTGGCGTCGCACCCCGCCTATGCGGCAAGCGAGGTCGATACCGGCTTCATTGCCCGTCATCGCGCCGAACTGATCAGGCCGGCCGCGCCGGCATCGAACCGCGAGCTGGCCTTGGCGGCGCTGGGCCTGCTGCTGCTGCGCCGCGAGGAGGCGCGTGCGGCGGCCCTGCGTTCCGCCGATCCCTGGTCGCCTTGGCATGCGACCGACGGCTGGCGTCTCAACGGCGACAGCTATCACCGCCGGGTGTTCCGCG
>CAYMTM010000283.1:3407-5186 GCA_964393375.1 uncultured Rhodospirillaceae bacterium
CGGCGCGCGGCGACGCGGCGCCGGTACCCGTCACCGCGCATTTCCGCGGCGAGGGGTTCGTGATCGACGTGAACGACGCGACGATTGCGGCGCGCGGCAGTCTGGACTCGGATGGTGTGGTCAAGGCCATCCTCGACGGAACCCATGTCGCGGCCACGGTGCTGCGCCAGGGCCAGTCGGTCGTGCTGATCGAAGGCGCCGGGATGCGCCGGCTGGAGATCATCGATCCCCTGGCCGGCGCCGAGGAGCGCGGCGCCGATACCGACCGACTGCAGGCGCCGATGCCCGGCAAGGTCACGATGGTGCATGTGCAGGCCGGTGCGGCGGTCAAGCGCGGACAGGTCCTGCTTGTCATGGAGGCGATGAAGATGGAGCATGCCGTCGCAGCGCCCGAGGACGGCGTCGTGAAAGAAGTGCGCTACAAGGAGGGCGAACAGGTCGCCGAGGGCGAGGCGCTGATCGTGTTCGAAGAGAAGACGTCGTGATGCGCCTGCCGAAGCGGGTGCGGATGGTCGAGGTCGGTCCGCGCGACGGGCTGCAGAACGAGAAGACGGCCGTGCCCGCGGCGGTCAAGATCGCGCTGATCGAGCGCCTGGCCGACGCCGGGCTCACGGTCGTGGAATCGGGCTCGTTCGTGTCGCCGAAATGGGTGCCGCAGATGGCCGACACGGACGAGGTGCTGGCGGTGATCCGCCGCAAGCCGGGTGTCGCCTACCCCGTGCTGGTGCCCAACATGAAGGGCATGGAAGCGGCGGAAGCGGCGACCGGCGTCGAGGAGATCGCGGTGTTCGGCGCGGCCTCGGAAAGCTTCTCGCAGCGGAACATCAACTGCTCGATCCAGGAGAGCCTTGACCGTTTCGCGCCCGTGGTGGAGCGCGCGCTGAAGCTGCGCTGGCGCGTGCGTGGCTACATATCCTGTGTCCTGGGTTGCCCCTACGAGGGCGACGTAAAGCCGGCCGCCGTGGCCGATGTCGCCGAGAAGCTCTCGAAGATGGGCTGCTACGAAATCTCGCTCGGCGACACGATCGGCGTCGGAACCCCGCTGCGGGCCCAGGCGATGATCGAGGCGGTGGCGGCGAAGGTGCCGCGCGCGAAGCTTGCCGTACACTTTCATGACACCTACGGCCAGGCGCTGGCCAACATCCTGGCGTCGCTCGAGCTGGGCATCGCCGCGGTGGACAGCTCGGTCGCGGGCCTGGGCGGCTGTCCCTATGCCAAGGGCGCCAGCGGCAACGTGGCCAGCGAAGACGTTCTCTACATGCTGAACGGGCTGGGCATCGAAACCGGCGTCGATCTCGACCGCCTGGCCGCCGCGGGCCGGTTCATCTCCGGTGCGCTGGGGCGGCCGCCCGCCGCGCGCGTGGCGCAGGCTCTTGCCGCGCGCGCGTGACACCGGCGCCATCCAGCGCCAGCGCGGCCTGTTCGGCCGCCGCGGCGTGCTGGAATCGCAGGGTGCGAAGGCATCGTCCGAGGGACCGAAATCGTCGGACTTGCCCAACCGCGTGGCGGCCGCGCATGCACCGGCCGGCAAGCGGCAGCCCCCCCGCCGGCGCAGCGGCTCGGTCGCCCTGGTCCTGGCGGGTGCGGCCGCGGCCGGGCTTGCCGGCGGATGGGCGATCGACCGCTGGTCGCAGCCCGGCTGCGATCCCGCGCTCGACCCGCAATGCCAGCAGCGCGCCTCCGGCACTTCCGGCTCGTCGGGCAGCGGTTCCGGTTACCACCGCTCACCTCGCAGCTCCGCCGGCAGCTGGTGGCGCGGCGACAGTGGTGCAGTCGCCT
>CAYMTM010000284.1:0-274 GCA_964393375.1 uncultured Rhodospirillaceae bacterium
CGCTATCGCTGCCCTTGAGCGGGCGCCGGCGCGCGGCGATCGCGCGGCAGAAGGGGCTTGAATACGAGCGCCGCTACCGCGCCGACCGTGCGGCGCTGAATTTCGGCGCGCCGGCGCCGGCGCAGGACGGTCGCCTGCGCGTGGGCTTCATGGGCTCGGAATTCCGCAGCCACCCGATGGCGCACATCATCGGCGGGCTGTTCCCGCTGTTCGACCGCCAGGCGTTCCGCGTGACGGTCTATTCGCACGGGCCCGACGACGGCAGCGACGACCT
>CAYMTM010000284.1:284-5165 GCA_964393375.1 uncultured Rhodospirillaceae bacterium
AATACCGCAAGCGGATCGAGCGCGGCGCGGAGCGGTTCGTGGAGCTGCACGGCGCAAGCCCCGTCGACGCGGCGCGGCGGATCGCCGGCGACGGCACCGACATCCTGATCGACCTCAGCGCCTTCACCGCCCTCGCCCGGCCCGAGATTTCCGCGCTCAGGCCCGCGCCGGTGCAGGCCACCACGATGGGCCTGCCGGGACCGAGCAACGCGCCTTTCTACGACTACGTCATCGCCGACCGCATCGTCGTGCCCCCGGAGCATCTCGACCAGTACGACGAGGCGCTGGTCTGGATGCCGCACACCTACTACTTCACCGACCGCGAGCAGCCGATCGCCGAGCGGCGGCCGACACGCGCCGAGGAGGGCCTGCCGGCAGATGGCTTCGTGTTCGCCTGCTATTGCGGCCACTTCAAGATCGAACGCGCGGCGTTCGCCTGCTGGATGCGCCTGCTGCAGGCGGTCCCCGGGTCGGTGCTGTGGCTTTACGACGAGGCCCCGGGCTCGGCGCGCGCGCTCAGGGCCGCCGCGTCGGCGCACGGGACCGACCCGGCCCGGCTGGTCTTCGGCAAGCGCCGCCCCAAGCCGGAGCACTTGGCGCGCCTCGGCTTGGCCGATCTCTGCCTGGACACACTGACCTATGGCGGGCACACCACCACGGTCGACGCCTTATGGGCGGGCGTGCCGGTGCTGACGCGGCTGGGCGACGCCTTCGCGTCGCGCGTCGGCGCGAGCCTGCTGAACGCGGTCGGCCTGCCCGAACTCGTCGCGCCCGACCTGGCGGCCTACGAGGCCCTGGCCCTGCGCCTGGCACGCGAGCCGGGGGCGCTGGGCGCGCTGCGCGCGAGACTTTGCGCCAACCGCCTGACCACGCCCCTGTTCGACACGCCCGGGTTCGTGCGCGGCATGCAGGAGGCGTTGCGCCGCATGTGGGCCCGGCACGCGGCCGGCCAGCGTCCGGGCTTGATCGACCTTTCGCATTGGCGGCCGAGTTAATCCTTGCGATGGTGGGTCGCGCCATGGAAAATCGCGCCGCGCGCGAGGGCCGGACGCGCATGACGCCGTTACTGCAAAAGGGTTCGCCGTGAGCTCGCGGTACAATTTCAAGGAGGCCGAGGCGAAGTGGCAGGCGCTGTGGGAGGAGCGCCGCGTCTTCGCCGCCACGGAGGACCCGGCGCGGCCCAAGTACTACGTGCTGGAGATGTTCCCTTATCCCTCCGGCCGCATCCACATGGGCCATGTGCGCAACTACACGCTGGGCGATGTGGTCGCCCGCTACAAGCGCGCGCGCGGCTACAACGTGCTGCACCCGATGGGCTGGGACGCCTTCGGCCTGCCGGCCGAGAACGCCGCGCGCGACCAGAAGATCCATCCCGCCACCTGGACCTACGCCAACATCGCCACCATGCGCGCGGAGCTCAAGCGCATGGGGCTGTCGCTCGACTGGGAGCGCGAGCTGGCGACCTGCCATCCCGGCTACTACAAGCACCAGCAGAAGCTGTTCCTCGACTTCTACCGCGCGGGCCTGGTCTATCGCGGCGAGGCCTTCGTCAACTGGGACCCGGTCGACCACACCGTCCTCGCCAACGAGCAGGTGATCGACGGCAAGGGCTGGCGCTCGGGCGCGCCGGTGGAGAAGCGCAAGCTGGCGCAGTGGTTCTTCAAGATCACCGCCTATTCCGACGATCTGCTGAAGGCGCTGGAAGGGCTCGACCGCTGGCCCGACAAGGTCCGGCTGATGCAGGAGAACTGGATCGGCCGCTCCGAGGGCGCCTACGTGACCTGGAAGATCGCCGGGCGCGACGACCGGATCGAGGTCTTCACCACGCGCCCGGACACGCTCTACGGCGGCACGTTCCTGGCGCTGTCGCCGCACCACCCCTTCACCGATGCGCTGGTAAAGACCGACGCGAAGCTCAAGGCTTTCGTGCGGGAATGCGACCGGCTCGGCACCTCGGAAGCGGCGATCGAGGCGGCGGAAAAGATCGGCTACGACACGGGCCTGAAGGCCGAGCACCCGCTGATGCCGGGCAGGACCGTGCCGGTCTGGGTCGCCAATTTCGTGCTGATGGAATACGGCACCGGCGCCATCTTCGGCTGCCCGTCCGGCGACCAGCGCGACCTGGACTTCGTGCGCAAATACGGCCTGCCGGTGATCCCCGTGGTGATGCCGCGCGACGCCGACCCCAGGACCTTCACGATCGGCGAGACCGCCTATACCGAGGACGGCGTGCTGGTCAATTCCGACTTCCTCGACGGCATGGACGTGGCCGCGGCCAAGCGCGCGGTCATCGCGCGGCTGGAGCAGCTCGGGGCCGGCCGCGGCACGGTGCAGTACCGCCTGCGCGACTGGCTGGTCTCGCGCCAGCGCTACTGGGGCTGCCCGATCCCGTTCGTGCACTGCGAGAGCTGCGGCGTGGTGCCGGTGCCGGACAAAGATCTGCCGGTGCTGCTGCCCGACGACGTGACCTTCGACAAGCCGGGCAATCCGCTCGACCACCACCCCAGCTGGAAGCATGTCGACTGCCCCAAGTGCGCCAGGAAGGCGCGGCGCGACACCGACACGCTCGACACCTTCGTCGATTCGTCCTGGTACTTCGCGCGGTTCTGCAGCCCCCGCGCCGACACGCCGGTCGACCGCGCGGCGGTCGACCGCTGGCTGCCGGTCGATCAGTATATCGGCGGCATCGAGCATGCGATCCTGCACCTGCTCTACTCGCGCTTCTTCATGCGCGGGATGCGCGACATCGGCTACGTGTCGCTGCCCTCGGGCGAGCCTTTCGCCGGCCTGTTCACGCAGGGCATGGTCTGCCACGAGACCTATCGCGCCGCCGACGGCGCCTGGCTGGAGCCGCAGGAGGTCCGCAAGGACGCCGGCAAGGCCGTGCATGCGAGGACCGGCGCGCCGGTCGCGGTCGGCCGCAGCGAGAAGATGTCGAAGTCGAAGAAGAACGTGGTCGACCCCGACCTGATCATCGACACCTACGGCGCAGACACCGCGCGCTGGTTCATGCTGTCGGACAGCCCGCCCGACCGCGACCTGGAATGGAGCACGGCGGGCGTCGAGGGCGCGTGGCGCTTCGTCAACCGCCTGTGGCGGCTGGTCGAGGACTGCGCCCAAAAGAAGGGCGCGGGCGACGGCGCGGCGTTGCGCCGGGCCACCCACGGCGCGATCAACGACGTGACGCAATTGCTCGACCGCTTCAAGTTCAACAGCGCGGTGGCCCGCATCCGCGAGCTTGCCAACGCGATCGAGGAGGCGGCGGCCGGGGACGCGGTCGACGCGGCCGCACTCGCCGAAGCCCTCCAGGCGCTGGTGAAGCTGCTGGGCCCGATGATGCCGCATCTGGGCGAGGAGCTGTGGGCGAAGATCGGCGCCAAGGGCCTGCTGTGCGAGCAGCCCTGGCCGGCGGCCGACCCGCAATACCTGGTCGCCGACACGATCGAGATCGCGGTCCAGGTCAACGGCAAGCTGCGCGCGACGGTCACGCTCGGCCGCGACGCGCCGCAGGCCGAGGCCGAGAAGGTCGCGCTGTCGCAGCCCGCCGTCCAGCGCGCGATGGACGGCAAGGGCGTGCGCAAGGTGATCTACCGCCCCAACCAGGTGATCAATGTGGTCGCGTAGGTCGGTCCTTTCGGGCGCGCTCGCCACGCTCGCGGGCTGCGGCTTCGCGCCGCTCTATGCCGAGCGCGAGGAGGGCGAGGCCGAGGCCGAGCTGGCGGCGGTGAAGATCAACACCATCGCCAACCGCAACGGCCAGATCCTGCACAACTTCCTGCTCGACCGGATGAACCCCAAGGGCAGGCCGGCCACGCCGCTCTATGCGCTGGACATCCAGCTCACCGAGCAGAAGGCCAATGTCGGCATCATCAAGGACAGCACGGCGACGCTCGCCCAGCTTGCCTCGACCGCGAACTACACGCTCTACGACCTCAAGAAGCGCACCGCGCTGCAGTCCGGCCGCAGCCGGTCCTTCACCTCCTACAACATCGTCCAGTCCGACTTCGCCACGCTTGCCGCCGAGAAGGACGCGCGCGAGCGCACCCTGCGCGAGCTGGCGGACGACATCACGACCAAGGTCGCGGTCTATCTGAGCGCGCGCAAGCAGGGCAGCTAGGGCGTCGCCCGCGCCCATGAAAATCCCCGCCGGCAAGGTCGAATCCTTTCTCGCCGATCCCGACGCCCGGGTGCGCGCCGTGCTGCTCTACGGTCCCAACGCCGGCCTGGTGCGCGAGCGCGCGGACAAGCTCGCGCGCAGCGTGGTCCCGGACGACAGCGACCCGTTCCGCATCAGCGCGCTCGCCGCGGCCGACCTGGCCGACGACCCGCCGCGGCTGAACGACGAGGCGGCCGCCTTGTGCTTCGGCGGCGGGCGGCGCGTGGTGCGGGTACGCGACGCCGGCGACCGCCTGGCGGAGATCTTCGAGGCCTTCCTGGCCGACCCGCCGGGCGAGGCGCTGGTGGTGGTGGAGGCTGGCGAGGGCGTGAAAAAGCTGCGCGCGGCCTTCGAGGGCGCCAAGACCGGCGCCGCCATCGCCTGCTACGCCGAGGAGGGCGCGGCCCTGGCCGGCGCGGTGCGCCAGGCGTTCAAGACGCGCGGGATCGCGGCGAGCGAGGATGCGGTCCTGACCCTGGCGGGCCTGCTGGGGCCCGATCGCCAGCTCATGCACGCGGAGATCGAGAAGCTCGCGCTCTATGTCGGCGAGGGCAAGGACGTGGGCGAGGACGACGTGCTGGCGCTGTCGGCCGATGCCGGCGAGACCACGCTGGACGATGCGATCGACGCGGCGCTCACGGGCGACCGCGCCGGCACCGACCGGGCGCTTTACCGCCTGGCGGCGGCGGGCGAAGCGCCGGTCAGGGTGATGCGCGGCCTGGCGC
>CAYMTM010000285.1:0-5125 GCA_964393375.1 uncultured Rhodospirillaceae bacterium
CTGGCCCGGCTTGAGGTTGGCCGCCAGCCATTCGTGCGGCGGCTCGTCGGTGATGTGGCGCGGCTCGAACAGTGCCGTGTCCACCTGGTCGCGCACCTGCAGCGTGTAGCGGCCGTCGACGAAGATGGCGGCTTTGTCGGCCAGCACGACCGCCACCCCGGCCGAGCCCTGGAACCCCGTCAGCCAGGCCAGGCGCTGGGCCCGCTTGGCCACGTATTCGCCCTGGTGCTCGTCGGCGCGCGGCACGACGAACCCGTCCAGCCCTCGGCGTTTCAGCTCCGCCCGCAGGACCGCCAGCCGCCCGGCCCGACCGGCCGGGGTCGCGGCCGTATCGTCCGGCGGGGAGCCAGCGCCCATTTCCCGCTTCAGGGCGTGCAGCTGGGCCGCCAGGGCCGGCGATGGGTCCGGCGCCACCAGGCGTATCCAGCGGTCCCCGTCGGTGGCCGGAGGCGGCGCCGCCAGGACTCCGCGGACCAGTTCGCGGACCCGGGCCGCATCGACCGATGCCCCGGCCTTTGCCAGCAGCCGGTCCAAGACGGCATCCCCTTGATAGACGTCGCGGCAGGCATCTTCCGGGCTCAAGCGGAGCCTCCCGTCCGGTTTTGCACCGCGATCTCAATGCTTAACCGATCCTTGACGAAAATTAGGCAAATCAATGGCATGACATGCATTCCTCTCAATGCTGCTGTGCAGCATTCACCCTCGGAATCCGAGCCGGCCATCTCTATTTAAGCCTCGTACGGCAGCGGCGGAAGCCAGCCTTCCGGATTCTCCAGACACGGGACGCCCGCCGCAACGCCGCGCAAGAGCAAGAAGGATGTGTACCATGTACGACGGAACCAACTACGCCTCCGTCAACAAGATTTCCGGCGAGACCGCCGGTCGCGAAGCGACGCGGATCTCGCCCGAGCAGGTGGACGAACTGGTCCGCCGCGCCCAGGAGATGCGGGCCGCCGCGATCGCCGCCTTCGTCGCCGACCTGATCGCCAAGCCGGTGCTGCGCTATCGCAAGTGGAAGGCCACGCGCGCCGCCGTGCGCGAGCTCGAGGGGCTCGACGACCACCTGCTGAACGATATCGGCATCACCCGCGAGCAGATCCGCGCGCTGCGGTATGCCGCCCCGCGCGTGGCCGCCCAGGCCCGCGGCGACATGCTGGTCGACTTCGTGCGCAACCAGATCGTCGAGCCGGTCCGGCGCTGGCGGACGCGCGCCCGCACCCGCCAGGAGCTTTCGGCGCTGGACGACTCGATGCTGCGGGACATCGGCATCGAGCGCGGCCAGATCGACGGCATCGCCGCCGCCGTCGCCGAGGGCAAGCTGGCCGCCGCCGGCGCGCCGGTGCCGGTCGGCCTGGCGCTCGGCTTCCTCGACACGCCGAAGCCGGCCAACAGCAATCTCGCGCAGCCGCGCTCGGCCGTCGTCACCGACGCCGCCGACTGAACCCGGCTTTTCCCGGTTGAACCCCTCCGCGCCGCCCACTCCCCCGGGTGGCGCGGTTCCGGCGACCCTCTCGACCCTGCATTGGGAGGGTCGCCGGCCCCATCTCCTCCCGGCCGCCCGTCCTATTTTCGCCGCATCACCAGGGCGCACCACGCGCCGAGCGTAATCCGCCGCTCGAGCGCCAGGCGCTGGGCGCGATGCGCGGCGATCACAGCCGCCGCTTGGTCGACATAGAAGCCCGATAGGATCGCCCGGCCGCCCAGTTCAAGCGCCCGCGCGAGCTGCGGCGCCATCCGGACCAGCGGCCGCTGCAGGATGTTGGCGGCGATCACGTCGAACTTTCCCTGGGCGGGACGGGTGCGAAAGCCTTCCGCATGTGCGGCGCGCACCAGCGTGCCTGCGCCGTTGATCCGCGCGTTGTCGCGCGCCACGCGCACCGCCTCGGGCGCCAGGTCAACGGCCAGGACCGGGGAGCGCCAGCAGAGCGCCATCGCCAAGGCAAGGATGCCGGTGCCGCAGCCCATGTCGAGAGCGCGGCCGCAGCGCCCCTTGCGCGCCACGCCGCGACCGCGCGGCCAGCGTTTCGCCAGGCCATCAATCGCCAAGAGACAGAGGCGCGTGGTTTCATGCTCGCCCGACCCGAACGCCTCGCCGGCATCGACGCACAGCGCGATGCGTCCGCGTGCGGGTGGCCGGTCGTGGGAGGGATGCACCAGGAAGCGACCGGCGGCGAGCGGCTTGAAGCTGCGGCGGTTCTCGGCCAGCCAGTCCTTGTCCGGCAGCAACTCGATTTGGGCTACCGGCTCCGATACGCCCAGGGCGGCCGCCAGCAGTGCCAGCGACGCCGCCAGCCTGCCGCGGTCGGGCGCCGCTGCGATGCCCTCGATCGTCCAATCCCCGCCGGGCGAAACCTCGAAAGCCGACACCGCCTCGGTGAAGGGTTCAAGCGCGTCGGCAAACGCCCCTGCGGCCGATCCCGGGACGGTGATACGGATCAAAGACCTACGGCCAACCATGAATCGATCCAGCTAAGTCGGTTAGTCTGGCGTACGGGTCAGGAGAACATGCATGACCACGGTCAACATCCGTCAAGCGAAGACACCGTTTTCACGCCTGATCGAACAAGCCGTAGCCGGCGAGGAGATCCTCATCGCGACAACCGATCGGCTGTTCCGCGATTGCGGCGCGCGAGTCATCTGGTAGCCGCTGCCCTCACGCCGTCGCGCGCTGGACGAAGCTGTCCATCACCTTCTTGCGGCCGGCCTTGTCGAATTCGATGTCGAGCTTGTCGCCGTCCACGGCCGCCACGGTGCCGTAGCCGAATTTCTGATGGAACACGCGCGCGCCCGAGGCGAAGCGCGCCGCCGGCGCGGCGTCCACCTCCCGTGCCGAGCCCTCGATCAGGGGCGGGCTCGACCGGCCGGCGAAGCCGCGCGCCTGCTGCCAGCGTGGCGTCGCGCTCCAACTCGACGCGCTCTCCAGCGCCGCGTCGCGCGCGACGGCGACGCCCGGCCCGCTGTCCAGCTCGACCTCCTCCCGCGGCAATTCGCCGAGGAAGCGCGAGGGCAGGCACGCGACCCAGGCGTTGAACACGTGGCGGTGCTGGGCATAGCTGACGATCACCCGCTTGCGCGCGCGCGTCAGGCCGACATAGGCGAGCCGCCGCTCCTCCTCCAGCGCCTTGGCGCCGCCCTCGTCGAGCGTGCGGCGGTTGGGAAACAGCTCCTCCTCCCAGCCCGGCAGGAAGACCGTGTCGAACTCCAGGCCCTTGGCGGCGTGGAGCGTCATGATGCTCACCTTGTCGCCCTCCGCCTCGGTCGCCTGCTCCATCACCAGGCTGACATGCTCGAGGAAGCCGTTGAGCGAGTCGAACTCGCCCATCGCCGGGATCAATTCCTTCAGGTTGTCGAGCCGCCCCGGCGCCTCGGCCGCCTTGCTGTCGCGCCACATCGCGACGTAGCCCGATTCCTCCAGGACGGTCTCCGCCAGCTCGGGATGCGGCGTGCGGTCGACCATGGCGCGCCAGCGGTCGAGGTCGCCGAGGAATCCCGCGACCGCGCGCCGCGCCGCCGGCTTCAGATCGTCGGTCCGGGTCAGCTCGCGGCAGGCAGCGGTGAGCGAGACACCCTTGGCGCGCGCCAGCGCGTGGGCGGCGCGCAGCGTCGTGTCGCCGATGCCGCGGCGCGGCAGGTTGACGATGCGCTCGAAGGCCAGGTCGTCGTCCGGCTGGTTGACCACGCGCAGATAGGCCATGGCGTCGCGGATTTCCTGGCGCTCGTAGAAGCGCGGGCCGCCGATCACGCGATAGGGCACGCCGAGCGTGATGAGCCGCTCTTCGAACTCGCGGGTCTGGAAGCCCGCGCGCACCAGGATGGCGATCTCCGACAGCCGCTCCTTGCGACGCTGCAGCGCCTCGATCTCCTCGCCGACGAATCGCGCCTCGTCCTCGCCGTCCCACACCGCGCGCAGGCGCAGCTTCTCGCCCGGATCGGCGTCGCGCGTATCGGTCCACAAGGTCTTGCCGAGCCGGTCCCGGTTGTGGGCGATCAGGCCCGAGGCGGCGGCGAGGATGCGCGCGGTCGAGCGGTAGTTCTGCTCCAGCCGGATCACCTTGGCGCCGGGGAAGTCGTGCTCGAACTTCAGGATGTTGCCGACCTCGGCCCCGCGCCAGCCATAGATCGACTGGTCGTCGTCGCCCACGCAGCAGATGTTCCGGTGCGCCTGGGCCAAGAGGCGCAGCCAAAGATACTGCGAGACATTGGTGTCCTGGTACTCGTCCACCAGGATATACCTGAAGCCGCGCTGGTAGTCCTCCAGCACGTCCGGACGCGCCTTGAACAGCGCGAGGTTCAGCAGCAGCAGGTCGCCGAAATCGACCGCGTTGAGCGTGCGCAGCCGTTCCTGGTACTGGCGGTAGATGCCCAGCGCCCCGCCGTTGGCGATCTCGCTGTCCTCGCCGGCCGTCACCTGCTCGGGCAAGAGGCCGCGATCCTTCCAGCGCTGGATCACGCCCATCAGCACGCGCGCCGGCCATTTCTTGTCGTCGATATGCTCGGCCGCCATGATCTGCTTCAAGAGCCGCACCTGGTCGTCGGCGTCGAGGATGGTGAAATTGGTGCGCAAGCCCGCCAGCTCGGCATGGCGGCGCAGGATGCGCGTGCCGATCGAATGGAACGTGCCCAGCCACCATCCCTCCACCGGCCGGCCCAGCATCGCCTCGACCCGCTGGCGCATTTCCAGCGCCGCCTTGTTGGTGAAGGTGACGGCCAGGATCTGCGAGGGCATGGCGCGCGCCGTCGCCAGCAGGTGGACGAGGCGCGAAGTCAGCACGCGCGTCTTGCCCGTTCCCGCGCCGGCCAGCACCTGCACCGGCCCGTCCAGAGCCTCGACGGCCTGGAGCTGCACCGGGTTGAGGCCGCCCAGATGCGGCGCCATCGGCGAAGGTGTCGCGGCTTTGGCCGCGCCTTGTTCGGTCATGGGCGAGATATAGGACATTTCGCGGGGCGTTTCATCCCGAGGAAATCGCGATACCGCGCGGTCGGCGCAAGGTCTTCGATTCGCGAATGGCAGCCGCCCCCTGGTCTTCAGTGCGGAGCGGAAATCCTGCCCTTTTTCTACATCCCCGGCCCCGCTAGCCCGGATTTCTCACAGCATGTAGGGCTGTGGCTCCGGCGGCTGGCGTGA
>CAYMTM010000286.1:0-5087 GCA_964393375.1 uncultured Rhodospirillaceae bacterium
AACCTCGGCATCGAGCGACAACGGGGGGAAAAGCGCGTGATCAAAGAGCGGCTGGTACGGCGCCGCCGCCATAGCACCGCCCCACAGCACGATGGGCTTGGTCGCGGCGTCCTGCGCCGGCGCGTGCGCCGTCGAGGCGGCGAGCGCGGCCATCGCGAGGACCACAAGGGGAAGAGGGCGCATCGGCAGGGGCGGCGATCCAATTCCGGGGCGCACACCACCATCGCCGCGCAACCGGGCCGGCCGCGCGGGTATGGCCGTGGCGAAACCGGCAGATCGTCGCCGCCAAGGCTGACGGCAACATTACACAGTAAATTGCTTTAGAAACAATAGATTACAAGGCGTCCCTCATCGGCGCATCAGGTTGATTTGCCGATCGGACGAGCGCCTGCTAGTAGCGATAGTGCTCGGACTTGAACGGCCCTTCCTTCTTGACGCTGATGTAGTTGGCCTGCTTGTCGGTGAGCTGCGTCAGCTTGACCCCGATCTTGCCGAGGTGCAGTGCGGCAACCATTTCGTCCAGCTGCTTGGGTAGGCGGTAGACCTTCTTCTCGTAAAGGTTCCCGCGCGTCCACAGCTCGATCTGCGCCAGCACCTGGTTGGTGAACGACGCGCTCATCACGAAGCTCGGATGGCCGGTAGCGCAACCCAGGTTGACCAGCCGCCCCTCGGCCAGCAGCAGGATCCGCTTGCCGTCCGGGAACTCCACCTCGTCGACCTGCGGCTTGACGTTGTGCCATTTCAGGTTCTTGAGCGCGCCGACCTGGATCTCGCTGTCGAAATGCCCGATGTTGCACACGATGGCGCGGTCCTTCATCGCCCGCATGTGCTCGATCGTGATGACGTCGACATTACCGGTGGCGGTGACGAAGATGTCGGCGCGCGGCGCAGCCTCGTCCATCGTCGTAACCTCGTAGCCCTCCATCGCGGCCTGCAGCGCGCAGATCGGGTCGATCTCCGACACCATTACCCGTGCGCCGGCGTTCCGCAGGCTTGCGGCCGAGCCCTTGCCGACGTCGCCGAAGCCCGCGACCATCGCCACTTTGCCCGCCATCATCACGTCGGTGGCGCGGCGGATGCCGTCCACCAGCGACTCGCGGCAGCCGTAGATGTTGTCGAACTTGGACTTGGTGACGGAGTCGTTGACGTTGATGGCCGGGAACAGCAGCGTCTTCTCCTGTTCCATCTGGTAGAGGCGGTGGACGCCGGTAGTGGTCTCTTCGGTGACACCCCTGATGGCCGCGCCGACCCGGTCGTACCAGTCCGGCTGCTTCTTCAGGCGGTCCTTGATCGCGGCAAAGAGGACCTCCTCTTCCTCGTTGGAGGGCTTGGCGATGGCCGAAGGATCGCGCTTGGCGTTCATGCCGAGATGGACCAGCAAGGTGGCGTCGCCGCCGTCGTCGAGGATCATGTTGGGCGTGCCGCCGTCGTTCCACTCGAAGATGCGGTGGGTGTAGTCCCAGTAGTCCTTCAGGCTCTCGCCCTTCACCGCGAAGACCGGCGTGCCGGTGGCGGCGATGGCGGCGGCCGCGTGGTCCTGGGTCGAGAAGATGTTGCAGGACGCCCAGCGCACCTCGGCGCCCAGGGCCTGCAGCGTCTCGATCAGCACCGCGGTCTGGATGGTCATGTGCAGCGACCCGGCGACCCTGGCGCCCTTGAGCGGCTTGTCCTTGCCGAATTTGGCTCGGATCGCCATCAGCCCCGGCATCTCGGTCTCGGCGATGGCGATTTCGCGCCGGCCCCAGTCCGCCAGCTTGATGTCGGCAACCTTGAAGTCCTGTGTGGAAGTCATGGCGTTCGCGGTCCGCTGCATTGACGTTGGAGAAGGCCGGCCGTATACCAGCCAGCCCCCGGACTTTCAAGCATAAAGATATCTTTATGTTTAGATATTGATAAGCCTCTTCCCCGTCGACGCAGGAATTTGCGCGGCCGGTCGTGCACAGGGCGGGGACAGTCAAGCAAAAGGGGAGAGCGATGTTGCTCGCCAAGCGGCTGACGTACTCGCTACTGATCGCCACTGCCGTCGCGTCGTCGGCCTATGCCGATACCCGCGCCGACAAGCGCCAAGCCAGCCAGGAAAAACGGATCGACCAGGGCGTCCAGAGCGGCGCCCTCACCAGGCGGGAGGCGAGGCGCCTGGAAAGGGGCCAAGCCAATGTGGAACGTCTGGAGAGCAAGGCCCAGGCCGACGGCACGGTCACCAATGCCGAGAAACTGCGCATCGAGAAAGCGCAGGACGTCCAGAGCAAGCGCATCTATCGCGAGAAGCACGACGCGCAGGTCAAGCCGCAGCAGTAGCGGCGGCCCGGTGTCGCCCCTCCGCCGAACAGCGGAGGGGCTGCTTGCGGTCCGGCGTCAGGCCGCCGTCGTGCCGATCGCGGCGATCGCCTTGTCCAGCGTTTCGACCAGGCGATTGCACTCTGCGCGCGTGATCACCAGCGGCGGCGACAGGGTGATGGTGCTGTTGAAATCGCCGCCCGCGCGGCTGCGGCCGACGATCACGCCCTGCTTGCGGCAGAAATCCACGACGCCCTGCACGCCGTTGTTGTCGAGCGGCTCCTTGGTCTTGCGGTCGGCGACCAGCTCGACGCCGATCAAGAGGCCCTTGCCGCGCACGTCGCCTACCTTCGGGTGCCGCAGCAGCCCCTTGAGCCCATCCATCAGGTAGGCGCCGATCTCGGCCGAGCGCTGGGGCAGGTTCTCCTCCAGCAGGATCTCGATGTTGCGCGAGGCGTCCGCGGCCGCGGCGGGATGGCCGCCGTAGGTGTTGACCTGGGCCACGTGGCGCCCTTCGGGTACCTCGCCGAGGAACGACTTGAACACGGCGTTCTTCACCACGGTCGCGGCGATCGGCATGTAGGCGCTGGAAATGCCCTTGGCGACGGCGATGATATCGGGCTTCACGCCATAGTGCTGGTGGCCGAACGCCTTGCCGGTGCGCCCGAAGCCGTTAATGACCTCGTCCACGTGCAGCAGCACGCCGTACTTGCGGCAGATCGACTCGACTTCCGGCAGGTACTCGTCCGGCGGCACGGCTATGCCCAGGCCGCTCATGATCGGCTCGACGATCACCTCGGCGACCGTATCGGGGCCCTCGCCCTGGATCGTGTTCTCGATGTTCTTGGCGCAGGCCAGGTTGCACGACGGATAGCTGAGCTTGAACGGGCAGCGGTAGCAGGTGGGCTGGGCGACGTGGACGAACTCGCCGCCGCCCATCGGCTCGAATTTGGCCTTGCGCTCGCCCATGCCGCCGGCCGCCAGCGTGCCGAGCGTGGTGCCGTGATAGGCGTAGTAGCGGCCGATGGTCTTGTAGCGGTACGAGCCGGGCGATTCCTGCTTCTGGTACTGGCGGGCGATCTTGAAGCCGGCCTCGTTCGCCTCCGAGCCCGAATTCACGAAGTAGACGTGGTAGCCGCCGCCCACCAAGCCGTTGATCTGCTCGGCCAGCCTGGCGGCCGGCACGTTCATCGCGGTGTGCGGGTAGTAGGCGAGCTGGCGCATCTGCTCGGCGGCGACGTCGGCCAGGTCGGTGCGGCCGTAGCCGATGTTGACGCACCACAGCCCCGCCATGGCGTCAAGATACTCGGTGCCGTCGGCGTCGACGACGGTCGACCCCTGGGCGCCCACCAGGACGGATTGAGTGGTTTCGAGCTGGCGGTGCTGGACCAGCGGATGCAGGACGTTTTCCAGGTCCTGCTTGACGACGGCGGCGCGGATCTTCGGGTCGGGGCTGTTGCGCAGGCTCATGGCTTCCCTTTCGTGGTGGCTGCCCGCACTCTAGCCGCCCTGGCTCTGCCGCGCGAAACGCAAGTTTGGACCGGCGCTCATGCGAATCTCGGGGGACGCGGCGCGCCTATGTCCCGCCGTCGAACTCGTCCAGCAGGGCCGCGATGCGCACCGGATCGGCCTGCTCCATGATCGTGCGCGCGCGGCGGGTGGAGGCGTCCAGGTCGATCGCGCGCAGGCGCTGCTTGACCCTGAGGAGGTGGACCGGCGCCATCGACAGGTCGCGGATGCCCAGGCCCAGCAGCAGCGGCAAGAAGCGCGGCTCGCTCGCCATTTCGCCGCATACGCTCACAGGGATGCGGGCGCGCAGCGCCGCCTCGACGGTGAACTGGATCAATCGCAGCACCGCAGGGTGCAGGGGGTTGTAAAGATGGGCCACCTGCTCGTCGGCGCGGTCGATCGCCAGCGTGTACTGCGTCAGGTCGTTGGTGCCGAGCGCGAAGAAATCCGCCGCCAGGGCAAGCGCGTCGGCCGACAGCGCAGCGCCCGGTACCTCGATCATGGCGCCCAGCGGCGGGAGCGGATCGGCATGGCGCGCGCCGCGGCGCTTGAGGCGCTTGGCCACGCTGCGCAGCACGTCGCGCACCTCCTGCATCTCCGCCGTCGAGGTGATCATCGGCAAAAGAATGCGCACCGGCCCGTGCGCGCCGGCGCGCAGGATCGCCGCGAGCTGCGCCTCCAGCAGATCGGTACGCTTCAGCGACAGGCGGATCGCGCGCAGCCCCAGCGCCGGGTTGGCCGCGCCCGCCGTCTCGGCGCCGTCGGTGCCGATCAGCTTGTCGTTGCCGATGTCGAGCGTGCGGATCGTGACCGGCTTGCCGCCCATGCCGCGCACGATGCCGCGCAGCGTGCGGTACTGCTCCTCCTCGTCCGGCACCTGCTCGCGGTTCATGAACAGGAACTCGGTGCGCAGGAGCCCGATGCCTTCCGCCGCCGCGGCGACCGCCAGGTCGACCTCGGCCGGCAGCTCGATATTGGCCTCCAGGGTCACGTGGGTCCCGTCGCGGGTGATGCTGGGCAGCTTGGCGACGCGCTGCAGCAGCCGCTGCTCCTGGCGCAGCGCCTCCTGCCTGGCCCTGGCGCGATCGAGGGTCGCCGGCGTGGGCGACACGGTGACCTCGCCGCGCGTACCGTCGACGATCACCATCTCGCCTTGGCGCACGCCGGCGAGCAGACCCGAGACGCCGACTACGGCCGGCAGGCCGAGCGAGCGCGCCATGATGGCGGTGTGGCCCTCCGGCCCGCCCAGCACGGTCGCGAAACCGCCCACTACCTTCGGGTCGAGCAGCGCGGTATCGGCC
>CAYMTM010000287.1:0-1431 GCA_964393375.1 uncultured Rhodospirillaceae bacterium
TCGTCAACTGACCGCTGCCGGCCCGCCGCGCCGGACGTCACACCCGGCGCGGCGATGGCCCAGAGAGGGGCGGTCATGTTTGCCGAATTCCTGCAGTTCCTGTTTTCCGGCATCACCGTCGGCGCGATCTACGCCCTGGTCGCGCTCGGCTTCACGCTGATCTACAACGCCAGCCACGTCATCAACTTCGCCCAGGGCGAGTTCGTGATGATCGGCGGCATGGCGACCGTCTACCTGGTCGATGCCGGCTGGCCGGTCTGGGCGGCGGCGCCGCTGGCGGTGGTGCTGGCGGTCGCGGTCGGCGTGGCGCTGGAACGCCTGGCGATCGCGCCCGCGCGCGAGGCCTCGACGGTGGCGCTGATCGTCATCACCATCGGCGCGTCGATCTTCCTGCGCGGCCTGGCCCAGCTCGTCTGGGACCGCAACTACCACACGCTGCAGCCCTTCACGGGCGAGGCGCCGATCCGCGTGCTGGGCGCCAGCATCCTGCCGCAGAGCCTGTGGGTGCTGGGCGTGTCGCTGCTGGCCGTCCTGGCGCTCGGCTGGTTTTTCGGCCGCACGCTGCTCGGCAAGGCGGTGATCGCGACCGCCCATAACCGGCTCGCCGCCCAGCTCGTGGGCATCGAGACACGCGCGATCATGACGCTCTGCTTCGGCCTGTCGGCGCTGCTCGGCGCGCTGGGCGGCGTGCTGATCACCCCGATCACGCTCACCTCCTACGACGCCGGCGTGATGCTGGGCCTGAAGGGCTTTTCGGCGGCGATCCTCGGCGGCATGGGCAGCGCAACCGGGGCGGTGCTGGGCGGATTGCTCCTGGGCGTGGTCGAGGCGATGGGCGCGGGGTTCCTGAGCTCCGCCTACAAGGACGCGATCGCCTTCGTGCTGATCCTGGCGGTGCTGGTGGCCGCGCCCGGCGGGCTGATGGGCGCGCGCGGCGCGGAGCGGGTATGAGTGCCGCATCGCGGGGCCTCTTCGCGATGGCGATCGTGCTGGCCGTCCTGCCCTTCGCCTTGCCGAACACCTACTACCTCAACGTCGCGATCCTGGCGGGCGTGAACGCCATCGCCTGCGTGGGCCTGAACCTGCTGATCGGCTATGCCGGGCAGATCAGCCTGGGCCATGCCGCCTTCTTCGGCATCGGCGCCTACGGGTCGGCGATTCTGAGCGCCAGTTTCGGCTGGCCGGCGCCGCTGGCGCTGCTTGCCGGCCTGGCGCTGTCGGGCGCGTTGGCGTTTGCCGTGGCGCGGCCGATCCTGCGGCTGCGCGGCCATTACCTGGCGATGGCGACCCTGGGCCTCGGCATCATCGTCGCCATCGTGCTGGCGCAGGAGGTGAAGCTGACCGGCGGGCCGGACGGCATGCCGGTGCCACCCTTCGCGGTGTTCGGCTGGTCGCCCCAGGGCGAATGGGCCTGGTACTGGATCGTGGCCG
>CAYMTM010000287.1:1441-5048 GCA_964393375.1 uncultured Rhodospirillaceae bacterium
TGGCTCGCCGCCTGGCTCAGCCTCAACCTGACGCGCTCGCCAGTCGGCCGCGCGCTCGTGGCGCTCAACGCCTCGGAAGTGGCCGCCGCCACTTCGGGCGTCGACGTGGCCCGGCACAAGTCGCTTGTGTTCGTGCTGTCGGCGCTGTTCGCCAGCCTTTCGGGCAGCCTGTTCGCGCACTACGCCGGCTTCATCACCCCCGCCAAGGCCGGCTTCCTGCAGTCGGTCGAGCTGGTGACGATGGTGGTGCTGGGCGGCATGGCGTCCACCTTCGGCGCGGTGGTGGGCGCGGCGATCCTGACCGCCCTGCCGCAGCTCTTCGCCGCCTTCCACGAGTACGAGATGATCGCGCTGGGTGCGATCTTGATGGGCATCATGATCTTCCTGCCGCGCGGCCTGGTGCCGAGCCTGGCGCACCTGTTGGCGCGCCGATGAGCCTGCTTGCGGTCGAGTCCCTGAGCAAGACCTTCGGCGGCGTCGCCGCCGTGGCGGAGGTGAGTTTCGCGATCGAGGCCGGCCGGGTGCATTCGATCATCGGCCCGAACGGCGCCGGCAAGACCACGCTGTTCAACCTGATCGCCGGCGTGGTCGCGCCCAGCGCCGGCCGCGTGCATCTGGAGAGGCGCGACATCACCGGCCTGCCGCCGCATGTGCTGGCCGGGCTCGGCATCGCCCGCAGCTTCCAGACCCCGCAGGTCTTCGCCGATCTCAGCACGGCCGAGAACGTGATGGTCGGCCGCCATCTCCGGCTCGATCGCCGCCTGCTGCCGTGCCTGCTGGGCCTGCCCGGCGTGGCGCGGACGGACCGGGCGGCGCGCGCGCGCGCGCAGGACCTGCTGGCGCGCGTGGGCCTTGAAGGCCAGGCCGACCGGCCGGCCGGCGCGCTCGCCTATGGCGCGATGAAGCGCCTGGAGATCGCCCGCGCGCTGGCCGGCGAGCCGCGCCTGCTGCTGCTTGACGAACCGGCGGCGGGGCTGAATCCGACCGAGACCGCCGAGATGACGCGGCTGATCCAGGCGATCGCCGCCGGCGGCGTGACGGTGGTGCTGGTCGAGCACGACATGCGGCTGGTGATGGCGGTGTCCGACCACATCATCGTGCTGGAATCCGGCCGCAAGCTGGCGGAGGGCACGGCCGGCGAGATCCGCGCCGACCCCCGGGTGGTCGCCGCCTATCTGGGGGTCGCGTCGTGACCGCGCTGCTGGAGGTCGCGGGCCTCGGCGGCCATTACGGCCGCGTGCAGGCGCTCGGCGACGTGGCGCTCCGGGTCGGCGCGGGCGAGCTGGTGGCGCTGGTGGGCGCCAACGGCGCAGGCAAGACAACGTTGCTGCGCACCATCTCGGGCGTCCGCCCCGCCAGCGCCGGCCGCATCGGTTTCGACGGCCGCGACATCACGCGCCTGGCGGCCGCGCGGCGCGTCCAGCTCGGCATCGTGCAGGTGCCGGAGGGACGCCAGGTCTTCGCGCCGCTGTCGGTCGAGGACAACCTGCTTCTCGGCGCCTATGCCCGCGGCCGCGCCGAGGCGGCCGACGGGCTGGAGCGCGCCTACGCGATGTTCCCGGCGCTCAAGCAGCGGCGCAGCGCGCCCGCCGGCGCGCTGTCGGGCGGCCAGCAGCAGATGCTGGCGATCGCGCGCGGGCTGATGGCGCGCCCGCGCCTGCTTCTGCTCGACGAGCCCAGCATGGGCCTCGCCCCCCTCCTGATCGCCGAGATCTTCGCGGCCGTCACGGCCCTGAAGCAGGCCGGGACCACGATCCTGCTGGTCGAGCAGAACGCGGCCCAGGCCCTCAGGATCGCCGACCGCGCCTACGTGCTGGAAACCGGCCGCGTGGTGCTGGAGGGCAGCGGCGCGGAGCTGGCCGCCAACGCGCGCGTCAAGGCGGCGTATCTGGGGATGTAGCCCCGCGCGGCGCTAGCGCCGGATCGGCGCGTTGCGGTCGATCGACCAGGGACGGTCGAAGCGGGTGATGAACTTCAGCGTGAATTCCATGCGTGCCATCCTCCAGCCTTCGGGCGTGCGCACATAGTCGTCGCTCGTCGTGGCGGCCATGAACACCGCCAGCTCGTCCTCGGCGAAGGTGCAGGTCTGCCAGAGCATCCAGCGGCCGCGTGCCGTGTCGCCGTCCAGCACGATATGCGGGCATAGAAAATAGTGCATCGCGAAGGTCCAGGGCACGTTGGCGAGGTGCGCGGCGATTGCCTCGCGCCCCCGGATCGTGCCGAACTGCCTGCCGCCGTCCCACACCCCGTCCTCGGTGAAGACCGAGGCCTGCAGCCGGCTGATCCGCGCGAATTCCTCTGGCGGCTTGCGGCGATGGTCGTCGGTGTATTTCTCGTCCGCGCATCGGGCGTAATACGCCTTGAGCTGCCGGATCGCCTCGCAGTCCTCCAGCCGGCGCACCCGCGCCGCCAGGTCCGTGTCGCCCGCCGCCATGCGCGCCCTCCCCCGTTCGTGCCATCTTGGGCGAGCGTGCCGGGCCGCACAACCGCCGCTTGATCGCCGAGACGCGAAATGGGATGGAGGCCTATGGACCTGCCGTCGCCGGCGCCGGATGCGCGCGTCTACCTGGAACCGCCGCCCCTGGGCGTGGCGGGGAACTGGACGGTCTGGACGCGCGAAGCCGGCCGGATCGCCACGCATGCCGCGCCGCGCGACGCGATCGCCGCCTGGGCCGGTCGCCGGCCCGATGCCGCCGTGCGGCGGATTGCGGACCTGCTCGCGCGGATCGACGCGCCCTTGCCCCTGCCCTTTGACCCGCAGACCGAACGGCCCCTGCTCATGGGCATCGTCAACGCCACGCCCGACAGCTTCTCCGACGGCGGGCAGCACGATGACCCGGCGCGCGCCATCGCGCACGGCGAAAAGCTGGCGGCGGAGGGCGCCGACCTGCTCGACATCGGCGGCGAATCGACCCGGCCCGGGGCGAGCCCGGTCGATTCCCGCGAGGAGCGCGCGCGGGTCGTGCCCGTGGTGCGCGGCCTCGTGCGGGCAGGCCGCCGTGTGTCGATCGACACGCGCAACGCTCCGGTGATGCGCGCGGCGCTGGACGAGGGCGCCTGCATGGTCAACGACGTCAGCGCCCTGACCCACGACCCGGAGAGCCTGGCCCTGGTCCGCGACCGCCGGGTCCCTGTCGTGCTGATGCACATGCAGGGCGAGCCGGCGACCATGAACCGCGCCCCCCGCTACGCGCGCGCCTGCCTTGATGTGTTCGACTGGCTGGAAGCGCGCATCGCCGATTGCGTCGCGGCGGGCATCGCGCGCGAGCGCATCCTGGTCGATCCCGGGCTGGGTTTCGGCAAGCGCGAGGCGCACAATATCGACGTGCTGAAGCACCTCGCGCTCTTGTGCGGGCTGGGCGCGCCCGTCGTGCTGGGCGCCTCGCGCAAGGGCCTGACCGCCGCGATCAACAAGGGCTGGCCCGCCCCGGAGCGCGGGCCTGCCTCGATCGTAGCCGCGGTCCATGCCCTCGACGGCGGCGCCAAGGTTCTGCGGGTGCACGACGTGGCCGCCACGCGCCAGGCCGTCATGCTGTGGCGCGCGCTCAGGGAGGCGCCGTGACGACGCTCAAAGACCGCTTCGCCTGGGGCAGCCGCCGCAGCCGCC
>CAYMTM010000288.1:0-4948 GCA_964393375.1 uncultured Rhodospirillaceae bacterium
GAGCGCGACGGTGCCCTGGCCGGCGACGATCATCGGATCGTCGTAGGGATGCACGAACGTCAGGCTTTCCTTGAGCGCGAGGTCGGCGGCGAAGCTTGCGGCCTGGTCCAGGCCCTCCCCGTGCAGGATCACGCGCGCGCCGAACTCGGCGGTGCGCTCGACCTTCGTGAATGGGGTCGCCTCGGGCATCACGATCGTGGCCGGAATGCCGAGCCGCTGGGCGTGGTAGGCGACGCCCTGTGCGTGGTTGCCGGCGGACATGGCGATGACCCCGATGCGGCGCTGCTCGGGCGACAGGCTCAGCAGCTTGACCAGCGCCCCGCGCTGCTTGAACGAGCCGATGTCCTGGAGGTTCTCCAGCTTCAGGGTCAGCGCGCAGCCCGCCAGGCGCGACAGGCGGCTTGACGGGATGGCCGGCGTGCGCACGACCGCCCCGGCGATCTGGCGAGCCGCTTGGCGGATGTCGTCGAGCGTCGGGCTCATGGCCTGACGGCCGGACGCGCGGCGGCAGGAATCAGCTTCAGCACTGAAATTCTCTCCTTCGGACCCGGCGCCGGCTCGGCCGGGATGCGGATCGTGCGCCCGTCGCGCCAGCGGCGGACCAGATCGCCATAGTGCGGGGACAGGATATGCCCCGACTGTCCGGAGGCCTGCATGAAGCGCGAATTGTCGAGGTCGGCAAGATCGTAGACGGCGCGGTAGGTCGCGCCGTGGACCGATGCGAACGGCTCGTTCTCGTCGGCGATCGCGCTGCCGGCGCGGCTGAGGGTGAAGTTGTCGCCGTCGGCGGGAACGGTGAGGTCGCCCCAGCGGCTGATGGGCCAGATCTTCCCGAGCACGGGGTGGGGCAGGCGCGCGGGATGCGCGTCGCCCCACCGCCAGCCGGCCGGGTTGGCGCCGAACCGGGCGGCGATCCAGTTGAGCGCGCGTTCGAGGGCCAGCGCGATGCGCCCCTCGCAGGTCTCGACGCCGGGGGTGGTCACGTCGTCGCACCACTGCCGGCGCTGGGTCAGCATCAGCTCCACCACGTCCGGGCGCAGGTCCCAGTAGTCGGCGAAAAGCGGACCAAGCTCGTCGGCGTAGAGCAGGCGGTTCAGCTCGCGCAGCCAGGCGACGAAGATCAGCGGTTCGGCGCGCCGGCGGTCCATCCGCCCGTCCCAGGATTTCAGCAGCGCCACCGCCCGGCGGCCGCGGTCGTCATGCGGTTCGACCTGCATCAGGATGCCCAGCAGGTCGCGCGCGGGCAGCGACAGCAGGTCGGTCTGCATCGCCGCCGAAGTCTCGACCGTCGGCCTGCTTTCGATCGACAGCATGTCCTGGATGCGGCGCGCGCGATAGGTGCTGTCCCAGTCGCTGCCCAGGGCCGCCGTAACGGCGTCGGGCCCTGGCTTGTTGTTCGCGTTGATGATCACCCCGCCTGGCGGGTTGTAGGCGCGCGGCAGGGCGTTGAAGGGCAGCCAGCCGCTCCAGTCATGCGTCCCCGCCCAACCGGGCGCCGGCATCCGCCCATCGCCTGAGCGGCGCACCGGCACCCGCCCGGCGACCGCGAAACCGATATTCCCCTCCACATCGGCATAGGCGAAGTTCTGCAACGGGCTGTGGAACAGGGCCAGCGCGGCCAGGAAGCTCTTCCAGTCGGTCGCGCGGTTGAGCCGGTGCATCGCCTCGGCCGTGCGGTCGTCTTGTGCAAGCCCGACGAAGCCCAGTGCCAGCACGTCGCTGCGCTGGGCGACGCCCGCGGCCCCGGTCAGGATGTCGCTGACGACCGGGCCGTGCCTGGTTTCGCGGACGGTGAAAGTGACCGACTGCTCGCCGCGCACTGCGACCGTCTCCTGCCGTGTTGCGAAGGCACGCGGCCCGTCCGGCGTCTGGTAGCGCCCGGGGTCGGCGGGATCGACCCGCTCGACGAAGAGGTCCTGGGTGTCGCCATGGGTCGAGGTCATTCCCCAGGCAATGCGGTCGTTGTGGCCGAGGACAAAAAAGGGAATGCCCGGCGCCGTCGCGCCGGCGAGACTGAGTCCGGGCATGGTCAACCGCGCCAAGTACCACACGTTCGGCATGCCGAAGCGCAGATGGGGGTCGTTGGCGAGGATCGGCTTGCCGGTCGCGCTGCGTTGGCCGTCGACGACCCATTCGTTGGAGGCGCCCACGCCCATCATGTCGTGCGGCAGGGCAGCCCACAAACGGTCGAGGTCGAGGCCGGCGACGGTCGTCGGCTGCTCGCGCCGCACCGTGGACGGATAGAGGTCGGCGAGTTGTTGCGGCGACAGGCTGCGCGACAGGCGGGCGCGCAGCAGTTCGTGGCGCATGTTGTCGGAGAGCTGGAGCGCCAGCACGCGGCCCCAGACCAGGGAGTCGACCGGCCGCCAGGGCTCGGGCTCGTAGCGCAGCAGCAGGAACTCCGGCGGGAGGGACCCGGTCCGGCTCTTCAGATAGGCATTGACGCCATCGGCATACGACTCCAGCGCCGCGCGCGTGTCGGCGTCGATCGCCTGCAGATTCCGCTCCGCGACGCGATAAAGACCAAGCGTTCGCATGTAGCGGTCGTAGGCCAGCGCGTTCGGCCCCATCACCTCGGCCAGCCGGCCGGCGCCGATGCGGCGCTGGAAATCCATCTGCCACAGCCGGTCCTGGGCATGTGCATAGCCGATGGCGAACCAGCCGTCCGCAGCCGACGCGGCCGTGATGTAGGGTACGCCCGCCCCGTCGCGCTTGATCGTGGCGGCTCGCTCCACACCGGCCAGCGCGGCCTCGCCGTCGAGCCGGGGCAAGCCGCGGCGCAGGTAGATATAGCCGCCCGCCGCTATCGCGGCGATTGCGACTGCTACCAGTATCAGCGCAGCGACGAGCTTTCGGACCATCGCTTCCTATTGCGGCTTGGCGCGCTGGTTGTATCGGGCGCCGCTGTCCGTGTAGACCTCGTACTTCACCTCGACCGCCACGTCGACCTTGCCGATGTCGAACTCCAGGGTCAGCGGGAAGATCTCGCCATCCTCCAATTTCTTGCGCAAGCCGACCAGCGACAGGCGGTATTCCGCTTCCGGGCCCACGGAGATCCGGTCGCCCGGGTTGAGCGTGAGGGCGAGAATGCGCCTGGTGCGCACGGATTTGCCGATCCGCACGGCTTGGAGAAGTTCGGCCTGGCCCGCAATGGGAGTCGAGGCGCCTACGAGTTGGTAGATCTTGTCGCCCTTGTTCTCGATCGTCAGGAACGCGGAGCCGGCGGGAATGGGGTCGCCGGGCTTGCCCCGCGGCGAGGGCCGCGCGAACGGCTCGTCGATCACCAGCCCCTCGGCCTTGTAGGTCTTGGCGTCGAGCCCGGACGAAACAAGCGCCAACAGCAACGCCAGCAGCGGGAAACTGCGTCTCATCGGCTCGCCTCCGTCAAGGCTTGCTCGCGGGCGCGGCGGCGAGCACCTCCACTGTGACGTCTATCTTGCCAGACCGGGCGAACTCCAGCGACAGGGGAAACCGGTCACCGGCCCTCAGCGGCGCCTTGAGCCCGATCAACATGATATGCAGTCCCTCGCCCGGCCGCATTTCAACCCGACCCTTTGCCGGCACCTCAACGTCCGGGACCTGACGCATGCGCATGATGTCGCCTTCCATCGTCATGGTATGCAACTCGGTCTTTCCCGCGCGGGGCGAGTCGGCGCGGAGCAGGCGATCGGGCTGGGCGCCGTTGTTGAGGATGGTCACGTAGGCCGCACCGTTTCGCGCGGCGGAGACGCGCGCGAAGGATCGCTCGACAACCAGTTGGCCGAGCCTGATCTCCTGTGCCGCTGCCGGAAGCGCGACCGCCAGGAGGGAAAGGCAGACGGTGACACGGGCGAAGATCATGGGAAGACAATCTCCATGCGCTGGGTGGCGTTTTCAAGGCAGTCTGTCGGGATTGCGCCGGCCGGGCGCCACCGTCACGGGACGGTGGCGTACCAGTTTTGCCTGCCATGGCGCGGGGTCATCCCGGCATGGGCCGCCCGGCATTGCGGCAGAAGAGGATACGGCCGCCGCTCTGCGTCGTCTGGGGGCGGGAGCCGGGCAAGGGTAACGGGTATGGAGCCGGTGCGGGCGACGCGCGATCATGAGCGGGCCAGACGTCGGGCCGGTTCGTACGTTCGCATCGCGCGCATGTCATGAACCTCCTGTCGCGCCGTTCCGGATGTCGCCGACGCGGGCCGCATGGCATCCATCAGGGCGTCTTGGCGGGTGGCGGCGAACCGTGGCCATGGCCGCCGGACGCCCCGGCTTTCTCGACGGCAACCGTGACATCGACCTTGCCGGCCTTCTCGAAATCCAGGGTGAGGACGAAAGCCTCTCCCTCGCGCAACGGCTTGTCGAGGCCGAGCAGCATCACGTGGAAGCCGCCGGGCTTCAACTCGGCCTTGCCGCCGGCCGGCACGTCGATTGCCGTTACTTCGCGCATTTTCATGACGTCGCCCTCGCGAATGATGGTGTGCAGCTCCACCCTGGCGGCCCGTGCGGTCGATGCGCGCAGCAGCCGGTCGGCCTCGGCGCCTGCGTTGCTGATCGTCATGTAGGCCGCACCGTTCCTGGCGGCGGTCGCCCGCGAATAGGGGTGATCGACGGTCAGGGCGCCGACCTTGAATTCGTGAGCGTCGGCCGGCAGAACAAGCGTTGCGGCGATGGCGACGACGCACCGCAGAAAGCGGATCATGGCAGGTACTCCTTGCTTTTGAACGAGACGGCCGGGCGCGAGGCCCCGGGTCGGGTCCGTGGCCAATTGGCGACCCACAGGCGGAAACCGAAGTGGCGGATCATCCGCCGCCATCGCCTCAACAGCCGGGCCGGGTGAAGGCGATTTCGCAGTGCCATCGTGCTATGCCGCCGGCAGGGCGCGCAGGGCGGTGATCGACGGCTGCCTGTCCACGCCCGGCGTCACCGCCGCCTCGATGCGGTAGACCGCGGCCAGCAGGGGCGGTGTCAGAAC
>CAYMTM010000289.1:0-778 GCA_964393375.1 uncultured Rhodospirillaceae bacterium
GGAACGATGTCGAGGATCGGCGCGCCCGGCTGGACCACCCCGCCGGGCGTGAAGAACTTGAGGTCGACGACCTGGCCATCCTGCGGCGCCACCACGTCCTTGCGCTGCAGAACGTCGTCGGCCGCCTTGAGGCGGTCGTTGAGGTCGGCCTCCGCCGCCTGCGCGTCCTGCAATTCGCGGTTGATGTCCGACTGCCGCTGGTTCCTGACGGTCTTCGCCTCGTACTCGGCCTGGGCGATCATCTGGCGCGACCGCGCGATGGTCGCGTCCAGCTCGCCCATCTTGCCGCGCGTTTCGGCGATGCTGCGCTGCAACCCCAGCAGGCGCGGCTTGCGCTCGTAGCCCTTTTCCACCAGCTCGCGGATCGCCTCGGCCTCTTCCTCGAAATATTTCAGCCGCTCGGCGTTCGCCGCGTACTGCGAGCTCATCGACGTAATGTCCTCGCGCGACTGCTGGATCCGCCGCTCGATAGCGCCGATCTGGCTGTCATAGGCCTGCTTGCGCGCCGCGAACAGGCTCTGCTGCGTCGCCACCTGCTCGGCCACGGCCGGGTCGCCCGTCCGCGCCTGCAGCTCCGCCGGCAGGACGATCGCCGGCGCATCCGCCTGTTCCGCGCGCAGCCTCGCGATCTTGGCGAGTGTGGCCCAGCGCTGGTTGCGCAGCTGCATCGAGGCCGCTCCCGCCAGTGCCGTGTCCAGCCGCAGCAGCACCTGGCCGGCTTTCACCCTCTCGCCTTCCCGCACCAGGATCTCGCGCACGATCCCGCCTTCAAGGTGCT
>CAYMTM010000289.1:788-4943 GCA_964393375.1 uncultured Rhodospirillaceae bacterium
CCGTTCCCGGCGCGATCGCGGCGCTGTCGAGGGACGCGACGAAGCCCCAGATCAGGAACGTGCCAAGGAAGGCCGCGACCGTAACCGCGCCGGCGATCAGAGGGCCGCGCAAGGTGGGCGTCCCCTCCTCGGCGTCCTCAATCGCGTCGACGGGATTGGCCGCTTGCAGCCGGACCGCCAGCGGGCCAGCCATGACGGGAGCGCTCGGCAGGGTCATGTCCGCACCAGCCTGGTCGGGCCGCCCTTGTCGGGGTCGATGATCGCCGGCGGGCGGGCGGATCCGGCACCGGCGGTCGCACCGCCGGGGACGATCGTCTTGATGACATCGGTCCGCTCGCCGAACTGCTCGATCATGCCGTCCTTAAGCACCAGGAGCTTGTCGGCGACCGACATGACGGAGGGCCGGTGAGCGATCAGCACCACCGTCGTTCCCGCATTCTTCGCCATGGTGATGGCGGCCAGCAGCGCGCGCTCGCCCGCCGTGTCCAGGTTCGAGTTCGGCTCGTCCAGCACCAAGAGCTTCGGATTGCCGAACAGGGCGCGCGCCAGCGCGATCCGCTGCTGCTGGCCAGCGCTGAGGACGTAGCCGCCCTCGCCGATCATCGTGTCGTAGCCGAACGGCAGGCGCCCGATCATCTCGTGCACGTCGGCGTTGCGGGCCGCCTCGATCACCAGGCGCGGGTCGCAATCCGCCAGACGCGCGATATTCTCGCGCACCGTCCCTGTCATCAGCATGGGCTGCTGCGGCACGTAGCCGACGTCGCGGCCGAAACTCTCGCGCTCCCAAGTGAAGACGTCGTGGCCGTCCAGATAGACGCCGCCGCCGGTCGGTCGCCAGACGCCCACCAGCAGGCGCGCCAGGGTTGACTTGCCGGCCGCCGACGGTCCCACGACGCCAAGCACATCGCCGGGCTCGAGCGCGAAGGAGATGCCTTTGATGATCGCCTTTTCCTGCCCCTGCGGCACGAACACGCAGCGTTCGACGCTCAGGCGCGGCCGGCCGACCGCGACGGGGGTGCGCTGGCGCTGGCTCGACGTCGCTTCGATCAGGCGGCGCAACCGGTTGGCGGCGCCGAACATGGTTGCCCACTGGCGCGATCCTTCGACGAGCTGCTCGAACGGAACCAGCATGCGGCCCATGATGATAGTCGCCGCGACCATGCTGCCCGGCGTCACGATCCGGTCCATCACCAGCAGCACGCCCGCGGCAAGCATGGCTACCTGGACGGCGAGGCGCAGCGACTTGGCGATCGCCGAGATCGCCTTTGAACGGCTGTGCCCGGCCTCGTGCAGGTCGATGGCGCGGCCGTAGTGCTCGCGCCAGCGCCGGCCCACGTTGCCCAGCATGCCCATCGCCTCGATCGCCTCGCCGTTGCGGATCGCGGCGTTGATCTCGTTGTAGGCGCGCACGGTCGCATCGTTGGCCTGTCCCATCGGCCGGCGGCCGATGAACTCCATCGCCAGCGCCATGCAGATCAGCAGCAACGCCGATGCGATCGCCACTAGGCCGTAGACCGGGTGCAGCAGGAACAGGACCAGCAGGAACAGCGGCGCGCAGAGGACATCGAACACGACGGTGGCCCCACCGCCGGTGATGAACATACGGATTTCGTTCAGATCGCGCGGTGCCTGCCGCGCCTCCGGCGTCTGGGTGGTAACCCAGCCCGAGACCGCACTCTGGATGGCCAGCGTGTCCAGCCGCCGCGCGAGCTGGCCGCCCATCACGAACCACACCCTGGCGCGGATGTAGTCGATCATGGCCATGCACACCAGCGCCGCGCAAGCCATCAAGGTCAGCATGACGAGCGTGTCGATGCTGTGGCTGGACATCACGCGGTCGTAGATCTGCAGCATGTAGACAGGAACCGTAAGCTGCAGCAGGTTGACCACCACGGACAGCAGGCCGGCATAGGCCAGCGCCGCGGTGCTGGCGCGCAACGCATCGGCGATCGGCGACTCCTTCAGCCCGGGGATCGCGATCGGGTTCAGTCGGGCCTTGACGCGCGGCTTGCGGCGCGGGGCCTTCTCGCTCGCGTCGGATTCCGGTCGCGCCGGCGCCTCCGTTCTCGTTTCCGCGGCAGACCTCGTTGACGACGAAGCGTCGAGGCGCGGCTCGACCTTCGGTTCCGGCGCGGGCTTGGCGCCGGCCGCCGGCTTGGCTTGCCGCGGACCCGGCTGGGAGCGCGGGCTGGCGCTGCGCCCGATCACGGCTCGGCTCCCACCGCCTTGGCCTCGACGGTCTCGACAGTCTCGGCCGCCTCGGCGGCCTCGCGCGGCGCCCGAACTGCGCGCAAGTGCTTGATGACGGCCGCGCGGCGCGCCTTCGTCTCGCGATAGAGCGCCAAGTGCTGGCGCGCGGTGCCGATCGGCGTCAGCGGCTTCGGCGCGTTGGCCCGCAGGCGTTCCCACAGACCGGGGGTCGCCAACGCCATGGCCAGCTTGTCGGCCAGGCTCTCCGCGCTGCCGGCGCGGAAGTGCAGCCCGTCCACCCCGTCGCGCACCTTCTCGGCCATGCCGCCGATATCGCTGCAGATGACGGGCCGGCCATGTGCGAAGGCTTCCTGGATCACCAGCGGCGAGTTTTCCCACCAAACCGACGGCACGACCACCCAGTCGACTTCGCGCATCAAGACGGGCAACTCGTGCGGACGATAGCTGCCGTAGAAGCGCACGCGGCCTTCGGCCTGGGCCAGCAGGCGGCGGAACCTCTCCTGGAACGGCGCGGGCTGGTTCTCCTGGTTGCCGCCGAACACGACGATCCCGCTATCCGCCCCCCACTGCGCAGCCGGAACCTTGGCGACCGCATCCAGCAGGACGTCGATACCCTTGAACGGGTTTAGTTGGCCGAAATAGGCGAAACGGTTGCGGCGGGCCGTCGCATGGCCCCCCCGCAACGCCCTCGGCACCGGGCGCGGCGGGGTCGTCTCGGCGATATCGAGCCCGTTCTCGATCACCCGCATCCGCTCGCGCGGCAGGCCCCATTCGACGTAACGCTGCGCCAGGAAGCGGCTGGGCGACACGAAGGCATCCACCAGGTCGAAGTTGGCCTTGATGAACATCTCCCGCTTGAAGAACCGCGCCGGCCCGATCTCGGGAAAGCACATCGCGCAGTCCGCCGGCGTCGCGCGGTGGCACAGCGTGGCCTTGGCGGTCTTGATCATCTGCCCGTGGTTGTGACAGATCGCCAGGAACTCGTGCAGCGTCGCCACCACGCGCGCCTGCGGGCACACCCTGCGCACCACGCGCAGGCATTCCAGGCCGAGACCCAGGAAGTGGTGGAAATGGACGACATCGGGCCTGACGGCCGCGAGGAAGGCCGCGAAATGCCGATCCAGGCCGGCGACGTCGCGGTTCGAGAGCCGGAAGTGGTCATAGTCGTTGGCATAGAACAGCGTCTCGCGCGCGTTCTGCCGGAGACTCATGAACGGCGTGTCGGCGTGCGGTGCCAGCGGCGGGCCGATCCGCGCCAGAAAATGCGCTTCGACTCCCTCCAGCGCGCCCAGGCCGCGGAACAGGTTGTAAGCGGCGAGTTCGCCGCCGCCGATCGAATAGGCAGGATGCCCGTGTGAAACCACGAGCACGCGCATGGGCGCCTGGGTGATCGCGGTCGTCATTGGCCAGTCCCCGCCGCATGACGGTCGCGATGGCGCTCCCAGGTGCGGGCGAACGACCAGTCGTCGACCAGACGCGCGATATCGACGCCTGCCGTCGGCGTGGCCGTTCGCGCCGCCGGGTCGACGGCGTAAAGGGCGACCGACGGCACCCAAAGGCAACTGCGTCCTGCATCGCGCAGGCGCAGGCCCAGCGCCATGTCCTGCTGCGCGCCGCCCACCAAGTCGCGCGCGAAACCGCCCACCTGCTCGAACAGCCGGCGCGGCAACAGACAGCACTCGCTGGTGCCGGCCAGGACCTCGGTCGGCTCCGTCTCGGTCAGCCAGTTGCGCGGATAGCCGGAGTAGCGCCCGGGCCCGCTGGGAACGGCGGCGGCATCGCCCACGGCGTCGAGCGGCATGCCGGCGAAGCGGATCGAATCGTCCTCGTAGAGCAGGGTCGGGCTCACCAGCCCGGCACGCTCATTGGCCCGGATGGCGCGAATCAACTGGCCGAGCCAGCCCGGCCCGCGCGGCAGCACGTCGGGAGCGAGGAACAGCAACG
>CAYMTM010000290.1:0-4903 GCA_964393375.1 uncultured Rhodospirillaceae bacterium
GCAGCTCCAGCTCGCGCTCGTCCTTGAGCCGCTCCTTGATGCGCCTGACCGTCTCCTCGCGCTGCTGCGCGCGATCGCCGATGCGGTTGCTGGCGGATTCGTCGACGACCAGGAGCGCGATGTCCGACAGGCTCTCGCGCTGCTCGTTGACCAGCGAGGGGTTGGCCAGCGCTAGCAGCAGCAGCGCGCCGATCCCCAGGCGCCAGGCGGCGCCGCCGGCGCGGCGCCAGAACGCCAGCGCCAGCACGACCACGAGCGCGACGCCGAGCGCAGCGATGCCTGCCCAGGGCAGGAGCGGCGCGAACTGGACCGAGGCGCCGGCGATCATTGGCCGAGCCTCTCGAGGATCGCCGGGACGTGCACCTGGTCGGCCTTGTAGTTTCCGGTCAGCGCGTACATCACCAGGTTGACCCCGAAACGGTAGGCCATCTCGCGCTGGTTCTCGCCGCCCGGCACCACCGGGAACAACGGCCGGCCATTGTCGTCCGTCGCCCAGGCCGCGGCCCAGTCGTTGCCGCCGATGATCAGCGACGACACGCCGTCGTTGACGCGGCTGTCCGGCTGCTCGACCCAGAGCTGGCCGCCGGCATGGCGGCCGGGGAAGTCCTGCATCAGGTAGAAGGCCTTGGTCAGCACGTGGTCGGGGGGCACCGGCACCAGCGGCGGGATCGCTAGGCCGCGGCCGATCTGGCGCAGGCGCTGGGCGTTGGCGGTCATGCCCTCAAGCGAGGTCGGCGCGTCGGCCTGGTCGCGCGTGTCGATCAGGATCGATCCGCCGTTGCGCAGATACTCGTTGACCTTGCGCGCGGCGCGCGCGGAGAGCGGGCGCTGCGCCGCGTCGATCGGCCAATAGAGCAGGAAGAAGAATGCGAGCTCGTCCTCCTCCAGGCTGACGCCCATCGGCTCGGCGGCCTCGACCGCGGTGCGCCGGTTCAGAATCTTGGTCAGGCCGCTGAGCCCCGCGCGACTGGTCTCGTCGAGCTGGCCGTTGCCGGTGATGACATAGGCAAGCCGCGTCTCGATCGTCGCTTCGAGCGCGAACCCGTCCGCGCCCTGCGCCTGGGCGCGGTTGGTGCGACTCTGCGCTTGCGCCGGACCGGCGAGTGCGATGACCGCCAGCAGCGCCGCGGCGGTTCCTGCCGCCCGGGCGAAGGCGGGCAGGGGCAGGAGCCCGCGCAGCACAAGGCCCAGCGCGGTGTCGGCGATGAACAGGATCAGCGCGGCCGCCAGAAGCCAGGGCTTCAGGTCGGTCTCGCGCGCCTCTGCATAGGATGCGCGCTCGACGCCCTGGGGCAGTGCGCCGATCGGCTTCGGCTCGCCCAGCGACGGCGACAGGTTCAGCGCGCGGCGCGCCAGGTCCTGGCCGTAGAAGCCCGGCGGGTGGCGCGGGCCGGGCCTGGTTTCGGCGAAGCTGCGCGCGGGAATCGCGGCGGCGCTTGGCGGCGGCGCTTGCAGCCGCGCGAATCCGTCCAGTGTCAGGAGTGGCGGCAGGACGCCGTCGCCGGTGGCGCCCGACGCCACGCCATGGCTGATGCGCACCACGCGGCGCAGCATCTCGACGAACAGGCCGGACAGAGAAAGGTTCGACCAAGTCGTGTTGGCCGAAGTATGGACCAGCACCAGGTAGCCGCCGCCGCGCTTGGCGGCGGTGACCAGCGGCGTGCCGTCCTGCAGCCGCGCCCAGGTTTTCTCCGCAAGGTCGAGTGCGGGTTCGGCCAGCACCTGGCGCGAGACGGTGACGTCGTTCGGGACCGGCAGGCCGGCGAACGGGCTCGTGGCCTCGAACGGCGCCAGCCGCGCGGGCTGCGTCCACAGAAGGGCACCCCCGAGCATACGGCCGCCGCGACGCAGCGGCACCGGCACCAGCTCGTCGGGATTCTCCGCCAGGGTCGGGCCGGCGAAGCGCATCAATGTGCCGCCGGCATCGATCCAGCGCTTGATCTGCTCGCGTTCGTCCTGATCGGGCGTGGTCGAATCCGGCAGCACCATAACCGACAATTCGCGCTTCAGCAGGTCGGCAATTCCGCCGCGCCGGATCTCGCCGAAGGGCAACAGCGCGCGTTCGATATAGAACGTGTCGGACAGCAGCGGCTGGCTCGAGCCGACCGGCGCGGTGGTGGCGATGCCGACCGGGCGGCGGCGCCAGCGCTCGTCCAGCAGCACGCTGGCGCCGGCGGACCGCTCGCCGTCGATCTCCAGCCGCGCCAGCTCGTTGAGCAACTCGGCCGGCAGGGCCAGCTTGATCTCGGCTTTGAGCGCGTCGGCGGCGAAATCGACCGGCTCGCGCGCCAGCAACCTGCCGTCCCCCGCCAGCGCGCGCAAGTAGACCCGCTCCGGCCCCGGCGCGGCCGGCCGCAGCACGCGCGCGGTCCATTCGGTGCCGTCGCTACTCGGCGGAAGCAGGATGTGGGGCTGCCGCTCGGCCGCGTCCGCCAAGACCCGCAAGCCGCCGAAATCCTGCAGGCGCTGGGCAAAGGCGCGGTCGTCGGCGCCGGCCAGCCCGTCGCTGATCCACACCGCGAAACCCTGGCTCTGCAGCTTCACCCGATCGAGGCGCTCACGCGCGGCGGCACGGTCGACCGGCCATGGCTTCGGCTGCAGCGCGCGGATATGCGTGCGCGCCTCCTCCGCCCGCATCAGCCCGGTCGGCGAGGGCACCTCGCCGGTCTCCGCCGGTGCCGTGGTCGCCACCATGACCGGCCGCTCGGCGCGCTCGGCCTTGTCCAGCAGGTCCATCATCACGCCCAGGCGCTGAGGCCAGTTGCGCGATGCCGCCCAGCCGTCGTCGATCGCAAGAACCAGCGGGCCGCCGCCCGGCAGCTCGCCGCTCGGATTGAGCAACGGACGGGCCAGGGCCAGGATCACCAGCGCGGCGATCGTCAGGCGCAGCAGGATCAGCCACCACGGCGTCGAACGCGGCGTCTCCTCGCGCTGCTTGAGGCCCAAGAGCAGCGCCAGGGCCGGAAAGCGGATACGCTTGGGCGCCGGCGGGATCACCCGCAGCAGGAGCCACAGCAGCGGCAGGGTGACCAGCGCGGTCAGCACCCAGGGAACGGCGAAGGCAATGGGGCCGAGGCTCAGCATGTCAACGCCTCACCGACCGGCCGAGCGCCTGGTAAAGCGCCAGCAGCGCCGTCTGCGGGGGATGGTCCGTCGTGTGCCGGCCGAAGCCCCAGCGCGCGGCGCGCGCGATCGTGATCAGGCCCTGCCGCTGGGCCTCGATACGGTCGCGGTATTCCGCGCGCACCGCCTCCACGCGGCCGATCACCGGATGCTCCGTTTCGCCCTCCAGCCCCTCGAAGCGCGCACGGCCGGCGTAGGGCAGGGCGGTCTCCGCGGGGTCGAGCACCTGCAGCAGATAACCGCCGATGCCCCGGCCGGCGAAGCGTCCGACCAGCGTGTTGAGCGTGTCGAGCGGGCCAAGGAAGTCGCCGATCATCACCACGTGGGCGAAGCGCGGCAGCAGTTCGAAGGCCGGCAGCGAGCCCTGCGCGCCGGCCGGGGCCGCCAGCAGCGCATCGGCCAGGCGGTTCAGCGCGCCGCGACCCGTGGCCGGCCGTACCGGCAGGCCCAGCAGCGCGATGCGTTCGCCGCCGCGCACCAAGAGCGCCATCAGCGCGAGGGTCAGCAGTTCCGCCCGCTCGCGCTTCTCCGGCAGATCGCGGCGCGAGCGCCAGGACATGGACGGCGACGGGTCGCGCCACAGCCACACCGACTGCGCCGCCTCCCATTCGTTCTCGCGGATATAGGCGTGCTCGCGCTTGGCCGACTGCCGCCAGTCGATGCGCTGGACCGGGTCGCCCACCTGGTACTGGCGGAACTGCCAGAACGAATCGCCCTGGCCGACGCGGCGCCGGCCGTGGACGCCTTGCGCCACCGTCGATGCCACGCGTTCGGCCGCCACCAGCAGCGGCGGCAGGGTCGAGGCCAGTCCCTCGGCCTGATGCCTGCGCGCGACGGCCGCGGCAGGCGCGACGGCGGTGGCGGTCATCGCGTTCGTTTCGCTCCGCTTCTCAGGCGAACGGCTCGCACAGCTTGACGACCACCTGGTCGATGTCGATGCCCTCGGCACGGGCGGCGAAATTGAGCGCCATGCGATGGCGCAGCACCGCCGGCGCCAAAGCCACCACGTCGTCCACAGAGGGCGCTAGCCTGCCTTCCATCAGCGCTCGGGCGCGGCTGGCCAGCATCAGCGCCTGGCTGGCGCGCGGGCCCGGGCCCCAGGCCACGTTGGTTCGCACGATCTCGACCGTGCTGGTATCCGGGCGTCCCGCGCGCACCAGCGACAGGATCGCCTCGACCACGCTGTCGCCCACCGGGATGCGCCGCACCAAGCGCTGAGCCTGCTGCAGCTCGGCGGCGGTCATCGCCTGCGTGGCCTTCTCTTCGGCGGCCCCGGTCGTGGCGATCAGCATGCGCCGCTCGGCTTCGAGGTCGGGATAGCCGACGTCGATCTGCATCAGGAAGCGGTCCAGCTGGGCTTCGGGCAGGGGGTAGGTACCTTCCTGCTCCAGCGGGTTCTGGGTGGCGAGTACGTGGAACGGGCTGGGCAGGGGGTGGTACTGGCCGGCGACCGAGACCCGGTGCTCCTGCATCGCCTGCAACAGTGCGGACTGCGTGCGCGGACTGGCGCGGTTGATCTCGTCGGCCATGAGGAGCTGGCAGAACACCGGACCCTTGATGTAGCGGAACGTGCGCCGGCCGCCCTCGCCTTCCTCCAGCACTTCCGAGCCGATGATGTCGGCCGGCATCAGGTCCGGGGTGAACTGCACGCGCCGGTCTTCGAGACCGAGAACGGTCCCAAGTGTTTCCACCAGGCGGGTTTTTGCCAGGCCCGGCACGCCGACCAGCAAGGCGTGACCGCCCGAAAGCAGCGTGATAAGGGATAGGTCGATCACTTGGC
>CAYMTM010000291.1:0-4866 GCA_964393375.1 uncultured Rhodospirillaceae bacterium
AGTCGAGGTCGCAGGCGGGGTCGGGGCGCTGATAGTTCGCGGTGGGGGGAATCACGCCCTCGCCCAGCGCCATGGCCGTCGCGACCAGCTCGATCGCGCCGGCGCCGCCCAGGGCGTGGCCGTGCATCGACTTGGTCGAGCTGACCATTAGCTTGCGTGCGTGATCGCCGAAGCAGCGCTTGATCGCCTTTGTTTCCGTGGCGTCGTTGGCCAGCGTGCCGGTGCCGTGCGCGTTTATGTAGCCGATATCGGCGTGGTCGATGCCGGCGTCGGCCAGAGCCTTGGCCATCGCCCCCGCGGCGCCGAACTCCGAGGGCATCACGATGTCGCCGGCATCGGCGGTCATGCCGAACCCCGCCACCTCGCACACGATCGGGGCGCCGCGGGCCTTGGCGTCGTCCAGACGTTCCAGCACGGCGACTGCTGCGCCTTCGCCCAGCACCATCCCGCGCCGCCCGCCACTGAACGGCCGGCATGTGTCGGGCGCCAGCACGCGCAGCGCTTCCCATGCCTTGAGCGTGCCGAGAGTCACGCAAGCCTCGCTGCCGCCGGTCAGCGCGGCGCGCGCGCGGCCTGTCTTGACCATCCAGAACGCCTCGCCGATCGCATGGTTGGCCGAGGAGCAGGCGCTTGAGACGGCGAAGGATGGACCGGTGATCCCGAACTCCATCGTCAGATGGCTGGTCGCGGCGCTCACCATCATTCGCGGGATCGTCAGCGGGATCTGGCGCGATGACCCGTCCCTGGCATGAAGCCGGGCATAGCCCTCCTCCAGCGTGTTCATGCCGCCGGCGCCGGTACCGACGATGACGGCCGTCTCGGCGCCAAGACCGCCATCGAACCCGATGCCGGCGGCAGCGACCGCCTCGCGCGCGGCCACCACCGTGAACTGGGAGAACCGGTCGAGAAAAAGCAGGCGCTTTTCCTCGAAATGCTTCGCCGGATCGAATTCCTTGACCTCGGCGGCGATGCGGATATTGAGCCGGTCATGCGGCACGGCCAGCGTCGGCGCGATCCCGCTGCGGCCTTCCTTCATGGCGCGCCAGAACGAGGGCACGTCGTTCCCGGGTGCGGCGATGCAGCCCAGGCCCGTGATCACCACGCGATGCATCTACCTGGTCAGCTCTTGCTCGGGGCTTCGGCCTGCTTCTCGGCGATCAGGCGGTTGACGCCGTCGACCACGTCGCGCAGCGTGTCCAACTTGTAGGCCTCGTCGTTGTAGGGAACGTAGACGTCGAACTCGTCCTCGATGGCGAACAGGATCTGCACCAGGTCAAGCGATTCGATCTTCAGCTCATCCAACCGCGTGTCCAGGCTCAGCTTGGCGCGATCCAGCTTCGCCTCCTTGGCGATGATGTCGATGATCCTGTCGGCGATATCGGCCATGTCGCAAGCGCCCCTGTTGGTTTCAGCCGCCGCGCGGCGGGCCCATTTGGCGTTCCGACGCCGCCACCCGCCTGCCGATCGCGGCAACAGCGGCGGCTCGGCCGCCCGGCATCACGTGATCGCCGACCGCCGTCTGCAGCCACTCCCCGCCAGGCGCAAGCTTCCGCCATGGTCCAGCCGGGCAGTCCGTCATCCGATCCGAGAACCCTTCGCGGCCAACGTGTTACGTTCCCCCGTCGCGCCTGGCTCTGCTGCCCCAGCGAACCTGCCCGGCAACCCCGGGGGCGCGTTCTAGCACGATTGCGGGGTCGCACCAACCTTGCACCCGACAGTACGAGGCACGGGCGTAAATGCTGCACTGTCCGCCCGACCGGGGGCTTGTCGGCGCCGGGAAGCGCCGTCGCCTATCGGGTGTGAAAGCCGGACCGGGCCTCCGTGCGCGCTGCCACGGCGGGGCGACCGGCGCCGCTCCTCGCCCGGGTCGAGCGTGATCGTCGGCGTCCCGCGATCGGCACCGCGGCGGCATCGCCGGTCGGGCGTGGCAGGCGGCGCCTTTCGTGGCAGTGCGTGGTTTGTTAGGGTACCCACCGCATGGTCTCGCCGAGCGGCGACATGGCAATAATGCATTGCTCGCTCGTCGTTGTGCCCGCGCCTGTCCGCGTCGGGCAATTGCGGAGCCGACAGAGCCATGTGCCCCGATCGCGGCGCCGGCCGGCCTCGGCAAGGCGTCCGTCCACCGGACTTGTGGAGACGCGACAGAAATGCCTTGGCGCAAGGTCGATGCGGAAAGCCATCGCATCATGCCCTGGAAGAACGGCGGCGGCAGCACGGCGGAGATCGCCATCGGACCGTCAACCGCGACTGTCGGGTCGGCGTTCGATTGGCGGCTCAGCATCGCCACGATCACGCGCGATGGCCCCTTCTCCGCCTTCCCAGGCTATGACCGGTTCATCACTTTGCTTGCGGGCAAGGGCATGGTGCTGACCTTCGATGGCACCGACCGCCAGAGGCTCGAACGGCCGTTTGAACCCTTGCGCTTCGCCGGCGAGCGGAGAACCGATTGCCGCTTGATCGACGGCGTCTGCGAGGACCTGAACCTGATCGTCGCGCGCGACCGCATTGCGTCCGAAATCGCGGTACTGACGCCGCCTCGCGCAACGGGCCGCCTGTGGCGCGTTGGCCAGGCAGGGGGCACGCGATTGCTGTTCATGCTTCGCGGACGGGCCGCGGCGACAGGCGACGCGGCCCAGGGGCTGGCGCTCAACCCGCGCGACACGATGATCGCCGAAGGTGCCGGCGCTGTCCCGGATTTCGATCCCAGCGAGGACGCTGTCGCACTGTACGCTGTCTTGAACCCGCTCCGCCGTGGACGTCAGGCTGCCGTCCGATAGACCCGATCGGCCGGCAGACGGACGGTCACTGTCGTGCCCTTGCCCCGCTCGCTCTCGATGCTGAGATCGCCGCCCATCCGCCGCGCCAACGATTGCGCGAGCGGCAGCCCGAGCCCAGTGCCCTGGTGGCTGCGCGTGAGGGCGCTGTCGATCTGTCCGAACGGCTCGAGCGCCTTGGGAATGTCCTCCGGCGCCATGCCGACGCCGCTGTCGCGCACCGTGATGATGCATTCGCCGGCGCCGGTCGTCGCCGCCGCGACCGTCACCTGGCCGCCGGGCGGCGTGAACTTGACGGCGTTCGACAGCAGGTTGGTGAGGATTTTCTTGACCGCCATCTCGTCGGCGCGCAGATGGATCGAACGCAAGACACCGTTGGCAAGCCTGATGCCTCCGTTCGCGGCGCGCTCGCGCACCAGCCGGATGCACTCGCCGACAACGTCGACGATGTCGAACTCTTCCTCGCGCAGCTCCAGGCGCCCGGCCTCGATTTTCGCCAAGTCGAGTACGTCGTTGATGACTTCGAGCAGATGGCGGCCGGAGTCGCGAATGTCGCTCAGGTATTCGCTCTGCTTTGGAGTGAGGGGACCGGTCAACCCGCTGGACAACATCTCGGAAAAGCCGATCACGGCATTAAGCGGCGTGCGCAGCTCGTGGCTCATGTTGGCCAGGAACTCACTCTTCGCGCGGCTGGCGACCTCGGCTGCCGTCTTGGCCTCGACCAGCGCCCGCTGCAGCCGGACCTGGGCGGTGACCAGCCGGCCGGTGCCACGGTAGCCGAGGAACTTGCCGTCGGCGCCAAAGATCGGCTTGCCGCTTACCGAGATGAACTGCTTCTCGCCGCCGAACTCCACCGAATAAACCAGATCGCGAAACGGCCGGCGGGCTTCCAGGTCCGCCAGATGGGCGCGCCATTTCTGCGGATCGGTGGCCTGGTCGGTCGATATATGGAAGCGCGAGCGTCCGATCACCTGCGCCGGATCGACGCCAAGCAGGCGGACCCCCTCGGACATGTAGACAAACACATGCTGCGGGTCGGTTTCCCACAACCAGTCCGATGAGGTCTGGGCGTAATCGGCCAAGCGCTCGTTGGCCTCGAGCATCTTCAGCTCCGCGCGCTTGCGCTCGGTGATGTTGATCGAGATCGTCAGGACGGCGTAGGGTCGCCCGTCGACATCGCGCAACGGAAGCTTGCTGGTCAGATAGTGCAGTTGCGTGCCATCCGGCTCGGTGAAGTGCTCCTCATAGAACGGCTGCGGCCGGCCGGTTTCCAGCACCGTGCGATCGTAGAGCGCAACGCGGGCGGCCATGGCGGCGCTCTCTGCCGGAAGCAAGCGCGGCGCCACGAACTCGTCGATGCGCTTGCCAAGCGCCGCCTCCATGGGAACACCCCAGAATTCGAGCTGCGCCCTGTTGACCAGGATGTAGCGTCGCAGGGAATCCTTGACCGTGATCGATGCCGGCACGTTATCGATCACGGCGCGCAGCATGTCGCGGCTTCGAACCAGTTCCTGGGCGACCGCCTCGGCCTTTTCCTCGGCGCGCTTCTGCTGCGAGATGTCGATCGACACGCTCAACAGCGACTCCACCTCGCCATTCTTTCCCCGCAATGGGATCTTGCTGGTCAAGAGATGCATAGGCGCCCCGCTCGGATCGGCGCTCGAGTCGGGAGAATGGAACAGCGGCTGGCCGGTTTCGAATACCTGGACGTCGCGCAGCGCGACCCGACCCGCCCGTGCGCGGTGCGCCTCCGGTTCGGTGCCCGCCGGCAGGAACTCGTCGAGTCGCCGTCCGATCACCTGATCGGCCGGCAAGCCCCATAGCTCAAGCCCATACTTGTTGACCATCACGTAGCGGCGATCGCGGTCCTTGACGCTGATTCGCGCCGGAACGTGGTCGAGTACCGCCTGCAGCAGGTCGCGATTGCGCCTGAGTTCCTCCGCGGCGGCCTCGGCCCGGGTTTCCGCGTTTTTCAGTCGACTGATGTCGATGTAGAAGGCCGCGACGCCGCCGTCGGCCGTGCGTTGCTCGCATACCATCATCCACCGCCCGTCGGCCAACCGCGTTTCGCGGGGCGGCCCGGGGTTGCGAT
>CAYMTM010000292.1:0-4816 GCA_964393375.1 uncultured Rhodospirillaceae bacterium
GGTGGGATAAAGGACACCATCATGCTTTCGAGCAGGAACGCGGCCGTGTGCCACTTGCCGAGGAAGGCGAGGGTCGACAGCGCCTCTTTCGCGAACGCCTTGCGGCGGACCTGTTCACGCCAGATGTCCCAGCGCACTGCTTTCGGCTTGCGGATGCGGCCGCCGGCACAACCCCCGTTGCCGATGCCCGCGCGCAACGGATCCTGGAACGCGCCCAGGCCTTGCAGCCCCAGTACGCCATAGCCGCCGAGCAGTCCGATGCCGACCGCGGCCACGGTCTTGGCAACGGCAAAATCGGCGCCGAGCACGCCTGTGGTCACGACGAACATGGTCGGGTCCATCAGCGGCGAGGCGAGCCAGAAGGCCATCACCGCGGATAGCGGCACGCCGATCGCCAGCAGCGCCGCGATCAAGGGGATCACGCCGCAGGAGCAGAACGGCGACAAGGCTCCGACCAGCGCCGCGAACAGCACCATCAGCGCGGGATGGCCCTGGAACGCGCGCACGATCAGATGGTCGGCATCGCTGGCCTTGGCGTAGGCGGCGATGGCGATTGCCAGCACGAATACGGGCGCCGCTCCCAGCAGACTCGCCGCGACGAAGCGCAGGCTCGCCCCCGCCTGGCTCGGCACGACCGCCGCCAGCACGCCAAATCCCAGGGTGAGCGCCAGCCAGACCGGATCGAGCCGCCGCCAGTGCTGAGCGAAATTGCGGACCTGAAGCGCCAACGCCGTCATATCACCACTCCACTAGGACCATCGAAGTTTTTAGACGCACGAATCCCGCCTCGAACGCCATGCCGGGTCTACCCGATCAGGCCGCGTCCGCGTCCGCGGCGATCCCCGCGCAACATTGTTCGGTCAGATAGCCGATGAGCCCGCGCATGCGGGGGTAGACCGCACGGCAGACGATCGCGCGCCCGCGCCGCTCCTGGGCGACCAGCCCGGTTCGCGTCAGGGCCGCGAGGTGATGTGACAGCGTGGATGGCGGGATCGCCGTATGCCGCTGCACCTCGCCCACGTTCAGGCCCTCCGGACCGGCCCGCACCAGCAGCCGGTAGATTTGCAATCGCGTCTCGCTGCCCAGCGCGTCCAGGCACGCCGCCGCCTGAACCGCGCTCAGTCGTTCGGTCTTGCCTTTCATAAAAACACTATATTTCTAGTATGATCGAATTGTCAAGCCCGCGGTCACGCCGTCCGCGCCTGCCGGAATCCCGGCTCGGCCGGCGGGTCGGCCGGGTACTGCGCGATATGGTCGACCCGCGCCGCCGGCGGCCCTTGCCGGCAGGCCTCGATCATCGCGTCGACGGCCGCAGCGGGACCGCTGAACAGCGCCTCGACCGACCCGTCCAGGCGATTGCGCACCCAGCCGGCAAGGCCGCGCTTCTCCGCCTGCTCCGTCGTCCAGGCGCGGAACCACACGCCCTGGACCCGGCCGGAAATGACGACGCGGACGGATTTCGTCATTCGAACTCTAGGATCTTCTGGTCGACCGCCAGCGAGGCGCCGGGCTCGGCGTGGATCGCCTTCACCTTGGCGTCGCGTTCCGCGCGCAGCACGTTTTCCATCTTCATCGCCTCGACCACGGCGAGCGGTTCGCCCGCCTTCACCTCCTGGCCGGGCTTGACGGCGATCTGCGACAACAGACCCGGCATGGGCGAGAGCAGATAGCACGAAGTGTCGGGCGGCGCCTTGGCCGGCATCAGCGCCATCATCTGGGCGCCGAAGCGCGACAGCACGACGGCATGGGCGGACACGCCGCCATGGGTGAGCCGCCAGCCGATGCCCTCGCGGTCGACCTGGGCTATCAGCGTCTTGCCGTCGACGGTTCCCGAGAACAGCGGCTCGCCCGGCGTCCAGGCCGACCGCACGGCCAGCGCATGGTCGCCGACGGCCACGTCGACGCCGCCCGCGGCCGGCGTCACCGCCACCTCGTGCGACTCTGCGCCCAGGCGCACCACCATTTCGCTGTCGAGCCTGCGCGCGTGGCCGGGAAGCTGGCCGCTGACCTTCGCCGCACGCTCGGCGCTGACGCGGTGCACGAAAGCCGCGATCGCGACCAACGCACGCATCTCGCCGGCGCCGAGCTTCGCGCCCTCGAAGCCCTGGGGAAATTCCTCGGCGATCAGGTTGGTCGACATCTTGCCCTGGACGAAACGCGGAAGCGCCATCAGCGCCGACAGAAAGGGAATGTTGTGCCTGACGCCGCGGATGTAGAATGCGTCCAGCGCTTGGCGCATGCGCTGGATCGCCTCGGCGCGCGTCGCGCCGCCCGCGATCAGCTTGGCGATCATCGGGTCGTAGAACATGCTGATCTCGCCGCCCTCGTAGACGCCGGTGTCCACGCGCACATGGGCGTCCTCCGCCGGCGGGCGATAGCGCACCAGCCTTCCGGTCGAAGGCAGGAATCCGCGCGTCGGGTCCTCGGCATAGACGCGCGCCTCGATCGCCCAGCCCTTCGCCTTGATGTCCTTCTGCGAGAACGGCAGTCTTTCCCCCGCGGCGATGCGGATCATCAGCTCTACCAGATCGAGGCCGGTTACGTATTCCGTGACCGGATGCTCGACCTGCAGGCGCGTGTTCATCTCCAGAAAATAGAAGTTGCGGTTCTTGTCGACGATGAACTCGACCGTGCCGGCCGAGCGGTACTTGACCGCCTTGGCCAACGCGACCGCCTGTTCGCCCATCGCCTTGCGTGTAGACGCGTCGAGGAAGGGGCTAGGCGCCTCCTCGATCACCTTCTGGTGCCGGCGCTGGATCGAGCATTCGCGCTCGCCCAGGTAGACCGTATTGCCGTGCGCATCGGCCAGCACCTGGATCTCGATATGGCGCGGCTCCTCGATATACTTCTCGATGAACACGCGGTCGTCGGCGAAGGAGGACTTGGCCTCGCTGCGCGCGGATACAAAGCCCTCGCGCGTCTCCTTGTCGTTGTGCGCAATGCGCATGCCTTTGCCGCCGCCGCCGGCCGAGGCCTTGATCATCACCGGGTAGCCGACGGACCTGGCGATCTTCACCGCCTCGTCCGCCGTCGGAATCGAATCGAGATGGCCCGGCACGGTCGATACCTTGGCCTTGGCGGCGATCTTCTTCGACTCGATCTTGTCGCCCATCGCCGCCATGGCGGATGCGGTCGGCCCGATGAAGACAATGCGCGCCTTTTCCAGCGCCTCTGCGAACGGGCCCTTCTCCGACAGGAAGCCGTAGCCGGGATGCACCGCCTCGGCGCCGGTCTTCCTGCAGGCCTGGACGATCTTGTCGATCACCAGGTAGCTCTGCGCGGAGGGCGCCGGCCCGATCGCGACCGCCTCGTCCGCCATGTTGACGTGCAGCGCGTCGGCGTCGGCCTCGGAATAGACCGCGACGGTCCCGATGCCCATGCGTCGCGCCGTCCTGATCACCCGGCACGCGATCTCCCCGCGATTGGCGATGAGGATTTTCTTGAACATCTCGCTATCCCGCCTGCCGCCTTGCGTCTGTCGTCCTTCGGGACGCCGCCATCGGCGGCTCCTCAGGACAACGCGCCAGATTGGAACGCCGCTCGATCGCCTCATCCAGAGGCGGCCGCGGAGCGGTCATCTCGAAGAATGGGAGGCGCCGCATCGTCACAGCGGTATGTTGTCGTGCTTCTTCCACGGATTCTCGAGTTTCTTCTCCCGCAGCATAGCGAGCGAGCGGGCGAGCCGCCGTCGCGTGGCGCGGGGCATGATCACGTCGTCGATGAAGCCGCGGTGGCCGGCCACAAAGGGATTGGCGAATTTCTGGCGGTACTCCTCGGTGCGCGCCTCGATCGCCCTTGGGTCCTTCAGGTCGCCGCGGAAGATGATCTCCACGGCACCCTTCGGCCCCATCACCGCGATCTCGGCCGACGGCCAGGCGAAGTTCACGTCGCCGCGCAGATGCTTCGAGCTCATCACGTCGTAGGCCCCGCCATAGGCCTTGCGGGTGATGACCGTGACCTTCGGCACCGTCGCCTCGGCGAAGGCGAAGAGCAGCTTTGCGCCGTGCTTGATGATCGCGCCGTATTCCTGGGCCGTGCCGGGCAGGAAGCCGGGCACGTCGACGAAAGTGACGATCGGGATCTCGAAGCAGTCGCAGAAGCGGACGAAGCGCGCGGCCTTGCGCGAGGAATCGATGTCCAGGCAGCCCGCCAGCACCATCGGCTGGTTGGCGACGATGCCGATGGTCGAGCCCTCGATCCGCGCGAAGCCGGTGATGATGTTCTTGGCATAGTTCGGCTGCAATTCGAAGAAGTCGCCCTCGTCCACGACCTTCCGGATCAGTTCCTTCATGTCGTAGGGCTTGTTGGGATTGACCGGCACCAGCGTGTCGAGCGACGGCTCCTCGCGGTCGGCAGAATCGGCGGTCGGCCTGACCGGCGGCTTGGCGCGGTTGGAAGTCGGCAGGAAGTCGATGAAGCGCCGGAGCTGCAGCAGGGCCTCGACGTCGTTGGCGAAGGCGAGGTCCGCCACGCCCGACTTGGTGGTGTGCGTGACGGCACCGCCCAGCTCTTCCTGCGTCACCGTCTCGTGCGTCACCGTCTTCACCACGTCGGGGCCGGTCACGAACATGTAGCTGGAATCCTCGACCATGAAGATGAAGTCGGTCATCGCCGGCGAATAGACCGCACCGCCCGCGCAGGGTCCCATGATCAGCGAGACCTGCGGCACCACGCCCGAGGCCAGCACGTTGCGCTGGAATACCTCGGCGTAGCCCGCGAGCGAGGCGACGCCCTCCTGGATGCGCGCGCCGCCGGAGTCGTTGATGCCGATCACCGGGGCGCCGTTCTGGATCGCCATGTCCATGATCTTGCATAT
>CAYMTM010000293.1:0-4784 GCA_964393375.1 uncultured Rhodospirillaceae bacterium
CAGGAGATGTCGACGGCAGTGCAGTACGATCTGCCGATCAAGATCTTCATCGTCAACAATGAGTATATGGGCATGGTGCGCCAGTGGCAGGAGTTGCTGCATGGCGGCCGCTATTCGGAGAGCTACACCGAAGCCCTGCCCGACTTCGTGAAGCTGGCCGACGCCTTCGGCTGCGTAGGGCTGCGCGCGACCAAGCCCGCGGAACTCGACAAGGTCATCAAGGAGATGATCAAGGTGGACCGGCCGGTGGTGGTGGACGTTTGCGTCGACAAGACCGAGAACTGCTTCCCTATGATCCCCTCGGGCGCCGCCCACAACGAGATGCTGCTCGGCCCCGCCGACGAGGCGAAGAGACCGGTCTCCGAGGAAGGCATGGTGCTGGTCTGACCGGCCGGCACCGCACCCGATCGTCATGACCATCGACAAGACCATCCGCCGCCACACCATCGCGGTCATCGTCGACAACGAGCCGGGCATCCTGGCCCGCGTGGTGGGCCTGTTCTCGGGCCGCGGCTATAACATCGAGAGCCTGACCGTGGCCGAGGTGGATGCGCAGGCCCGCCTGTCGCGGATCACCGTCGTGACCTCGGGCACCGAGATGATCATCGAGCAGATCAAGAACCAGCTGGCGCGCCTGGTGCCGGTGCACAAGGTCAGCGACTTGACCGCCGAAGGGCCGCATGTGGAACGCGAGTTGCTGCTGGTCAAAGTGGCGGGTACCGGCGAACATCGCGTGGAGTGCCTGCGGATCGCCGACATCTTCCGCGCGCGCGTCGTCGATTCCACCACCGAGTCTTTTGTGTTCGAGGTGACGGGCTCCTCGGAGAAGCTCAGCGCCTTCATCAGCCTGATGGAGCCGCTGGGCCTGATCGAGGTCAGCCGCACGGGCGTAGTGGCGATCTCGCGTGGCCCGAGCGCGATCATGAAGCGCGGCACGGGCGGCTGAGCCGCGATGTGCCGCTTGTCGATCGGCCGGTACGGACGCGGGCTTGTCGCGGCGGGTGTGCTGGCGGCCACGGCTGCCGACGCCCGCGCGGCCGCCGAGACCGTCGTCGTCGACCTTACGACGCGGCCAGGCGTCACCCAGCGCTACCTGGCGATGGCGCCGGCAAGCGCGCCGAAGGCCGCGGTGCTGTTGTTCCCCGGCGGCCAAGGCGTAGCCAACGTCCCCGACGACCCCGATCCTGCCTGGGCGCAGCGGGGCAATTTCCTGGTCCGGGCGCGCGAGCTGTTCCGCGATCACGGGCTGTTCGTCGGGGTGATCGACGCGCCATCCGACCACAAGGGGGAGGCCGGGCTGGGCGCGTTCCGTCTCTCGGCCGCGCATGCCGAGGACGTCGCCGCCGTCATCGAGGACGTCCGTCGGCGCAGCGGCAGCGTGCCGGTCTGGCTGGTGGGAACCAGCCGCGGGACGATCTCGGCGGTCAACGCCGCGGTGCGGCTGAAGCCGCCCCGGGCCGCCGATGGCCTGGTGCTGACGTCGACCCTAACCGGCCGCGCACCCGGCAAGAATCCGCGGCCGGGGGTGGCCGAAACCGTATACGACGCGGATGTCTCGGCGATACGGCTGCCGAGCCTGTTGGTCTATCACCGCGCCGACGCCTGTTCCCGCACCGCGCCCGGCGACGTGCCCGGGCTGCAGCGCAAGCTCGCCGGCGCGCCGCGGGTCGAGACGATCGCCATCGAGGGAGGCACGCCGCCGATCTCGGACGGATGCGGACCGCTCGACGCCCACGGCTTCCTGGGCCGCGAGGCGGAGGCGGTCAAGGCGATCGCCGACTGGATTCTCGCGGCGAAACCCTCACAATGATTTGGCCTGCCCAGAAGGAAACCAAGCCATGCGCGTCTATTACGATCGTGATGCCGACGTCAACCTGATCAAGGGAAAGAAGGTGGCCGTCGTCGGCTATGGCAGCCAGGGCCATGCCCACGCGCTGAACCTGCGCGACAGCGGCGTGAAGGACGTGGTGATCGCCCTGCGGCCCGGCTCGCCCTCCGCCGAGAAGGCGAAGAAAGCCGACTTCAAGGTGATGACCCCGGCCGAGGCGGCGAAGTGGTCCGACGTGATGATGGTCGTCACGCCCGACGAGCTGCAGGCGGCGCTGTGGCGCCAGGACCTGAAGGACAACATGAAGCAGGGCGCGGCGATCGCCTTCGCCCATGGCTTCAACGTGCATTTCAAGCTGATCGAGCCGCGGCCGGACCTGGACGTGTTCATGATCGCGCCGAAGGGGCCAGGCCACACCGTACGCTCGGAGTACGTGCGCGGCGGCGGGGTGCCCTGCCTGGTAGCGGTCGACCAGAACGCCAGCGGCAACGCGCTGGAGATCGCGCTCTCCTATGCCTCGGCCATTGGCGGCGGGCGGTCCGGCGTGATCGAGACCACCTTCAAGGAGGAATGCGAGACCGACCTGTTCGGCGAGCAGGTGGTGCTGTGCGGCGGGCTGTGCTCGCTGATCATGGCGGGATACGAGACCCTGGTCGACGCTGGCTATGCGCCCGAGATGGCCTATTTCGAATGCCTGCACGAGGTGAAGCTGATCGTCGACCTGATGTACGAGGGCGGGCTCGCGAACATGCGCTACTCGATCTCGAACACCGCGGAATACGGCGACTACACGCGCGGGCCGCGCGTGATCGACGCGCATGTGAAGGCGGAGATGAAGCGCATCCTGGCCGACATCCAGTCCGGCCGCTTTGCGCGCGACTGGGTGCTGGAGAACGCCGCCGGACAGCCCAGCTTCAAGGCCATGCGCCGGCAGGCCGCCGACCATCCGATCGAGAAAGTGGGCGAGAAGCTGCGCGCGATGATGCCCTGGATCGCCAAGAACAAGCTGGTGGACAAGGCGCGGAACTAGCGGCGCCGGGCCGAAGCTACGCGTTGGGGCGGCACCGCGGTGCCGCCCCTTTCGCTTTCGCTCACAGGCTTCAATTTCACATATCGTGATAGTATTATTTGGAACATAATTCACGGCATAGATGAGATTATTTTCGTTGACGGGATAATTTAATCTGTGATTATGTTGTTAATAGAAACATGAATTACATGTTTCTTGCGGGAATTTGACGGAAGCAGCTTGCGCCGCGTGACCAGCAGCTAAAGCGCCACGAACGGACTTCGTGGTTCCAACACCGCATCGAAGGAGAGCCGCGAATGACCAGCACGACCCGCCCCCGAGCCCCGCAGTTCGCCTGCAGCGGCCGGTGTTGTTGCCGCCGCTAGAGCCCTACCCTGTCGCCGCGAGCGCGCTGACGCGCGCAGCGGCGGCCTCGCACCACCCAGCGCCATCGACGATCCGGCCGGCCCAGGCCCGGCCGGGAAGGAACCGCCATGTCCAAGGTCCATGTCATCCACGAGAACAGCGAATGGGTCGTGCCCTTGCGCGCGGCCCTGACCGAACTCAAGACGCCCTTCGAGGAATGGTTCCTCGACCAGGGCACGCTCGACCTGCGGGCTCCGCCGCCCAAGGGCGTGTTCTACAACCGCATGAGCGCCTCCTCGCACACCCGCGACCACCGTTACGCGGCGGAGTACACGGGCGCGGTGCTGGCCTGGCTGGAGCGCCACGGGCGCACCGTCGTCAACGGCACCAACGCCCTCCGGCTGGAGATCAGCAAGGTCGCGCAGTATCAGGCGCTCGCGGCCGCCGGCATCGAGACGCCCGACACCATCGCTGCGGTCGGCAAGCCGAACATCCGCCCGGCCGCCGACGCCCTGGGCTATCCGCTGATCCTGAAGCACAACCGCGGCGGCAAGGGTCTGGGCGTGCGCCTGTTCTTCAGCGCCGCGGCGCTCGAGGAGTACCTGGCCGGCGACGCATTCGCGGCGCCGGTCGACGGTATCACGCTGGTTCAACGCTACATCAAGGCGCCCCAGCCCTTCATCACACGGGCCGAGTTCGTGGGCGGCAAGTTCCTCTATGCGGTGCGCGTCGATACCTCCCAAGGTTTCCAGCTCTGCCCGGCCGACCAGTGCCAGGTCGAGGCGTGGCCGAAGCTGGCGGACGCGAGCCCGGCAAGCGCGCCGGGCGCCCGGTTCCAGATCGTCGACGGTTTCGCCAGCCCGCTGATCGAGAAGTTCGAGCGTTTCCTGCGCGCCGAGCAGATCGGCATCGCCGGTATCGAGTTCGTGACCGACGCCGAGGGCTATGCCTACGCCTACGACGTCAACACCAACACCAATTACAACCCCGACGCCGAGGCGCGCGCCGGCAAGTACGGCATGCGGGCGATCGCACGCCATCTCGCAAGTCTGCTGGAGCAGGGCCATGCCCGCGCTGCCTGAGGTCCTGGTGCTCGCGATCGCGCTGCTGGCGTTGTGGGCAGCGCAGCATACGGCGATCGACGCGCACGGCGCCCTGGCGGCTGGCGACGCGCCGCTCGACGACGCCGTACTCTACGCCCTGGTGTGACGCGATGACCGATCCCTCCACGCCCCAGCCCTCGGAGAAGCTGTCGGAGGTCGAGCGCGTGAAACTGGCCAGCCGCGGCCTGCGCGGCGACATCGCCCGGCAGCTCGCCGCCGGTGACCGGCCGTTCGACGAGGCCGGCTATCATCTGCTGAAGTTCCACGGCACCTACCAGGGCTACGACCGCGACAGCGCCACCGAGCGCAAGCAGCGCGGCGAGGACAAGGCCTGGGAGTTCATGATCCGCGCCCGGATTCCCGGCGGGCGGCTGACCGCAAGGCAGTATCTCCAGCTCGACGATCTGGCGACGAGATACGGCTCGGGGTCGCTGCGCGTGACGACGCGCCAGACGATCCAGTTCCACGCGATCGCCAA
>CAYMTM010000294.1:0-4647 GCA_964393375.1 uncultured Rhodospirillaceae bacterium
GCCTTAGGGTCTGACGCGTCTGGCCAGCGGGCGCCGGAGGACGGCGACGGCGTCGTACAGTCGGCCGAGGCCACGCCGTCTGACGCTCCATCGCGGCCGCGCGGGGAACCGATTCTCGACGGCGACTACTGGCTGAACTACTTCTGGAACGTCCCGCGGTTCTTCACCTCACCGCTGCGCTTCGACACCGAGGACTGGATCAAGACCGGCGCCTTCGTGGTCGCGACCGGCGCAGCCTTCGTGGCCGACGAGGACATTCGTCGATTTTTCCGTCACAACCGCAGCCACATCGGCGATGCGATCGCCGCCGTCGGCTATCGCCTGGGCGATGGCAAGTCGATCGTCGGCGGGTCGGCGCTCGCCTATGCCGCGGGCTATGCCGCCGGCGACGTGAAGTCGCGCGAGACCGCGCTGCTGGTGTTGCAGAGCTGGGCGCTAACGACGGGCGCCACGGAAGGCGTGAAGCGTCTGACCGGCCGCAAGCGTCCGGGCACGACCGACGACCACCTGGCGTTCGACGGCCCGTCCGGAGCGGACAAGTCATTCTGGTCGGGCCACGTGGCCAACGCCTTCTCGACCGCCGCCGTGGTTTCCGAGCAGTATCACGACAACCCCTGGGTGGCGCCGGTCGCCTACAGCCTGGCCGGGCTGGTGGCGTGGTCGCGGCTGAACGACAATGCGCATTGGGCGAGCGATGTGGTCGCCAGCGCCGGCTTCGGCTATGCGGTCGGCAAGCTGGTCGCGCATTTCAGTCCGTTCCGCGACCAGCCGGACATGAGCCTCACCCCCTGGGGCCTGCCCGGTGGCGGCGGGGTGCAGCTCGGCTTCCGCTTCTAGCGTCCAGCCGGTATCCTTCCTCCCACATGCATATCCTGCTGGTCGAAGACGATCCGACGCTGAGCGCGCTCGTGCAACAGAACCTTGCGGTGCAGGGGTTTGCGGTCGATGCGGCTGCGACGATCGAGGAAGCCGACAGCGCGCTGGCCGCCACCACGTTCGACGCGGTGCTGCTGGACCTGTCGCTGCCCGACGGCGACGGCATCGAACTGCTGAAGAGGCTCCGCCGCCGGCGCAGCAACGTGCCGGTGATCGCCGTCACCGCGCGCGACGGGCTGGACGACCGCGTCCAGGGCCTAAACCTCGGCGCGGACGACTACATCGTCAAGCCGTTCGCAACCGAGGAGCTGGTGGCGCGCATGCGCGCCGTGCTGCGCCGCCCGCCCGAGGCGCTCGGCCTGCGCCTGACGCTGGGCAACCTTGACCTCGACACCGCCGGCGGAACGGTCGCCGTGGACGGACAGACCGTGGCAGTGCCGCGCAAAGAGCTGGCAATCCTCGAGGCGCTGATGCGGCGCGCCGGCCGCGTTGTGGCCCGCACGGCGTTGGAGCAGAGCGTCTACTCGCTGGGCGAGGAGATCGGCTCGAACGCCATGGACGCCAACATTTCGCGGCTGCGCCGCCGCCTGGGCGAGGCCGGCGCGAAAGTCGTCATCCATGCGGTGCGCGGGGTCGGCTACATGATCGCCGCGCCGCTAGAGACGGCCCGGTGAGCGCACCCTCGCTCGCACGACGCCTGCTGGTGCGTCTGCTGGCGGTATTCGTGCTTGCCTTCGCGGGTTCCTGCGCCCTGTTCCTGACGCTCGCCTGGGAGCAGTCGACGATTGAGATCCACGGCGATCTGGGCGAGTTGGCGGACCGAGTCGCAGCCAGCGTCAGGGCCGGTCCCGACGGCCGGACGACGGTCGACCTTGACCAGGCGCTGGCGCGCAAGCTGAACCGCAAAGGATTGCGCTACGTCGTGATCGACGCCGATCGCGACCGCATTCTGGCGGGTTCGACGCCCTCGATCGCGACGCAATTGCCCGCGCTGCCGGCGGGCGGGCCGGGCCGCATGGCGTTCGCGCTTGCGGGTCCGTCCGCTCCGCAGGGTGCCAATCTCAGCGGGTTCCTGGTCGAGCGGGCCACGCCCTCGGGCAAGGTGCGGGTCGCCGTGGCGGCGCAAGAGCGCCATGCTTGGCCGTTTGTCGCCTGGGCGGTGGACGAGCTGGTGGACGAGGTGTTGCCGGTCGGCATCCCGCTCTTCCTGACCACGCTGATCGTGACGGCGGTCACGATCCGCCACACGCTGCGGCCCGTCGCGCGGCTGTCGAAGCAGGCCGGTGCGATCACGCCGCGCACTACCGGCTTGCGGCTGGACACGCGCAAAGTGCCGCAGGAGCTGCTGCCGCTGGTGCGGGCGTTCAACGCCGCCCTCGCCCGCCTGGACGAGGGCTTCGCGCTCCAACGCCGGTTCACCGCCAGCGCCGCACACCAGTTGCGCACATCGCTGGCCATCCTGCGCGCCCGATTGGACGGCTTGGCCCAGCGGCCGGAGATCGAGACGCTGAAGCAGGATTGCGACCGCATCGCCCGCGTGGTGTCGCAACTCCTCGCCATCTCGCGCCTGGAGGCACGGCAGATCGAGCTGACCGAAACCGTGGACCTCGCCGGCCTCGCCGCCGCCGTCGTGGCGGACATGGCGCCACTGGCGATCGCCAGCGGACGCAGCCTGGCGCTGGACGCGCCGTCCATGCCGGTCCCGGTGCGCGGCAACAGCGCCGCACTGCGCGACGCGCTGATGAACCTGATCGACAATGCATTGCGCTTCGGCCCCGAGGGGATGCCGGTCGTTGTCGTCGTGCGGCCGGAGGCGAGCGTATCCGTGGCCGATCGCGGCCCGGGCGTTGCGCCGGCGGATCGCACACGCGTGTTTGAGCCGTTCTGGCGCGGACCTGACCCGGACCGCTCGGGCAGCGGGCTGGGCCTGGCGATCGTCGCCGAGATCGCCGCCGCCCATGGCGGCGGCGTGTGGGTGGAAAACCGCACGGGTGGCGGCGCGGTGTTCCGGATCGCGTTGCCGCCCGCACCCGTCGTACCGGCGGCGTTGTCCCAAGCCGCGCAGTGAGCAGCGTGCTGCGTGCCCTGGCCGCGCGCATCGCGCCGCTGGGCCTGGCGGTGCGCGGCGGTTTCCATCCCGCGCCGGCGGACGACGTACCCGCCCTTGGCGACGGGCGCGTCGTACGAAGTCTTGTCCTGATCGGCAATGTCGGCCGCCGGGACGGCGACCCGATGTGGACGGCCTTTGCCGCCGCGCGCGACCGCTTTCCCGGCCGGGACCCGCTGAACGACTGGACGCGCGGCGTCATCGACCCGATCGCGGCGGCGCTGGGCGCGGGCGCGCTTTATCCATTCGGTGGGCCGCCGAATCTGCCGTTCCAGCGCTGGGCAATGCGCGCCGAGCCGGTGTTTCCGTCCCCGATCGGCCTGCTCATTCATCCGGCGTTCGGCCTTTGGCACGCCTACCGCGCCGCGCTTGCGTTCGCCGAGGCGATCGACCTGCCGCCGCGCCCTGCGCTGGAGTCGCCTTGCGCCAGTTGCGCGGCGAAGCCTTGTCTCAAAGCCTGCCCGGTCGATGCGTTCGGCCCCGAAGGCTACGACGCCCGGCGCTGCGCGGCGCACCTGGACACCGCCCTCGGCAACGATTGCATGGAACTGGCCTGCCGCGCGCGGCGGGCCTGCCCGGTGGGCGCCGACCGGGTCCAGGTCCCGGACCAGGCCCGCTTTCACATGCGGGCGTTCCGCCGCGGAATCGATCTAGGTCGAGGCAGGAGATGACCTTAGCATGGGGCCAAGCTTGCCCTCGGCGTCGAGCGCCGCCAGATCGTCGCTGCCGCCGACATGCACGCCGTCGATGAAGATCTGCGGCACGGTGTTGCGTCCGCCGGCCCGTCGGCGCATCTCGGCGCGGCGCTCGGGATGCTCCATCACGTCGATTTCCTCATATTTCACGCCCTTTCGCCCCAGAAGCGCCTTGGCGCGGACGCAGAAGCCGCAGAACATCGAGGTATAGATCTCTACCCTTGCCATCGCGTTTCCGTATGGTTGTCCCTGGCGCCCGCATTCTGACGCAAGGCACGCCGTGTGTCACTGCGGCCGGACCACCCGGGCCAGGGTCAGCACATCGACCGCGCCGGCGCCCGCGCGCTTGAGCACTTTGGCGCATTCCTCGACGGTAGCCCCGGTCGTCATCACGTCGTCGACAAGCAGCACGCGCTTGCCGCCGATCGCCGCCGCATAGCCGGGCCGAAGCGCAAAGGCGCCGGCGACATTGGCGAAGCGGTGCGCGCGGTCAAGCCGGCCCTGCGAGGGCGTGTAGCGCCGGCGAACCAACAGATCGGGAGCAACAGGCCGGCCGGCCATCCGTCCCAACGCGAGGGCCAGCAGGGCGGACTGGTTGTAGCGCCGCCGCAGCAGCCGCCAGCGATGCAGCGGCACCGGTGCGATCAGATCGCAATCCGCCAGCAGTTCGGCGCCCGCACGCGCCATCCAGCGCGCATAGCCCGGCGCAGCGTGGGTCGCGTCGGCATGCTTGAACCGCAACACCAGCCCACGGGCACCCGCGTCGTAGCGCATGGCGGCCCGTGCGCGATCGAAAGGCGGCGGCTCGGCGACGCAGGCCGCGCATTCCCAGCCGGCCGCACCGGAAGGGGCCAACTCGAACGGCAGGCCACAGCGCGCGCAGTGCGGCGGGGCGATGAACGCCGCCCCGTCCCAGCATGCGCTGCACAGCGCGCCAGGCTCTTCGACCACTGCGCCGCAGGCGAGGCA
>CAYMTM010000295.1:0-4644 GCA_964393375.1 uncultured Rhodospirillaceae bacterium
CTTGAAGTAAGCGATCGGCTTCACGTCGACGCTTCGGGGGGCCGCCTGGCCCCCCGATGCTTTCGAGCCGCTATTTCCCGTAGACCCACAAACCGCCGTACACGACCGCAAGCGAAACTGCCAGCACCACCCACGCCGCCCAGGCCTGGGCCTGGCGCGCCGGCGCGGGCGCTTCCGGCGGCGCGACCGGCTTGGTTCCGCTGACCATCGCCGCCGTCAGGTTGTCCTTCTTGACGACCAGGTAGAACAGGATCGCCAGCACGTGCAGCGCTACCAGTACCAGCAGCAGGTTGACCGCGTACTTGTGGATGGTCGTCAGCCGGGCCGAGGTGGCCTCCGACACCAGATGGCGCAGCGGCCCGTCGGTGTAGATGTCGTCGGTGGCGAACAGTCCGGTTGCGCCTTGCAGCACCGCCACGGCCAGCATGGCGATGGCAGACCAGCCGCCCAACGGATTGTGCCCGAGATAGCGCCGCGCCGCGCCGCGCAGGGTCGCGACCAGGTAGCCGATCGTCTCGCCCGGCCCCTTCAGGAACGCGGCGAAGCGCGCATGCTCGCCGCCCACGAAGCCCCAGATGATGCGGAACAGGAGCAACGCCAGGATCAGCTTGCCCGACACCATGTGCCATTGCAGCTTGCCCATCTGCCCGGTGACGTAGGAGAATACCAGCAGCACGACCAGCGCCCAGTGGAACAGGCGCGTCGGCAGGTCCCACACCCTGACCGTCGTGCTCCCCGCCGCCTTGTTCATCGACCGCCCCGCTCCCTCGATGGCCGCGCGAATGTCGCAAGCGTGGCCGGACGGGTCAACCCGCCGGGCCGGCGCACGGCGCTCACAATGCTATGATCGCCGCACCGAGGACGGGAATGACCGCATGAAGATCGCCGCGATCTCGACCCGCGTCGTCAACGCCGAGATGCGCAACTGGGTTTTCGTGCGCGTGGACACCGACCAGCCGGGCCTCTACGGCTGGGGCGAAGCGACGCTGGAGTGGAAGACCCGCGCGGTCACGGGCGCGGTCGAGGACTTGGCGCCGCTGGTGCTGGGCCGTGATCCGCGCGACGTCGAGCAGAACGTCCGCATCCTGACCAAGCACAGCTTCTGGCCCTTGGGCGCCATCGGCATGACGGCGGCCAGCGGCATCGAGCAGGCGCTGTGGGATATCCAGGGCAAGCTGCTCGGCCAGCCCGTGTGGCGCCTGCTCGGCGGCAAGGTGCGCGACAAGGTGAAGGTCTACACCCATCTCGGCCTCGGCGACATGCGCGCGGTCTACGAGACCTTCGAGCCCGGGGCGCTGGTCGCCCGCGCCCAGGAAGTGCTCGCCAAGGGCTACCGCGCGCTCAAGGTCGTGTTCATCCCCTATACCCACATGACCGCATCGCCCGAAGGCGTGGCGCATGTCGGCAGATTGATGCAGGCCCTGCGCGAGGCCGTCGGTCCGGCGGTCGAGATCATGATCGACTTTCACGGCCGCCCCGGCTCCACCGCCGCCGCGCTGCAATACATCCGCGCGCTCGAGCCCTACCACCCGCTGTTCGTCGAGGAACCCGTGCCGCCGGGCGACATCGAGGCCCTGCGCTCGATAACGGCCCGGGCGAAATGCCCCGTCGCGACGGGCGAGCGGCTGGTGACGCGCCAGGAATTCGCCCAGCTCTGCGCCGCCAAGGCCGTCCACATCATCCAGCCCGACCTCTGCCACTGCGGCGGCCTGTGGGAAGGCAAGAAGATCGCCGCCATCGCCGAGGCGGCGCTGATCGGCGTGGCGCCGCACAACCCGCTGGGGCCGATCGCCGGCGCGGCCGCGCTGCATTTCGCCGTCGCGACGCCCAACTTCGTGATCCAGGAGGAGATGGTCGGCCAAGTGCCCTGGTACGACGCCGTCGTGTCGACCCCCATCCGCATGGTCGACGGCCACTGGCAGGTGCCGGACCGGCCGGGTCTTGGCATCGAGGTCGACGAGGCCGAGTGCGCCAGGCACCCCTTCAAGCCCGAGGTCTATCACACGACCAACGCCGTGCTGCCGGACGGGACGGTGGTGGACTGGTAGCAGATGGCGCGGCCTCCGCCGAATCGGGAGGGATTCAGGCGCCGGGGAACCGGCCCATCCTCCCAGTTAATTCATGCAAAAGGTGAAGCAGGCCGGAAATTTTCGCTGCGTCAGGCTTTTACTTTGCCTTCTTGATCACGAAAGTGAATACGCCATTCGCCGCCGATGACGACAGCAGCTCGTTGCCGGTGGCGTCGCAGAACGCGGCGAAATCCTTCTCCGCACCCGGGTCGGTTGCATAAACCGTGAGCGTAGAACCGACCGCCAAGTCCTTGATCGCCTTCTTGGCGCGCAGTACCGGCAAAGGGCAGGTCAGGCCCTTGGCGTCGAGTTCCCGGTTGGTCGCAGCGGCTTGCATGTCCCTCGTCCCGTCCGGCTGGTACATTAGGCATCGTTGATATAGCAACGCCGCTGCGCCCCGGCAATTCGCGGAGACGATTCCGGCCATGGCCGACCTGCCCGTCCACTTGGTCGTTGCGGCCGCCGGCTTCGCCGCCGGCATGGTCTTCGGCGCGACCGCCCAGCGGACCAATTTCTGCACCATGGGGGCGATCGCGGACCTGGTCCTGATGGGAAGAGCGAATCGCTTCCGGGCCTGGGTGCTGGCGATCGCCGTCGCCATCCTCGGCAGCCAGGCGCTCCACCTCGCGGGCGTGGTCGATCTGGGCAAGTCGATCTACCTCACCCCCTCCCTCGGCTGGCTGGGGGCGATGCTGGGCGGGCTCCTGTTCGGCTTCGGCATGACCTTGGCCGGGGGATGCGGCAACAAGACCCTGGTCCGCCTGGGCGGCGGCAGCTTGAAGTCGCTGGTCGTGTTCCTTTGCCTCGGCCTTGCTTCCTACGCCACGCTCCGCGGCCTGCTCGGGCTGCCGCGCCAGGCGATGGAGTCCGCCGCAAACCTCAATCTCGCCAAGCTCGGCGTCGCGCGCCAGGGGGTTGTCGACATCCTGGCGAAATCGACCGGCTTGGCGGCAGGCGGCATCCGCATGGCGCTCGCCCTGGCCGTGGCGGGCGGGTTCCTGTGGTACTGCCTGCGCGACGCGGCCTTCCGCGCCTCGCCGCGCGAAATCGCGGGCGGCCTGGTCATCGGCGCGCTGATCCCCGCGGGCTGGCTGATCACGGGCGTGCTTGGTTTCGACGATTTCGAGCCGACGCCGCTCGCCTCCTTCACCTTCGTGGCCCCGATCGGCGACACGCTGCAATACGCCATGACCTTCACCGGGGCGAAGATGAATTTCGGTATCGCTTCCGTGCTGGGCGTGATCGCCGGCGCGTTTGCGGCTTCCAGCGCAACCGGCGAATTCAAGCTGGAAGGATTTGCCGACACGGCGGACACGCTGCGCCACATGCTGGGCGGCGCGATGATGGGGGTGGGCGGCGTGCTGGCGCTGGGCTGCACGATCGGCCAGGGTATCACCGGCATGTCGACCCTGGCGCTGGGCTCGGTGATCGCGTGGCTCTCGATCGTCGCGGGCGGCGTGCTGGGCATCAAGTACCTGGAGGAAGGCAGCCTCGGCGCCGCCTTGCGCGCGGTGTTCGCGCGCGGATAGCCTTTGCGCAACAGACAAGGGGATTGGCGATGACCGCGGACAGCCTCCCGATCAAGTGGCCGAACGGCGCGAAGTGCGCGGTGTGCCTGACCTTCGACTTCGACGCCGAGTCGCTGTGGCTGAACCAGGACCCGAAGAACGCCGAGCAGATCGCGACCCTCTCCCTCGGCCTCTACGGCGCCAAGGTCGCGGTGCCGAAGATCCTGGAGTTCCTGCGCGAGGAAGGGCTGAAGGCCACGTTCTTCACCCCCGGCTGGACGGTCGACCAACACACCGGCCGCGTCGAGGCGATCCTGAAGGACGGGCACGAGCTGGCGCATCACGGCTATCTGCATCGCTGGCCGAATCCCGACAATCAGGCGGAAATCGTCGAGGAGCTGGACAAGGGGCTGGACGCCATGCAGCGCCATTTCGGCTACCGCCCGAAGGGCCACCGCCCGCCCGCCAGCGAGACCAATCACCGCGTGCTGGAGGAGCTGGCGAAGCGCGGCTTCCTCTACACCTCCGCCTGCAAGGACGACATCAACCCCTATCGCCACGTGCTGCGCGACGGCCGCCCCGGCCCGATCGAGCTGCCGCAGCAGCCCGCCATGGGCGACTGGGGCTACGGCGCCACCCACATCAAGAACCCGCGCCCCCTCTTCCCCCGCGAGCACGTGCTGTCGATCTGGCAGGACGAGTTCGAGATGCTGCGCGAATGGGGCGGCCTCGTCATGGTGGTGATGCACCCCCAAGTCACCGGCCGGCCCATGCGCATGAAAATCCTGCGCGAGTTCATCGCCTTCACGCGCAAGTTCGACAAGGTGTGGTACGCCACGGGCCAGGAAATCGCCGAGGTGTTCCAGGCGCAGGAACAGCAGGGGACGAAGCGCGCGGCGGCGGAGTGAGGCGGTTGGCCACGCAAGTTGCTTATTGCGTCCCGGCGAACCCCGTGATTCTTTGCATATTCCGTCCCGGCAGTTCTAAGACAGTCGGGTGCGGGCGGTGATGGACGTGTCCTCTTAAGCTTCCTGGCTGACGAACATTTTGACGGTATCCCAAGGCCT
>CAYMTM010000296.1:0-4596 GCA_964393375.1 uncultured Rhodospirillaceae bacterium
GCGGGCTACAACCGCTGGGCGGACGCGAACCGGCTCGTCGTGCTCTACCCGCAGACCACGCCGCGCAACGGGCCGGGTTTCCGGAGCTGGCGCTGGAGCTACGTGTTCAACCCGCGCGGCTGCTGGGACTGGTGGGGCTACACCGGGCCGCAGTATGCGAACAAGGCCGGTCCGCAGATCACAGCGCTGAAGGCGATGGCCGACCGCATGAACCGCGACGCCGACATGCGGGTGCAGCTGTTGGCCTATGCGGGCCCGCGCGAGGACACCGCCAGCCAGGCGCGCCGCCTGTCGCTGTTCCGGGCCCTGGCGGTGCGCTCCTACATGATCGAGCAGGGAATCCGCAGCACGCGCATGGACGTGCGCGCGCTGGGCAACAAGTACGAGGAAGAGCCTGCCGACCGCGTCGACGTTGTGATCGTGGACCGCTAGCAAATGTCGCCAAAAGGACGGTAAAAGAGGGGCCGGCCCCCGGCCGGGGCCCGCATCAGCCAGATAGGCCGGCGAAGGGATACTGGTCCGCATGAACCGTCCGCGGCGCTACCTGACGCGCATGGTGCTGTTCCTGGCGATCGTCGCGCTTGGCACCGCCACGCTGATCCAGCCGCTGACCCTGGCTTTCGAGGCCAATCCCTGGCTCAACGGCGTGATCCTGGGTGTCCTGCTGGTCGGCATCCTCTACAATTTCCGCACGGTGATCCGGCTTTATCCCGAGGTACGCTGGATCGAGGGGTTCAAGCGCGACCAGGCGGGGGGCGACGGCGGACCGGAAGGCGACGCCCTGCCGCGCCTGCTGGCACCGATGGCCAAGATGCTCGGCGACAAGAAGGGGCGGCTGCTGCTGTCGGCGCCCTCGATGCGCACGATCCTCGACGGCGTGGGCGCGCGGCTGGAGGAGAGCCGCGACACTGCGCGTTACATGATCGGGCTGTTGGTGTTCCTCGGCCTGCTCGGCACGTTCTGGGGGCTGCTGCACACCGTCAACGAGGTGGCAAAGGTGATCAGCGGCCTGAGCATCGGCGGGGAGAGCGACATTGCCCAGGGCTTCGCCCAGCTCAAGTCCGGGCTCGAGGCGCCGCTGGGCGGCATGGGAACGGCATTCAGCGCCTCGCTGTTCGGCCTGGCGGGCTCGCTGGTCCTCGGCTTTCTGGAACTGCAGGTCGGCCAGGCGCAGAACCGCTTCTACAACGACCTCGAGGAATGGCTGAGCGGGCTGACGCGTTTGTCGAGCGGCGGTCCGGGCGGCGACGACCAGTCGGTGCCCGCCTATATCCAGGCCCTGCTGGAGCAGACCGCGGTGAGCCTCGAGCATCTGCAGCGCATCGTGGCGACGGCGGAGGACAACCGTGGCCAGGTGACGGCGAACCTGATGGCCTTGAATGACCGCCTGTCCGCCTTCACCGAGCAGATGCGCACCGAGCGCCAGCTGATGCTGCGTCTGGCGGAAAGCCAGCTCGAGCTCAAGCCGGTCATGGCCAAGCTGGTCTCGGCCGTGGGTGACGGCAAGATCGGCGTCGACGAGGCCAGCCGCGCGCATCTGCGCAACCTTGAGATCTACTGCGCGCGCCTGCTGGAGGAGCTCGGCGCCGGCCGCAACCAGGCGGTGCAGGAGATCCGCACCGAGATCCGCCTGCTTGCGCGCACCATCGCGGCGGTCGCCGAGGAAAGCCAGCGCTAGGCCATGGCGGACTTCGCGGCACGGCGCGGGCGCGCGCCGATCAATGTGTGGCCGGGCTGGGTCGACGCGCTGGCGACCCTGGTCATGGTCGTCATGTTCCTGCTCATGGTCTTCGTGGTGGCGCAGTTCTACCTGCGCGAGGCGCTGTCCGGTCGCGAAAAGACCCTGAAGGATCTGTCGGGCCAGATCGCCGAGATCGCCGACCTGCTCAGCATGGAGCGCCAATCGAACGCCGATCTGCGCGCCAACTTCGCGCAGCTCTCCGCCGAGCTGAAGGCCTCGATCGCCGACCGCGACGATCTGTCGAACCGGCTGGGCCAGCTCACCCAGCGCCTGGAGAAGGCCGAAACCGAGGCCTGGAAGAACCAGCAGGCCCTGGCCGAGGCGAACAATACGATCGAGGGCGGGCGCGCCTCGATCGCCGGCCTGACCGCGAGGTTCGTGGCGCTGGAGGCCGACCGCGACCGGCTGGCCCGGCTGCTGGCGGAGGAGGCGGCGAAGCTGAAGGAGGCCGACCAGAACCGCGCGCAGCTCCAGCAGAACCTGGCGGCGCAGGCGAAGTCGGCCGAGGCCGCGCAGCAGCGCATCGACCAGCTGGTGCGCGAGATCTCCGGCCTGCAGGCGCTCAAGGAGCGGCTGGAGGCGGAGGTGAAGGAGCGCGAGGCGGCGGCCAGAAGCGCCGACGATCGCGCCAGGGACCTCGAACGCCGGCTGGCCGAGGGGCAGAAGTCGCTGGAGGAGGAGAAGGCGGGCGCCAGCAAGGCGCGCGACGAGCTGGCGCTGCTGAACCGCCAGATCGCCGCATTGCGCGAACAGATTGCCAAGGTTTCTGCCGCGCTGGAACTGTCGGAGACCAAGGGCAAGGAGCAGGAGGCGCAGATCGCCGATCTCGGCCGGCGGCTCAACGTGGCGCTGGCCTCGAAGGTGCAGGAACTGGCGCGCTACCGCTCGGAGTTCTTCGGCAAGCTGCGCGAGCTTTTGGGCGAGCGCCAGGACATCCGCGTGGTCGGCGACCGCTTCGTGTTCCAGTCCGAAGTGCTGTTCGATTCCGGCTCGGCCGATATCGGCCCGGAGGGCCGCGCGCAGCTCGCCGATCTGGCGACGGCGCTCAAGGACATCGCCAAGACCATCCCGCCCGACGTCAACTGGATCCTGCGCGTCGACGGCCACACCGACAAGCAGCCGATCGCGAGGCTCTACAGATCGAACTGGGACCTGTCCTTCGCCCGCGCGCTGGCGGTGGTGCGCTTCCTGATCGCCCAGGGCATTCCGGCCGAGCGCCTGGCCGCGGCCGGATTCGGCGAGTTCCAGCCGCTCGACGAGCGCGACGACGAGATCGGCCGCCGCCGCAACCGCCGCATCGAACTCAAGTTCGACCAGCGGTGAGCGGCTCCTCCATTCCACTTGTCATGGCCGGACTTGAGCCGGCCATTCACGTTTCATTGCGCGGCAAGGGCCGGCGTGGACGCGCGGATCAAGTCCGGGCATGACGCCGCTGGGTCAGCGGCAGCACTCGTGACCACCTTCCGCCGCGCCACCGAAGCAGACCTGCCGGCGATCGTGCGCCTCCTGGCCGACGACAGGCTCGGCCGCACGCGCGAGCGCGCCGGCGCGACGCCGTCGGACGCCTATGTCGCGGCGTTCCGCGCCATCGAGCGCCAGCCGGGCAACGAGGTCATCGTCGCGGTCGCCGCGGGCGGCAAGGTGGTGGGCTGCCTGCAGCTCACCATCATACCCGGCCTCGCGCGTGCGGGCATGACGCGCGCGCAAGTCGAAGCCGTGCGCATCCACCGCGACTGGCGCGGGCGGAAGCTGGGGGAAGCGATGTTCCGGCACGTCATCGAGCGTGCGCGCGCGGAGGGCTGCGGGATGGTGCAGCTCACCACCGACAAAACGCGCGTCGACGCGCATCGCTTCTACCAGCGCCTCGGCTTCGTCGCCTCGCACGAGGGCATGAAGCTGAAGCTATAGGAGATGCGGCCCATTGTTCTTTTCGCCGCCGCTTCCGTGCGGGGAGGGGAAACCCAAGAAGGACACCGATGCCGCGTCTATCCCGCCTGCGCCCGGGCGTCGTCGAATTGCAGCTTCGCCAGGCGCGCGTAGAGGCCGCCTGCGCTGACGAGTTCGCCGTGGCTGCCGGTGGCCACCACGCGGCCCTCGTCGAGCACGACGATGCGCCTTGCCTTGAGCACGGTGGCGAGGCGGTGGGCGATGATGATCGTGGTGCGCCCGCGCATCAGCCGGTCCAGTGCCGCCTGCACCAGGCGCTCGCTTTCCGCGTCGAGCGCCGAAGTCGCCTCGTCCAGCAAGAGCAGCGGCGCGTCGCGCAGGATCGCGCGCGCGATCGCCACGCGCTGGCGCTGCCCGCCGGACAGGCGCACCCCGCGCTCGCCGAGCTGGGTGGCGAAACCCTGCGGCAATTTCTCGGCAAACTCGGTCACTTGCGCCGCATCGGCGGCGGCGCGCACCGCGGCGTCCGAGGCGTCGGGCCGGCCATAGCGGATGTTCTCGGTCACGTCGGTCGAGAAGATCGCCGGCTCCTGGGCCACCAGCGCCATGCGCGCGCGCACCGCGGCGGGATCGGCCGCGCGCAAATCGACGCCGTCCAGCCTGACCGCGCCCAGCTTCGGGTCGTAGAATCGCAACGCGAGCTGGAACACCGTCGTCTTGCCGGCGCCCGACGGGCCCACCAGCGCCACCCGCTCGCCGGGTGCCACCCGGAGATCGAAGCCGCGCAGCACCGGCCGCTCGGGCCGCGAGGGGTAGGCGAAGGTGACGTGCTCGAAGGTGACGCGGCCGACGATCCGCGGGAGGGGTGTGGCGTCGGGGAGGTCTTTGACTTCCGGATCGAGGTCGAGCAGGTTGAAGACGCGTTCGCCGCCGGCCATGGCCTGCATGAGGGTGTTGTAGAAGGTGCC
>CAYMTM010000297.1:0-4519 GCA_964393375.1 uncultured Rhodospirillaceae bacterium
GGCGGCCGATCCACATGCTTCGACAGGCGCAGCATGAGGACCTCTCTTTCGGCCTCACCCCGGGCTTGTCCAAGGGCGAGGCCGACCTGCCAGAAACGTCAGTTCAGCACCTTCTTCTCGTAGCCCTGCAGGATCGCGTCGAAATACTCTTTCACCGGGAAGGGCTTGCCCTTGGTCTGCAGGTCCTGCGGGGTTACGTCGATGAACAGCTTGTTCCAGGTCTTCTCGTCGAGCTGCGCCTTGACATGCTGCGCGTCGATGCCGGGGTACCAGTTGAACTTCTTGACGATGCCCTCGGCCTGGACTGCGGGGCTGGTGGCCAGTTCGACGAACTTCTTGGCGGCATCCATGTTGGCGGCCTTGGCCGGCACGACGTAGTACATCGGCTGGCCCGGCAGGCCGGGACCGATCAGCGCCAGCTTCATGGTGGGCGGCAATTTTCCGTCGGCCATCCAGGTATAGAACATGTCGACCCACACCGGCCCCATCGCGATCTCGCCGCGGTTCAGCATGTCCAGCGTGCCGGCGTTCCCAGGCGTCACCGTGACGTTCTTGTTGAACTCCTTGAGTTTCGCGAAGGCCGGATCCCAGGCCGCCGTCGCCGCGGCGTCGTAGGGACCGGTGAACAGCTTGTCGCCCGTCGGAGAGTTGGCGTAGACCCAGCCCACAACGAAGGCGACGCCGGACATGCCGCCCTTGATCCCGTTGTAGCCGAACTTCTTCGGGTTGGCCTTGGCCCAGGCCTCCAGTTCGGCGAAGGTCTTGGGCGGCGATGCCACCAGCGCCGGGTTGTAGGCGATCGCGGTCTGGCTCTGGAACATCGGGATCACGAAGCCCTCGACGTTCTGGCCCAGCGCGTTCTTGGCCGTGGCCGAGGTCGCCATCTTGCCGGTGCTGACATCCTTGACATAGGGCGCGAGCAAGCCTTCGCGCACCATGTCGCCGGCCATCTTCTGGTGCACCACCGCCACGTCGACGTCCCAGGCCGCGTTGGCCTTTTGCGCCGAAAGCTTCTCGGCGATCTTCTGCGAGCCGGCGTCGCCCGGGCCGGTGCCGACGGCTTTGACCGACACATTCGGGTTCGCCTTCTCGAACATCGGCGCCAGGTAGTCCTTCACGTAGTCGACCATGTTCTGGTCGCCGGCGGTCACGACGTTGAGGTTGATCTTCTGCTGGGCGCCTGCGGGCGCGGCGGCAAGGGCGAGTGCCGTCGCGGCCGCACCGGCCAACAGGAAACGTCTGCTGTTCATGGAAACCTCCTCGGTTATGCCAGGTTCGGGGGCTGCGGTCGGGGCGGCGGCGCGCTGGCGCGGCCGTCGTCGGGGAACAGATGCAGCGCGGAAACCGGCAGGCGCACGCCGACCGCTTCGCCAACCGAAAGCCGGTCCGGCGCGTCGACGATGACCTTGAGTTCGCCGACCGCCACGGCGTAGCGGTAGTGCCCGCCGGGATAGGAGGCCTGGGAAACCTGCCCGCGCAGAACAAGAACATCGTCCGCACCCTGCGCGGCGGCGCCAAGTTCGGCGGCCTCGCTGCGGAAATGTGCGATCACCGGCCCGGCATAGTCCGCGTCGATGCCGGGTCCCAGCGCCGGCGCGGCGACATGCGCGGCCGAGTTATGCGGGCCGGGCGCGATCGAAAGTCCGCCGCCGTTCGGCCTGGCGTCGAGGCGGATCACGTTGCCGGCACCCATGAAGCCGGCGACGAAGGCCGAGACCGGGCGGTTGTAGACATCCTCGGGCGTGCCCTGCTGGGCGATCCGTCCGGCGTCCATCACCACGATGCGATCGGCCATCACCATGGCCTCCTCGCGGTCGTGGGTGACATGGATGGCGGTGATGCCGAGCCCCTGCTGCAGCGCCTTGATCTCGTGGCGCACCTCCTCGCGGATGCGCGCATCCAGGTTCGACAGCGGCTCGTCCAGCAGCAGGATGTCGGGATTGATCGCCAGGGCGCGGCCCAGCGCCACGCGCTGGCGCTGGCCGCCCGAGAGCTGCGTGACCATGCGCTGGCCCAGCCCGTCCAGCTTCAGCATCGCCAGCAGCTCGCCGACGCGCTTGGCGATCGCCTCGCGGGGCAGCCGGCGCAGCTTCAGCCCGTAGCCGATGTTCTGGGCCGTCGTCATGTGCGGCCACAGGGCGTAGGACTGGAACACCATCGCCATGCCGCGCTTGTCGGGCGGCTGGTCTGTGATGTCCCGGTCGTTGACCAGCACCTGGCCGGAAGTGACCGGCACAAAGCCGGAAATCGCGCGCAGCAGGGTCGTCGTGCCGCAGCCCGAGGCGCCCAGAAGGGCGACGAACGACCCGGGATCGACCCTCAGGTCGATGCCCCGCAGCACCTGAACGCCGCCATAGGCGGCCTCAAGACCGCGGATGTCCAGCCCCGCGCCTGGCATCCCTGCGCTTCCTTCCCCGATCGCCTGCGTCCGGTGGAACCCGGCGCATTGTTACAAGAACTTTAATGCGCGAATTGTGACAACGGCAAGTCGGCGGCGTTAAGGATCGCTAGTAAAGATGCTGGCCGCCGGTCACGAAGATTTCCGTGCCGGTGACGTAGCCGAAATCGGGCTGGCAGAGCTGGTAGACCGTCGCCGCCACCTCGTCCGGCGTGCCCATGCGGTGCATAGGGATGCGGTTGATCAGCGGCTCGTAGTCCGCGCCGATCATGTCGGTTTCGATCTCGCCCGGCGCCACGGCGTTGACGCGCACGCCGAGTTGCGCGAATTCCACCGCCATCTCGCGTGTCAGCGCCGACAGCGCCGCCTTCGAGGTTGAATAGGCCGAGCCGGCGAAGGGGTGGATCGCATGGCCAGCGATCGAGGTGACGTTGACGATGCTGCCCTTGCCCAGGCGCAGCGCCGGGGCGAAGCCGCGTGCCAACACCAGCGGCGTGAAAAAGTTGAGCTCGAACACCTCGCGCCAGCCGTCGATCGGGCCGTTCAGGCAGCCAAGACGCTCCTTGAACGGCGTCTTGGGCGATACGGCGGCGTTGTTCACGAGCGCGTGCAGCGGGCCGCCGGCAAGGGCGTCGTTGGCTGCCTTAACGAAGTGGTCGCGGGACTTTGGGTCGGCCAAATCGGCGGGAATGTGGTGCGACCAGTTGGGGTCGCGGCGGCATTCCGGCGGCGCATCCTCGCGCGAGCAGGTGATGATGCGCCAGCCCTCGGCCGAGAAGCGCCGGACGGTTGCGTGCCCGATGCCGCGCGACGCCCCGGTCAGGATGACGCTGCGGCGTTCGGCTGTGCTCATCCGCCGGTCTCGACCACGACGCGGCCACGCACCTCGCCCTTGAGGATCGCGCCGGCCAGCCGGGGCAGGTCGGCGAGCTTGGCCGTTTCGATCATCGAGTCGAGCTTGTCCAGCGGCAGGTCGCGCCCCAGGCGCTCCCAGGCCTGCCGGCGCAGCCCCATCGGGCACATGACCGAATCGATGCCCAGAAGGTTGACGCCGCGCAACAGGAACGGGATCACCGTCGTCTCCAGCTTGGTGCCGCCGGCCAGGCCGCAGGCCGCGACCGAGCCGCGATACCTGATCTGCGGCAGGATCGCCGCCAAGGTCGCCCCTCCGACCGGATCGATCGCGCCGGCCCAGCGCTCGGTGTCGAGCGGCTTGCCCGACGGAATGGCGATCGAGGCACGGTCGATCAAAGTCTTGGCACCCAGGCCCCGCAGGTAGTCGTGCGTGGCCGGGCGCCCGGTGGAACAGGCGACGCTATAGCCCAGCTTCGCCAGCACCGCGGTGGCGACGCTGCCCACCCCGCCGGCGGCACCCGTCACCAGCACCTCGCCCTGGTCGGGCGTCACGCCATGCGCTTCCAGCGCCAGCACCGCCAGCATGGCGGTGAACCCGGCGGTGCCGATCGCCATGGCCTGCCGCGCCGTCAGACCCCGGGCCAGAGGCACCAGCCACTCGCCCTTGACCCGTGCGCGGGTGGCATAGCCGCCCCAATGCGTCTCGCCAACCCGCCAGCCGGTCAGCACGACATGGTCGCCCGGCTTCCAGTCCTTGTGCTGGGATTCCTCGACCATGCCGGCAAAATCGATGCCCGGCACGTGCGGATATCTGCGCACCAGGCGGCCCAGACCGTTGAGCACCAGCCCGTCCTTGTAGTTGAGCGTCGAATGGGTGACCCGCACCGTCACGTCGCCTGCGGGCAGGGCGCTTACGGGCAGCTCCTTGATCGACGACGTCACCTTGCCGTCGGATTCATCCAACACCAGCGCCGAGAAACGATCAACCATCGATCCTGCCCTGCCTTGTCTGCATCGACGTCAATTCGGGAATCCATTCCTGCAGCACGATCTCCAGCGTGATGCAGATCGGGTTGCCGCCGCGCACGAACTCGCCGCCGTAAACGGTGGCGTCGGAGTCCGAGATCGTTCCGCGCAGCGCCGCCACCGGATTGCCGTTTTCGTCCGGGCGCACCTCGCCGCCCAGCGTCAGTATCTCGATGCCAGGTCCCTCGACCGTGACCAGGGTCATCGAGTCGCCCTCGCCGTAGCCCAGCGCGGCATCGA
>CAYMTM010000298.1:0-4486 GCA_964393375.1 uncultured Rhodospirillaceae bacterium
CAGGATGCGCTCGGGCGGCAGCTTGCCGGCATATTGCGGGTGGTCGCGCTTGATCACGAAGGCGACCGCATCCACCACGCCCCTGTCGGTCGCCACATGGACGTGCCGCGGGTGGTAGGAGCTTGCCTCGACCGTCGCCGGGCTCATCTCGCGCTCCCACAGATAGGCGCGCGCCTCGTCTGCGTGGCGGTCGGACACGCGATAGACGATGCCGCGGCAGCACCCGCCGCGGTCGAGCCCCAGCACCAGCCCGGGTCTTTCCGGCGTGCCGCGATAGCGATGGGAATAGAGGCAGAAGCTGCGATGGTAGCCGCGCAGCATCCCGACGCGCTTCTCGACGAAGGCGAAGCCCGGGTCCCACATCAAGGACCCGTAGCCGAACACCCAGAACCCGTGGCCGTCGCGGAACTGGTAGTCGCGCTTCGTGCTCAACGCGTCAACCCGGTCGTCCCCCCGTCCGCGGCCGATTGACCAATGCAACGCCCACGGCGGCCAGCACCATGCCCAAGATCGCGGCCGGCGACAAGGTCTCGCCGAACAGCATCCAGCCCATCAGCACGGTGGTCGGCGGCACCAGGTAGAACAGGCTCGCCACGTCGGCCGCGGCGCCGCGGCGGATCAGCACGTAGAGCAGGCTGACCGCCCCGATCGAAAGCACCAGCACCAGCCAGGCCATGGTCAGCACGAACTGCGGGGTCCAGCGGATGGTCATGGTCTCCAGCGCCGGCGCCAGGACCAGCATGGGAAGGCCGGCGGCGACGTACTGAATCACCGCACCGCTGCGCAGGTCGACCGCCGCGCAGAAACGCTTCTGGTACAGGCTGCCGAGCGCCATGGCGACCGTCGCCATCACGCACAGGGCGATGCCGGCCGGATCGGCCCCGCCGAAGCCCAGCCGGTCGGCCATCACCAGCCCGACGCCCGCGAAGCCCACGACCAGGCCGAACCACTGCAGGGGCGCCACGCGCTCGCCGGTCATGGGCCAGGCCATCAGTGCCATCAAGAGCGGCTGTGCGCCGACGATCATCGCCGACAGTCCCGCCGGCACGCCGCGGCTGATCGCGACATAAACCCCGCCCAGATAGCCCGCGTGGATCAGGACGCCCACGACGCCGACATGCAGCGCCATCGTTCCGCGCGGCCAGCGCGCGCCGCCCGCAATCGCCACTGCCAGCATCAGCGCCGCCACGATGGCGAAGCGCAGCAGCAGAAAGGTCAGCGGCTCGGCATAGGGCAGGCCCGCCTTGGTGGCGATGAAGCCCGTGCTCCAAAGGAACACGAACAAGGCGGGCGGCAGGATGCGATCGGCGGCGGAGGGCATGGCCATGCGGCGCGGACTCTAGACTCGCGAGGCCCGACGCACCAATGCTTTGCGCCTGCGTGCGCATCGCTATAATGCGGCGCCATCGCGATGCGCAGCGCCCGCTCCTATTCCCTGATCGCCGCGGTCCTGCTGGTGGCTGCGGCCGGCGGCTATGCGGCCTATTGGTTCGTCATGGCGGGCCAGCTCGAGGCCGGCATCGCGCGCTGGGAGAACGAACGCCGCGCCGAAGGCTGGACCGTCGCCCATGGGCCGATCGGGCGCGGCGGATTTCCATTCGCGCTCGAATTGACCGTGCCGGCGCCCGCGCTGAAGAGCGCGGGCGACCACCCGCTCGCCTGGCGCGGCGAGCTGCTGGCCGCCACGGTCAAGCCGTGGTCGATCCGCGACCTTTCCTTCCGTTTCCCCGGCAGGCATGCCTTTAGTCTTCCGATCGACGGCAGGCCGCGCCCGATGGAAGCGGCCATGGCCGGCGGCACGCTCGACATGCTGATGGACGGGCGCGGCCGCGCGCAGGCGGCGGCGCTCAATCTCACACGCCTCAACGCCCGCTTTACCGACAATGGCGAGCGCTACCAGGTCGGCAAGGCCCGGCTGGCCATGCGCCGTCACGAAATGCCGGCGAACCAGCCGACCGCCATGTCCTACGAGACCGACACGCGGATCGAAGGCCTGGTGCTGCCGGCGAAGCAGGCCGGCGTGATGGGGCCGGAGATCGGCCTGATCGCGCTGCTTGCCAACGTGATCGGCCCGCCGCCCGCCGCGCCGACGGTGGCGGCGATGGCGGCCTGGCGCGACGCCGGCGGCTATCTCGAGGTCAGGGACTTCCAGATGACCTGGGGCAAGCTGCAGATCCAGGGCGCCGGAACCGCGCGGTTGGACGCGGCGTTGCAGGCGGTGGTCCAGCTCGACGGCCGCGTGCGGGGCGGCGACGCGCTGATCGACGCGCTGGTGCTCGACCGCCAGCTCAGCTTCGCCGAGGCGCTGCTCGCCAAGGGCGCATTGTTCGCCCTGCAGCGGCCGTCGGAGGACGGCGGGCCGCCCTATCTGCGCCTGGCGATCTCGGTGCGCGACGGCAACCGGCTCTATCTTGGCCCGGTGCGGATCGCACGCCTGCCGCCCCTGCAGTGGCGCCAGTGACGGCGCGTTCCGCCGCGCTCAATCCGCGCTCGGGCTTCGCGCCGCGCCGCGTGGGCATCCTCGGCGGCTCGTTCAACCCCGCGCACGAGGGCCATCGCCAGATCAGCCTGGCCGCGCTGGGACGGCTGGGGCTCGACGAGGTGTGGTGGATGGTCTCGCCGCAGAACCCGCTCAAGCCCACCGCCGGCATGGCGCCCTTCGACCGCCGCCTCGCCGGGGCATGCGCGGTGGCCCGCCATCCGCGCATCCGCGTGACCGATATCGAGTCGCAGCTCGGCACGAGGTTCACGGCCGACAGTTTGGTTAAGCTGGGGCGCGCCTTTCCGCGCACCCGCTTCGTATGGTTGATGGGCGCGGACAATTTGACCCAAATCGCACGCTGGGAACGCTGGCAACAAATCTTTCATGCTGTTGCCATTGCGGTTTTCAATCGGCCCACCTATTGTTTCAAAGCGTTGTCCGGAGTGGCGGCGCGTCGTTTCGCCCGTCGGCGCCTGACCGCAACGGCGGCCGGATCGCTGGCGAGGCAAAGGCCGCCCGCATGGGTGTTCCTGTTCACCCGGCTCAACCCCATTTCGGCCACCGCAATCCGCGCCGGGCGTTCGGGAAAACGGTCGGCGCGGGTCGGTGCAACACGAACCGCGAGGTGACGCCATAGCCAGACGCAAACGGGCCGACGCCCACCCTAGCGCGCCGCTGCGCGCGCTGATCGAGAAGTCTCTGGATGACGACAAGGGCGAAGACATTGTCGTCATCGATCTTGCGGGAAAATCCGACATCGCCGACTTCATGGTCATCGCTACGGGCACGTCCTCGCGCCACGTGGCGACGATGGCCGAGCATCTGCGCCAGCGGATCAAGGCCACGGGCCGGGCGGCGCCCCAGATCGAGGGGCTGCCGCATGCCGACTGGGTGCTTGTCGACGCGGGCGATGTCGTGGTGCACGTGTTCCGGCCCGAGGTCCGCAGCTTCTACAATCTCGAGAAGATGTGGGGCCTCGAACTGCCGGCCGCCGCCGAATCGGCGCCGACCCTGCCCAGGCGGCGCGGACGGGCGACCCTGGTCGCAATGGCCTAAGGCCAGCTCCGCCAATGCCCCGTAAGGGGCCGGGCCCACCCATGTTGTGCCCGCGATGCGCATAACTGTCGCCGCGGTGGGAAGGCTGCGCGACGGGCCGATGCTGGCGCTCTACCGCGACTACGCCGACCGCCTGCCCTGGCAGGTCGTGCTCAAGGAGGTCGAGGAGCGGCGCAAATTATCGTTGCCCGAGCGGATCGCCAGCGAATCGCGCCTGCTCGCCGCCGCCATTCCCGAAGGGGCCCTGGTCGTGGCCCTGGACCAGCGGGGCACGGTCCTCTCGAGCGAGGATTTCGCGGCACGCTTCGGCCAATGGCAGGAACAGGGCGTCGGCGCGCTGGCCTTCGTGATCGGCGGGGCGGATGGCCTCGCGCCGGAATGGCGCCGGCGCGCCAAGCTGGTGCTCTCCTTGGGGCCCATGACCTGGCCGCACCTGCTGGTCCGGGTCATGCTGGCCGAGCAGCTATTCCGGGCGCACTGCATCCTGTCGGGGCATCCTTACCACCGGGTGTAAGAGCGGGACGCGGGATCGAGCAAAACCCCAAGGAATCCTGCGCCATACCCATAGGCGGATGGGCTGAAATCGCTTATGTATTGCCCGTCATGAACGACATGCTGCGCCAATTCCCAGGCGGCCGGCCGCGCCCGATGGTGCTTTGCGTGCTGGACGGCTGGGGCCATCGCGTAGAATGCGAGGACAACGCCATCTGCCAGGCCCGCACCCCCGTCTTCGACCGCTGGCTCAAGACCTGGCCGCACGGGCTGCTCAACGCCTCCGAGCTCGAGGTCGGTCTGCCCCAGGGCCAGATGGGCAATTCCGAGGTCGGACACATGAATCTCGGCGCCGGCCGGGTGGTGATGCAGGAACTGCCGCGCATCGACCAGGCGGTGGCCGACGGCAGCCTGGCGCGGAATCCCGCCCTGGTGAAATTCATCGCCGTGCTGAGG
>CAYMTM010000299.1:0-4452 GCA_964393375.1 uncultured Rhodospirillaceae bacterium
TTCGTCGACCGCGACCGCAGCGACAAGAACAACCCGCTGCTCAGCAATCCGGCCGCGGCGCCGCCCTTCGCCGCGATCGACGGCGTGCTCGGCAACCGGCTGGGCGTGCGCAACTATTTCTCGAACGCGGGCGTCATCGTGCCGGCGCCCGCCTTGCGCGACGGCACGGCCTACGGCCAGCCGGCCTCCGGCTACGCGCCCGATGCGGCCGGCGTCGTCTCGCAGTTCGGGCCGGCCTTCGTGCTGCGCGATCCGGCCAACGTGAACAACAACCGCTTCCCGCCGGTTGCGGGCACCGAGGGCGCCGGCGTCGCGCTGACCGCCAACGAGGTGGCGACGATCCTGCAGAACGCGCTAAAGACCGCCTTCGCGGGACGCGCGCAGATCCGCCAGCCGCTCAACAGCTTCATCCAGGTCACCGTGTCGGTGGTCGATTCGAACGGCGCGATCCTCGGCATCGCGCGCACGCCGGATGCGCCGATCTTCGGCACCGACGTGTCGCTGCAGAAGGCGCGCACGGCGATGTTCTTCAGCCGCGCGAACGCCGGCGCGCTGCTGCAGGCTTACAACTCCGGCGTCGCCACGCTGCTGGGCCAGCCGGTGGGCAACAATGCGCTGGGCGTATCGATCGGGAACTATGTGACGCTGTTCCGCAGCTTTGTCTCCGGCTCGGCGCTGGCCGACGGCATCGCCTACAGCTCGCGCGGCATCGGCAACCTGGATCGCCCGTTCTACCCGGACGGCGTGGACGGCACGCCGAACGGGCCGTTCAGCGTCGTCTACAACCTCTGGAGCCCCTTCAACGTGGGGATCCAGCTCGACCTGGTGATCGACAACATCGCCCAGCACCTGCTGTTCCTCAACGGCACGCTGGGCGCCGACACGGCGCAACAGTGCTCGTTCCTGCCGGTGACGGTCGCTGGCGGCAAGCAGCAACTCGCCAACGGCATGCAGCCGTTCGCCGGCGGCTTCCCGATCTACCGCAACGGCACGCTCGTAGGCGGGATCGGCGTGTCGGGCGACGGCATCGACCAGGACGACTCGATCGGGTTCCTGGGGGTGCATCTCGCCGGCCTGGCGCTCGGGACCGGCGTGCAGAACGCGCCGCTCGGCATCCGCGACGACCAGCTCTCGCCGATGGGCGCGCGGCTGCGCTACGTCTCCTGCCCGTTCCAGCCGCGCGCCGGCGGCAGTGACCAGAACATCTGCCGGGGGAAGTGACATGACGCCGCGTCGCTTCCGCCTGCTTTCGCTGCTCGCCGCCACGGCGCTCTACGCGACCTTGGCCCCGGCCTGGGCCGGCAAGGAGCAGATCAACCAGGCCGCCAACGACGGCGAGGAAGTGCTGCTGTCGGAATCCGAGGCGCAACGCCGCGCGGTTCCCGGCCGCGCTCCGCGCGACGCCCAGCAGCCCACGCCGACCGACAACCCCGGCGCCATCCCGCCGGCGCCGCCCAACCTGCCGCGCGAGTTCATCCCCATCTCGGACCGCTGGCGGCTCGCCGACGCCATCGGCGTGGTGACCGAGACGATCGATCCCTACAAGCAGAACATGCTGAAGGGCGACCGGCCCATCTTCGGGCGCGACTGGTTCGTGAACCTCTCGCTGATCTCCGATACGGTGCTCGAGCCGCGCCGGGTGCCGACGCCGGTGGTCTTCGCGTCGTCCGACCGGTCGAGCGCGAACGACCAGTTCTCGAAATACAGCCAGAACTTCATCGCCCAGAACCTGATCGGCTCGTTCTCGCTGATCAAGGGCAACACCGCCTTCAAGCCGCCCGATTTCGAACTCCGCCTGTCGCCGGTCTTCACCTACACGCGCCTGCAGGTCGAGGAAGTGGGCATCACGGATGCCAATCCGACCAAGGGCAAGGTGCGCAACGACACGCATCTCGGCGTCGCCGAGGCGTTCGTCGACTACCACATCCACAACGTCTCGGAGCGTTACGACTTCGAGTCGATCCGGGTCGGGGTCCAGCCCTTCTCGACCGACTTCCGCGGCTTCCTGTTCCAGGACAGCCAGCTGGGCGCGCGCCTGTTCGGCAACCGCTTCAACAACAAGATCCAGTACAACGTCGCCTGGTTCCGCCGCCTGGAGAAGGACACCAACAGCGGCCAGAACGATATCCTGCGCCGTATCCGCGATGACGACATCTTCATCGCCAACATCTATTTCCAGGACGTGCTTGCGCTCGGCTATACGCCGCAGTTCACGGTCGTGCACAACCGCAACCGCGAGAACTCGCGGTTCTTTTACGATGACAACGACTTCCTGCAGCGGCCCGCCTCGCTCGGCGACGAGCGGCAGCACAAGTACAACGTCACCTATGTCGGCTTCAACGGCGACGGGCATTTCGGCCGGGTCAACCTGACCCACGCGGCGTACGGCGCGTTCGGGACCGACAAGAACAGCCAGATGACCGGCCGCGAGGCGGACATCCGGGCGTTCTTCTTCGCCGCCGAGCCGTCGATCGACTTCGACTGGATCCGCGTGCGCGGCTCGGTAGTCTATGCCAGCGGCGACAAGGATCCGAACGACGACACCGAGGGCGGCTTCTCGGCGATCTTCGAGAACCCGCAGATCGCCGGCTCCGACACCAGCTACTGGATCCGCCAGGGCATCCCGTTCATCGGCGGCGGCGGCGTCGGCCTGAAGCAGCGCAACGCGGTGATCGCAGATCTGCGCCCGTCCAAGGAGCACGGCCAGTCCAACTTCAACAACCCCGGCATCATGTTGCTGGGCGCCGGCGCCGACTTCGACATCCTGCCCGAGTTGCGGGTGTCGACCAACATCAACCATCTGTGGTTCGCCGACACCTCGAACCTCGAGTTCCTGCGCAACCAGGGCTCGATCTCCAACAGCATCGGCTGGGACCTGTCCGCGGCCCTGACCTATCGCCCGCTCAACAACCAGAACATCGTCATGCGCCTGTCGGGCGCGGTGCTGGTGCCGGGCGAAGGACTCAAGCGGATCTACTCGTTCGACGGCCAGGATCAGGACCCGCTCTACTCGATCCTCGCCAATCTGATCTTGACCTACTAGGGTGCGACGCGTGGGGGTGGGATTGAGGCACAAGGTCGCGGCGGCGCTGGGGGCGGTGGTACTTCTGGCGGCGGCCGTGCCCGCGCTCGCGGCGAGCGGCGGCGCGGCCGAACAGAAGGTCGTCTACGCCAAGACGCCGCCCGCGCCGCGCGTGCAGTCGCAGGCCGAGGCCGACGCCAAGACCCAGGGCTGCATGACCTGCCATACCCAGACCGACTCGCGGACCATGCATATCGCCGAGGGGGTCGTTCTGGGCTGCGTCGACTGCCACGGCGGCGATGCCAAGGTGCAGGTGCCGGCCGGCGCCAAGAAGGGCGACCCGGCCTATTTCGAGGCGCAGAACAAGGCGCATGTCCTGCCGCGCTACCCGATGGCCTGGAACTATCCCTCCAGCGCCAATCCGGTGCGCAGCTACACGCTTTTGAACCGCGAGGCGCCGGAATACATCCGTTTCGTCAACCCCGCCGATCTGCGCGTGGCGCGCGAGGCCTGCGGCGCCTGCCACGAGAACATCATCCATCGCGCCGAGCGCAGCATGATGGCGACCGGCGCCATGCTGTGGGGCGGCGCCGCGTACAACAACAACATCCTGCCGTTCAAGAACTACTTGGCCGGCGAGGGCTACACGCGCGAGGGCGTCAACGCGGCGCTGGTCAGCCCGGGCGAGATAGACCAGCAGAAGCTGGCGCGCGGCGTCATCCCGCGCATGGTGCCGCTGCCGACCTGGGAAACCATGCCGCCGGGCGACATATTCCGCGTGTTCGAGCGCGGCGGACGGAACATCATCACGCAATTCCCCGAGATCGGTAACCCGAACTCGCTGGGACAGCTGCAGCGCCTGGAGGAGCCGGGCCGCCCCGACCTCCGCCAGTCCAACCGCGCCGAGGCCACCGGCCTGCGCATCGCCGTGCCGGTCATCAACATCCACAAGACCCGCCTGAACGACCCGTTCACCTGGTTCCTCGGGACCAACGACCAGCCGGGCGACTACCGCACTTCGGGCTGCGGTTCCTGTCACGTGGTCTACGCCAACGACCGCGACCCGCGCCATTCCGGCCCCTACGCCAAGTTCGGCCACGACGGCACGACCCAGACCGTCGATCCGACCATTCCGCGCGGCCAGCCCGGCCATCCGCTGAAGCACAGCTTCACCAACGCCATCCCGACGTCCCAGTGCATGATCTGCCACATGCACCAGCCGAACATGTTCATGAACAGCTTCCTCGGCTACACCATGTGGGACTACGAGGCCGACGCGCCGGCCATGTGGCCGGCGGAGCAGCGGTACCCCGACGCGGTGGAGGTCCGCCGGGTGCTCGACCGCAATCCCGAGGGCGCCGCGCCGCGCGGGAAGTGGGCCGATCTCGCCTTCCTCGAACAGGTGTCGGAGCTGAACCCCCGGCTGAAGG
>CAYMTM010000300.1:0-4392 GCA_964393375.1 uncultured Rhodospirillaceae bacterium
ATGCCGCCGACCGAGATGCCGCCGAAGCCGACCCCGTGATAGCCGCGCTCGCGCCCGATCAGCCTGGTCCGGGTACCCTGTCCGATCGCGCGCTGGTAGGCGATGGCGATCTTGAGGGCGGTGTCGACCGACTCGGAGCCCGAGTTAGTAAAGAAAACGTGGTCATACTGGCCGTCCATGAACTGGACCAGGCGCCCGGCCAGCTCGAATGGCAGCGGATGGCCCATCTGGAAGGTCGGCGCAAAATCGAGTTTGGCGACCTGCCGCTGGACCGCCTCGACAATTTTCTGGCGGCCATGTCCGGCATTGACGCACCACAGCCCCGCCGTTCCGTCCAGCACCTGGCGCCCGTCGGCCGCGCGGAAATGCATGTCCTTGGCCGAAACCAGCATGCGCGGCAGCCGCTTGAACTGCCGGTTGTTGGTAAACGGCATCCAGAACGGTTCCAGGTCGTTCGGCTGCGAGCCCTGGCGCAGCGCCGTCGCGGTGGCGGCCATCGCGCGAAATCTCCCGCGTATGCATTAACGGTCACGGACCGGACCGCAATCGCGTGTATTATATAGCCGTCAGTCCGCCAACGCGACCCTTGGGGCGCGAGCCTCGCGGGAAGCCCCGGATGGCGCCTCCGGCCCTTGCCACAGGGTAGTGCATGGCCGTCACACCCCGTGTGATGCAGGCCACAGCGGCGAAGTGACGTTGACCACAGCATGTTTTGGCCATCCATGCGAGCGTGGTTGCAGGTTAAACCGATTGACGTAGCATGTGTCCGAAGGCGAGAGCTCTTCGGGCATTCGATCCAGTAGAGGTGCCCCATGTCCAACGCACGAATCCCCTACCTGATGGGTGGAGTTCTGGTCGCCGGCTTCGCCGCCCTGTCCATCCTGTCGTACAACGCGCTTCGCACCGACGTGAACCGCACGTCGGAGATCGTCTTCTGGTCCGTGATCAAGGACAGCACGGACAAGAACGTGCTTTCGGCGTACCTGACGCGCTACCCGGACGGCATGTTCGTGCCGGCCGTGAAGGCCCGGATGGAGGAGCTGGACAAGGGAGGCGGTACGGCGCTGGCCGCCGCCGGCGGGACCATCGCCGCTCAGATCGCGGCGCTTCAGGCCCAGCAGCAGGCCGCCGACCAAGCAGCCCAGAAAGCGGCCGAGGAGGCCAGGGCCAAGGCGCAAGCCGAGGCCGACAGGATCCTGGCGGACGCCAAGGCCGAGGCTGCCAAGCAGGCCGAGTTCGCCAAGGCCGAGGCGGCCAAGCAAGCCGAGAGCGCGAAGGCCGAGGCGGCCAAGCAGGTCGAGATGGCCAAGGCCGAGGCGGCCAGGGCCGCCGAGCAGGCCAAGGCCGAGCAGGCCAAGATCGAGCAGGCCAGGGCCGAGGCGGCCAAGCAGGCCGAGATCGCCAAGGCGGAGGCCGCCAAGGCCGCCGAGCAGGCGAAGCTCGCCGCCGCCAAGCCGGCGCCTGTGCCGGTCCCAGTGCAGCAGGCCCAGCGGCCGGCCCCGGCGCCGACCCAGACCGCCGCGGCTCCCGCCCCGATGCCGACCCCGGCGCCCGGCGCGTCGTCGTTCGTGATTATCAGCTCGACCGCCGACGGCATGAAGAAGGGCGACCGCGTCGGCATGGGCCAGGCGATCGCGGTGCCGTCGGGCACGCGCGTCGTGCTGATGGACGCCAGCGGCAAAGTGATGACCGTGCGCGGTCCGTTCAGCGGCACGCTCGGCACCTCGGAGCCGACGGCCCCGACCCCGCGCGCGACCGGCGCCTTCCGCAGCGTGAGCGACGCCTCGGGCCTCCTCGAGCGGCTGGGCGATGCGCTGCGCGAGCAGTCCGACGCCCCGCGCCGGATCGGCGCATTCCGCGGCGTCGGCGCCGCGGGCCTGGGCCTCGGCGCCGCCCCGGCGGATCCGTGGACGATCGACGTCAGCGCGGCGGGTCACTGGTGTGTCGCGGCCGACCGGGCCGTGACCCTGACGCGCGGCAAGGCGGCGGGCTTCGAGTCCATCACGATCGAGTCCAAGCCCAGCGGCGCCAAGATGGACGTGCCGTGGCCGAAGTCGCAGGCGACCCTGCAATGGCCGGCCAGCGTCCCGGTCAAGAACGGCGCGACCTACGAGCTGCGCATGGGCGCCACCACGACCTCGATCGCGGTGCACATGCTGGACCAGAAGGGCCTGACCTCCGGCCAGGTGGCGTTGTGGATGGCCGAGCAGGGCTGCCAGCGCCAGGCCTCGGCGATGATCGACAGCCTGGAGCGCGGACTGGTCGGCAAGCTGTTCGACCTCGAGGTCGGCGGCGACGGCCGCGCTTCGGCCAGCTACAAGGTCGGCGAGGAGCTGAAGCTGTCGATCCGGTCCAGCCGCGATGCCTATGTCTATTGCTTCTACCGCGACGTGGCGGGCGAGGTGACGAAGATCTTCCCCAGCCAGTTCGACCGCACGGCACAGATCGGCGCCGGCGGGGCGCAATCGATCCCCGCGCCGGCCTGGGAAGCGCCGATGCAACTGACCGGGCCGGCTGGCGCCTCGGAGGTGCAATGCTTTGCGCTTGACCGCGACGCCACCAAGGACCTGCCGGCGGAGATCGGCAAGCCCGGCTTCGCGGTGCTGCCGGCCAAGATGGCGAGCTCGCTGATGGACGTGTTCAAGCGGGTGCCGGACGGCAACGTGGCCACCGCCTCGATGCCGATCACGGTGACGGAATAGGCGGTGCGCCCGGGACGCGGCGACGGCATGGCCGGCGCCGCGTCCCCGCCGCCGACAACGATTAGGGAGTGAAGACCATGCGCAACCTGAAGACCAAGCTTTCGGTAGTTTCGCTCGCCGGCGCGATCACCCTGGCGATCCTGGGCGGCGCCGCCGCGACCGAACTGCAGATTCTGCAAGGCACGCCCTCGGCGCAGCAGCTCGAAGACGCGCTGGCGCCGAAGCAGGCGGCTTCCACCGTGCGCTTCCGCGGCATCACGTTGGGCAACCAGGCGCCGAAGCAGACCACCACGGCAACGCCTGCCGCCGCACCCGGCGCGCCGCCGCAGGCGGCTCCTGCCGCGCCCGCTACCAAGGTCGCGGCGCCTGCCGCCGAGGCGAAGCCGGTCCAGGCGGTTTCGGCCGTCGCGATCAACATCATGTTCGACTTCAATTCCGACCGCGTCACGCCGCAGGGTGCGGCGATCCTCGACAACCTGGGCAAGGCGCTCAATTCCGAGCGGCTGCGCGGCAGCAGGTTCCTGCTCGAGGGCCATACCGACAGCAAGGGCAGCGCCGAATACAACCAGGCCCTGTCGGAGCGCCGCGCGAAGGCGGCCAAGGATTTCCTGGTCGCCAACCACAAGATCGAAGCCGCCCGGCTGCAGACCGTGGGCAAGGGCAAGACCGAGCCGCTTGACCCGGCCAACCCGGAGCGCGACATCAACCGGCGTGTGCAAATCATGAACCTGGGGTCTTGAACCCTGCCGCCGGCGGCGCGGGCCGCCGGCGGGCGCCGATCCGGGGGGCTGAACGGACATGAGCCAAGCCAATACGGCTGGAGCTGCCAAGACCAAGGGCCAGGCGAAGGGCCGGCGACCGACCCTCCCTGGCCTTGGCGATTTCACGTGGCTGGATCTTGCGACCCTGACCGCCATCGCGGTCGTGATCGCGGGCCTGAGCATCGCCGCGGTACGAAACCTGGCCTTCCTGTCGGTCGCCGAGCAGTGGCTGATCGACTTCCGCCTGACCGCGCTGTCCAGAGGGGTCCCCGATCCGCACCCCAACATCGTGATCGTGACCATCACCGAGGAAACCCTCGCCACGTTGGAGTACCGCCAGCCCGTCGACCGCGGCCTGCTGGCCGAAACGATCAACCAGTTGCGCGCCAAGGGCGCCCAGGTGATCGGCGTCGACCTGCTATTCGACCAGCCGACGGTGAAGGAGAAGGACGACGCGCTGCGCCGGGCGCTGCGCGACTGGCCGGTGGCGCCGGTCGTCGCCTGGGCCGGCTTCGACGAGGGCCTGACGCGCAAGCAGGCGCTGACCCTCGAGCAGTTCTTCGACGGGGTGCGCGTGCGCCGCGGCTACGTGACGCTGGAATCGGACGTGGACGGGACGATCCGCGCGATCTATCCCGGCCGCCAGGACGATTTCACCAAGGAGTTCGAACTCGGCTTTCCGGGCGCGGTGGCGGCCCAGATCGGCGTGACGCCGCCGCGCCAGACGATCGGGCTCTACTACCTGACCCGCCGCAGCATTCGCGAGCCCGTGTTCCTGCAATACGAGGCGCATCTGGTGCCGGAATTGCCGGCGGAGCTGTTCAAGGGCAAGACCGTGCTGATCGGCGCCGACCTGCCGGACGCCGACCGCCACCGCACGCCGCTGGCGACCGTGCTGGGCCACGGGGCGGGTTCGCTGCCGGGCGTGG